>DATHWJ010000223.1:0-6350 GCA_035460745.1 Ideonella sp. | reverse complement strand
GGGCGCGACCCGGCGCTGCAGCAGCAACTGGGCGGCCAGGCCCACATCGGGGTCGTCGTCTAGCAGCAGGATGGTGGCATCGAACACAGCCGGCATCTTCGCAGCCCGGCGCGCGCTCGCGCCAGGGCGATGTCCGAAAGCGGACACAGGGCTTGGCCGGCGCGGCGCCAGGCTCGATGCTGCGAAGCCGATGAAACCGCCCTCGCCGCACGAGACCTCCACCGCCGCGCCCAGCGGCGCCGCGATGGACCGCGCCCTGCCGCAGCGGCCCCGCTGGCCCCGGGCATGGCAGCGCGCCGCGTGGGCGGCACTCGCCGTGCCCGGCCTGGCGCTGCTGGCCTGGCAGCGCGCGCCGCAGCTGCAGACGGTGGGCTCCGCGCAGCTGGCACCGGTGCGGGCCGGGGAGTTCCGGGACGAGCTGCCGCTGCGGGCGCGGGTCGAGCCGTTGCGCTCCGTCCAGCTCGACGCCGCCGAGGCGGGCCGTGTGGAGGCCGTGCTGGCCCATGACGGCGACTGGGTCGCGGCCGGTGCGCCCTTGTACCGGCTGCACAGCCCCGAGCAGGAGCAGTTGCTGATGCAGCGCGGCGCCGAGGTGGCGCAGCAGATGGCCAACGTCTCGGTGCAGCGCAGCGCCCAGGCGGCCAGCCTGGCGCAGAACCGGCGCGAGCTGGCGCAGCTGCAGGCGACGCAACTGCAGGCCGAAGCGGACTACCAGCGCCAGGCCCAGTTGGCGACCGCCGGCTACGTCTCCGCCGCCGCGCTGGAGCAGGCCGAGCGCCAGCGGCAACTGGCGGCGCAGTTGCTGCGGCAGGCGCAGCAGGACCAGCGCCTGGAGGCCGAGACGCGCCAGCAGTCGCTGGCCGAGATGGCCCGCGCGGTGCAGGGCCTGCAGCGCGGCCTGCTGCTGCTGGAGCGCTCGCGCGAACGGCTGCAGCAGCGAGCGCCGATTGCCGGCCAGCTCAGCGGCTTCCAGTTGCAGGTCGGCACCAGCGTGCGGCCCGGCGACCGCCTGGGGCGCATCGACGACCCCGCCGGCGGCATGCAACTGGCCGCCGATGTCGACGAGTACTACCTGCCGCGCCTGCAGGTCGGCCAGACCGCTGTCAGCGCCCCGCGGGTCGACAACGACAGCGCCCCCCTGCGCCTGGCCCAGACCCTGCCGCAGGTGCAGGGCGGCAAGGTCCGGGTGCTGCTGCGCTGGGCCGGCCCGGCGGCACCGGCTGCGTTGCGGCCCGGCCAGGCGGTCGAGCTGCGGCTGCAGCTCAGCCGCCCGGGCCCCGCGCTGCTGCTGCCCGAGGGCCCCGGCGTGCAGACCCGGCTGTATGTGCGCCAGGGCCGGGAGCTGCAGCGCCGCACCGTGCAGCTGGGCCGCCGCGCGGCCGGCCTGGTGGAAGTGCTGGCCGGCCTGCAGCCCGGCGAGCAGGTGCTGATCTCCCAACCCCCTTCCGACGCCGAGAGGCTCGCCTTGCCAGGATTCTAGGATGATCGAACTCAGCCAACTGACCAAGCGCCACCGCGCCGGCGACGTCGAAACCACCGCGCTGGATGCGATCGACCTGCAGATCGAGGCCGGCGAGTATGTCGCCATCACCGGCCCGTCGGGCTGCGGCAAGTCCACGCTGCTCGGCCTGCTGGGCCTGCTGGACCACCCCAGCAGCGGCGTCTACCGCCTGCAGGGCGAGGACGTCGCCGGCAAGACCGGGCGCGAGCTGGCCGCGATCCGCCGAGGCCGCATCGGCTTCGTGTTCCAGAGCTTCAACCTGGTGGACGAGATGACGGTGCAGGACAACGTGCAGCTCGCGCTGCGCTACGGCCCGCTGCCCGAGAAGGCCCAGCGCGCCCGCGCGGCCGAGGTGCTGGAGCGCCTGGGCCTGGCGCACCGGGCCGCGCACCACCCCAGCCAGCTCAGCGGCGGCCAGCAGCAGCGCGTGGCGATTGCCCGCGCCATCGCCGCGCGCCCGGCGCTGCTGCTGGCCGACGAACCCACCGGCAACCTCGACAGCGCCCACGGCCAGGAGGTGATGCGCCTGCTGCGCGAGCTCAACGACGAAGGCACGACGCTGGTGGTGGTGACGCACAGTGCCGAGCACGCAGCGCTGGCCTCGCGCAGCGTGCGCCTGCTCGATGGCCGGGTGCTGGTGGACGCGCATGCGGAGCACCTCGCATGAAGGCGTTGCTGCTCGACGCCTGGCGCGGCCTGCGCAGCCGCCGCTGGGCCACGGGCGTGGCGGCAGGCGGGCTGATGCTGGCGCAGGCCGCCTGCCTGCTGGTCGCGCTGCTGGCGATGGCGCTGTCCGAGACCGATCCCCGCATCCCCGAGCCCGAGCGCGTGGTGGTGCTCGACTTCAAGAGCAACCCGCCCGGGCGGCCGGGTCCGTGGTCGACCACCTCGCCGGTGTCCTTCGGGCCCATGCTGAAGGCGCGCCAGGCGCCGCTGGACCTGATCAGCCGTGTCGCCTTCGACGGCATCGACATCACCCACCGGGGCCGCCAGCAGCCCGCCTACCTGCTGCTGGCCGATCCCGACGTGGTCCCCTTGCTGGGCCTGAGCGCCGTGCAGGGCGACCTGCGTGCGGCGCTGAGCCGGCACGACGGCATCGCCATCACCACCGGCCTGCTGCGCAGGCTCTGGGGCGAGCTGCCGCCGGCGCAGGCGCTGGGCCGGCGGCTGGAGTCGCGCGGCAGCTTCTACACGGTCGCGGCGGTCATCCCCAACACCGATCCGCGCGCCCCGTTCCTGAGAGCCAACCCCATGGTCGGCGACGCGATGGCGATGGCCGGCTTCGAGTCGCAATGCAATGGCTGGAGCGAGCAAGACCGCCAGGCCATCCACGGGGCCAATGGCCGGGTCTTCGCCCGGCTGCGGCCGGGCGCGTCGGCCGAGCCCGTGGGGGGCTGGATGCGCGAGGCCTTCATGGCCAGCCCGCTCTATGCCCAGTTGCCGGCCGAATGGCGCGATGGCCGCGAGGCGGCCTACTTCCGCGCCGTGCCGCTGACCCGCCTGCCCTTCGAGGGCGAGTCGAACGCGCTGCGATGGCAGGTGCTGGGCGCTGCGGCGGCCGCCTGCGCCCTGCTGCTGATGCTGGCGGCGTTCAACGCCATGAACCTGCAGGCGGCCAGCCTGCTGCAGCGCCAGCGCGAGACGGCCTTGCGGCGCAGCCTCGGGGCAGACGGCCCGCAGCTGTTGTGCCTGTGGGGCGCGGAGGCGCTGCTGCCGCTGTTGCTGGCGGCCGCCGGGGCGCTGCTGCTGGCCTGGTGGCTGGCGCCGGCCGTCGCGAACTGGGCAGGCTTGTCGCCGCTGCTCCCGATGGCCGACCCGGTGCCGCTGCAGGCCCTGGCCGGCCTGGGGCTCAGCGTGCTGGCCCTGCTGCCGCTCACGCTAGCGGTGCCCGCCTGGGCGGCCTTGCGCCGGGCGCCGGCACCAGCGCTGCAGGGCCGCACGGCCAGCGAAGGGCCGGGGGGCCGGCGCGTGCGCCAAGGCCTGCTCACGCTGCAGCTCGGCGGGGCCATGCTGCTGCTGTCGCTGGCCGGCGTGCTGGCCGTGCAGCAGCAGCACCTGATGCATGCCGACCGCGGCTTCGACACCCGCAACCGGCTCTGGCTGGGCATGATGGTGAACCCCGATTTCATCCCCAACATGGACGCCTTCGTGGCAGCGCTGGGACAGCACCCTGCCGTCCAGCACTGGGCCTTCAGCAACGCCCGGCCGGCGGGCGATACCCAGGGCGAGAACGAGCTGCACGTGAGCCCCTCCCGGCACAAGCAGGTGCTGCGGCTGACGACGGTCTCGCCGAGCTTCTTCGACACCTATGGCATGACACTGCTGGCCGGCAGCCCGCAGACGGGCTCGGGCGAGGCGCGCCTGGTGATAGACGCCAAGGCCGCGCGGCTGCTGGGCTTTGCCAGCCCGCAGGCCGCTGTCGGCGCGCTGCTGCGCGGCGGTGGCAGTTGGCCGCAGGAGGGCAACGAGCAGCGCCGCGTGGTGGCGGTGGTGAAGGACGTGAAGATGGAGTCGGCCCGCGATCCGGCGCTGCCGCAGGCCTTCCTGCTCAGCGAGCAACCCCAATGGGACCTGACCGTGCACGGGCCGGACCTCGCGGCGCTGCGCCAGGCACTCGACGAGGCCTGGGCGGCCCATGGCCCGCCCCTGCCGCACCAGATCGAGTCGGCCGACGACCAGCTCGCCGAGACCTATCGCCAGGAGGAACAGCTCACCACGATGCTGGCCGCCATCTCGCTGCTGGCCGTGGGGGTCGCGATGCTGGGGGCCTACGCGCTGGTCGCCGACACGCTGCGCCGGCGCCGCACCGAGCTGGTGTTGCGCCGGCTGCACGGGGCCAGCCACGCCGCCATCGCGGGCCAGGTGGCGAGGGAGTTCGCGGCGCCGCTGCTGGCCGCCGCTGCGGTCGCGCTGCCGCTCGCAGCCTGGCTCGGGAGCCACTACCTGGCCGGGTTCGAAGAGCGCGTGGGCAGCGAGGCCGGCCTGCTGCTGCCGCTGGCCGTGGCCAGCGTGGCGACCTGGGTCACCACGGCGCTGGCGGCGCTGCGGCATGTGCGCCAGGCCCTGGCGCTGCAACCTATCGAGGCATTGAAGTGACGACTGTGATGCGCCTCGTCACGGCCCACCCCTATCTGGCCGGCTCCGTCGTGCTGCATGGCTGGCTCGCGGCACTGCTGCTGCAGTTGCCGGGGATGGGCGAGGCGGCACGCGCGAGGTCCGTGGCCACCGAGGCCACACGCGCCGCCCAGCAGATTGCGCAGACCCAGGCCCGCGAGCTGCAAGGCCGGGTCCAGCGCATGGAGGAGATCCTGCGCCTGCTGGGCGAAGCCGCCGGCACGGCGCCGGTGCCGGCGTCCGGCGCCACCGGCTCGTCGCCCGCCGCGCTGCTCGCGCGGGCGCAGGCGCTGTCAGCGGTCATCGACGCCGCGCAGCGCAGGCTGCGCGCCACCGAGCTCGCCCGGTTGACGGGACTGCCGCTGGCCGAGGCGGCCCGCGAGCTCGAAGCCAAGGCCGCCGCCGAGCAGCCACCCATCACCGCGGCAACCCCCGCCGAGACCATCGCGCGGCTGGAACGGCGCGCGAAAGCGGCACTGGCGGCCCAGCGCTCGCAGCTCGAGGCGCAGCGCAACGGCGTGCGCGTGACGCAGGCCGGCGTGGCCGACGGCATACCCCGCTCGGCCGCCGAGCAGCTCGCCGCCATGACACGCCTCGGCCCACCGCAGGGCCGCGTGGGCGTGCCCGGGGTGGCGGGCGGGCAGTCGGTCCATCGCCCCGGCGCCAAGGGCGTGGCGGGTGGGCGCTTCGCCCGCCCCGACGATCCGGCGCTGGCCACACCCGCGCTGGTCGGCCCGCCGGTCACGGTGACGGGTACCAGCCTCGACCTCACCGGCAACGCGGCGCCTGGACGCTCAAGCGGCATGAGCTACCTGCGGCCACCGAGGATGGAGCGAGCCGCGCTGCGCACCGCCGCGGGCCGCGTGTTCGGCGCCGGCGGCAGCTTCGCGAACCGCGTGTATCTCGACAGCTGGTACGTGATCGGCCCCTTCCCGGGCCGCGGCGACCGCACGCTGGAAACCGTGTACCCGCCCGAAGACAACGTCGACCTGGACGGCGCCTACCCGGGCCTGGGCGGGCGCACCGTCGCCTGGCACTACGCGAGCCGCGGCTTCTACCCCTTCGTGCCGCCCGACCGCGAGGAGCGGGCGGTGTACTTCGCCTACACCGAGCTGCGCATCGACGAAGACCGCGACCTGTGGTTGTCCATCGCCGCCGACGACGACTCCATGCTCTGGCTGGACGGGCGCCTGGTGTGGACCAGCGAGCGCGGCGACAAACCCTGGTACCACCCACCCTTCTACCTGCGCGACGAGCAGGTGGCCAGCCTGGCGCTCGCCGAGGGCCATAGACGGGTGCACTTGAGCCGGGGGCGCCACCAGTTGCTGCTCAAGCTCTTCAACGACCGCGACCGAAGCTTCTTCTCGGTCGTGGTGGCGCCTTGAGCGCGCCCGCCGGCTCCTTCCACCCCCTGCCTTCGAGGGCCTGATCTTGCAGCTCAACTTCCTCCAGCAACTCGCCGCCGGCGGCGCCGGCATCTGGGTGATAGGCGCACTCTCCGTGCTCGCAATCGCGGTCGCCCTCGAGCGGCTGCATCGCTTCCGCCCGTCGGCCGTGGTGCCGCCGGCGCTCGCCGACGAGGTCGTGCCGCTGTGGCAAAGCGGCCGCTTCGAGGCGCTGGAGCAGGCGCTCGCGCGGCACGAGAGCGTGCTGGCCCGCACGCTGCGCTTCCTGGTCGCGCACCGCGCGCGCTGGCCCGCCGAGCTGCTGGCCGCGCGCGCCGGCGAGCTCGCCT
>DATHWJ010000222.1:0-11799 GCA_035460745.1 Ideonella sp. | reverse complement strand
CGCTGCTGGAGGCCGCCTGGCCGTGAACGCGTGCCGCGCAGCCTACGCGCCCAGGTCCAGCGCGGCAGCCTCGCGATAGGCTTGCGCCTCGCCCTCCAGCCAGTCGCCAAAAGCCCGCAGCACCGGCGAGTCGGCCTTGTGCTCGGGGTAGATCAGGTAGTAGGCGCGGTCGCTGAAGTGGGCGTGGGGCAGCACCGCCTGCAGGCGGCCGTTGGCGAGCTCGGTCTCGACCAGCAGTTGCGGCACCAGCGCGACGCCCAGGCCCTGTGCCGCCGCTTCGCTGAGCATGGAGAAGAGCTCCATGCGGGGGCCGGCCATCGCGTTGTCGGCCGGCGCGCCCAGCGACTCGAACCAGTGCCGCCAGGCATAGGGGCGCGTGCTGGACTGCAGCAGCGTGTGGCGGGCGAGATCGGCGGCGCTGAGCACGGGCTGGGCCTGCAGCAGCGCGGGCGCGGCGACGGCGACCAGGTTCTCGCGCACCAGCAGGCGGCCTTCGGTGCCGGGCCAGATGGCGTCGCCGGCGTAGATGGTGGCGTCGAGCGCGGTGTCGGCGAACAAGAAGGGCCGGGTGCGCGGCGTGAAATGCACCGTGATACCCGGATGCTGCTGCACGAAGCGGCCGAAGCGCGGCAGCAGCCACTGCGTGGTGAAGGTGGGCACCACGCCCAGCTCCAGCGTGCCGCCGGGCGCGCCCTCGCCGCCCTTGCCGGCCTGGGCCATCAGGTCCAGTGTGTCGCGCTCGACCTCGTCCAGCCTCGTGGCCACGCTGCGGCTGTAGCGCTCGCCGGCATCGGTCAGCGAGACGCCGCGCCGGCTTCGGCGAAACAGCTTGACGCCGAGAAAGGCTTCCAGCGCGCCGACCTGGCGGCAGACGGCGCTCTGCGTCACCGACAGCTCGCTGGCGGCCTTGGTGAAGCTCTGGTGCCGGGCGGCGGCTTCAAAAGCGGCCAGCGCAGCGGTGGAGGGGATCTTTCGGCGCATGATTCAGGGACTTGCAAGAAGCGCCGGGCAGAACCATTGCTGGTAAAGCAGCGTTTCGGAGTGCGGTTGACGCACAGGTCGGTGCCATATTCTCGTTTGCCAGCCCGGCGCCTTGCATTCTATGATTCCGCCACGGAACTTGAGCCTGTGGCCAGGTTCCCCGTCATCAACCGCCCTGCTCACGGGGCGAGAACCAGCGAGCCCGCCATGTCCAAAGCCCCCCGCGCCTCCTTCCACTGGGATGACCCCCTGCTGCTGAACAGCCAGCTGAGCGACGAAGAGCGCATGGTGCGCGACTCGGCCCGCGCCTACTGCCAGGACCGGCTCGCACCGCGCGTGCTCGAAGCCTTCCGCCACGAGAAGACCGATGTGGCCATCTTCCGCGAGATGGGCGAGCTGGGCCTGCTGGGCGTGACCATCCCCGAGGCCTATGGCGGCTCGGGCCTGAACTACGTCTGCTACGGCCTGGTGGCGCGCGAGGTCGAGCGCGTCGACTCCGGCTACCGCTCGATGATGAGCGTGCAGTCCTCGCTGGTGATGGTGCCCATCAACGAATTCGGCACCGAGGCACAGAAGCAGAAGTACCTGCCCAAGCTGGCCACCGGCGAGTGGATAGGCTGCTTCGGCCTCACCGAGCCCAACCACGGCTCCGACCCCGGCAGCATGGTGACGCGCGCCAAGAAGGTGGCGGGCGGCTACGCCTTGAGCGGCTCCAAGATGTGGATCACCAACTCGCCAATCGCCGATGTCTTCGTGGTCTGGGCCAAGGACGACGAGGGCGCGATCCGCGGCTTCGTGCTGGAAAAGGGCTGGAAGGGGCTGACGGCCCCGGCCATCCACGGCAAGGTGGGCCTGCGTGCCTCCATCACCGGCGAGATCGTGATGGACGAGGTTTTCTGCCCCGAAGAGAACGCCTTCCCCGAAGTGCGCGGCCTGAAGGGCCCCTTCACCTGCCTGAACAGCGCGCGCTACGGCATCGCCTGGGGCGCGCTGGGCGCGGCCGAGTTCTGCTGGCACACGGCCCTGCAGTACACGCTGGACCGCAAGCAGTTCGGCCGGCCGCTGGCCGCCAACCAGCTGGTGCAGAAGAAGCTGGCCGACATGCAGACCGAGATCACGCTGGCGCTGCAAGGCTGCCTGCGCCTGGGCCGCATGAAGGACGAAGGCACGGCCTCGGTCGAGATCACCTCCATCATGAAGCGCAACTCCTGCGGCAAGTCGCTGGACATCGCCCGCACGGCGCGGGACATGCTGGGTGGGAATGGCATCAGCGACGAGTTTGGTGTCGCTCGGCATCTCGTGAACCTGGAGGTGGTGAATACCTACGAAGGGACGCATGACGTGCATGCGCTGATCCTCGGGCGCGCGATGACGGGTATTGCTGCGTTCTGAGTATTGCTTTTCGGACAGGCGCGGGGTCAGAGGCTGGGGTGCACTGCTCCGCTCATGTCCCCCGGGCTGCGCCCTCCTCCTTTACTTCGCTGCGCAGTACACCCCACCCTCTGAAGCGCACCGCTCTGGCTGTTCGACGGTTGAACAGCCACGGTGTGGCTTGCCAAGGACGTTGGGTGACCCACGCAGTGAAGTAAAGGAGGAGGGCACAGCCCGGGGGACATGAACGGAGTGGGTCACCCGACGGCCTTGGCTCGCGCCGAACTCGCCCCATACGACATGAACAAGACTGCCCTCCAAGGCCTCAAAGTCCTCGATCTTTCTCGTGTGCTCGCAGGCCCGTGGGCCGGCCAGATGCTCGGCGACCTCGGCGCCGACGTGATCAAGGTCGAGCGGCCCGGCGCCGGCGATGACACCCGCACCTGGGGCCCGCCGTGGGTGCCGCAAGCCGACGGTGCCGAGAGCCGGCAGGCCGCCTACTTCCAGTGCGCCAACCGCAACAAGCGCTCGGTGGCGATCGACATGGCCACGGCCGAAGGCCAGGCCCTGGTGCGCGAGCTGGCGGCGCAGGCCGACGTGGTGCTGGAGAACTTCAAGGTCGGTGGCCTGGCTGCCTACGGGCTGGACTACGAGAGCCTGAAGGACGTCAACCCTCGGCTGGTGTATTGCTCCATCACGGGCTTCGGGCAGACGGGGCCTTATGCGCCGCGTGCCGGCTACGACTTCCTCATCCAGGGCATGGGCGGCCTGATGAGCCTGACCGGCCGTTCGGACGCCGAGGACGGCGCCGGGCCGCAGAAAGTGGGCGTGGCACTGGTGGACATCATGACGGGGCTGTATTCGAGCATCGCGGTGCTGGCCGCACTCAGCCACCGCGACCGCACGGGCGAAGGCCAGCACATCGACATGGCGCTGCTCGACGTGCAGGTGGCCACGCTGGCCAACCAGGCCTCCAACTACCTGACCAGTGGCACGGCGCCCAGGCGCATGGGCAACGCCCATCCCAACATCGTGCCCTACCAGGACTTCCCGACCGCCGACGGCGACATGATCCTGGCGATAGGCAACGACGGCCAGTTCGCGAAGTTCTGCGCCGTTGCGGCCAGGCCGGAGCTTGCGGCCGACACGCGCTTTGCCACCAACCCGGCGCGCGTCGCGAACCGCGCGGTGCTGATCCCGCTGCTGCGCCAGGCCACGGTGATGAAGACCACCGCCGAGTGGATCGCCGCGCTGGAGTCGGCCGGCGTGCCCTGCGGCCCGATCAACCGCCTGCCCGAGGTCTTTGCTGACCCGCAGGTGGTCGCCCGCGGCCTGCGCCTGGAGCTGCCCCACCCGGCCTTCGGCAGCGTGCCGCTGGTGGCCAACCCGATCCGCCTCTCGGCCACGCCGGTGCAGTACCGGCAGGCCCCGCCCACGCTGGGTGAGCACACGGCCGAGGTGCTGCGCGACTGGCTGGGCCGCGCGCCCGGCTGAGCGCGCGGCCGGCCGGGTGCGCAGCCGGGCGCCTTAACGCTTCGCGGCCGGCGCGTCGCTGCCCAGCTCCACCGCATAGGCCAGCGCCAGCCGGGTGAACTTGACCGCGTGGCTGGCCATGTTGCCGCTCTGCGCCAGCGTGTCGTTCTTGGTGTGGATGAAGGGGTTGTCCTCGCCCAGCGGCGCCTCGAAGGGGAAGGAGGAGACATAGCCGTTGCTGGTCCACGAAGCGTGGTCCGAGCAGGCGTAGCCGCACTCGCCGCGCACCACCGACAGCGTGGGCAGGTAGGTGCTGGCGAGGTTGCCGAGGAAGTCGTTCTGCGCCGCGTTGGTGTAGTCGGTGATCAGCGTGATGTCGCTGTCGCTGCCCTGGTAGTTGGTCATGTCCAGCTGCAGCGCGCCGACCACCTTGCGGCCCTTGCTGGCGTAGTCGGCAGCGATCGCCGCCGAGCCGCGCAGGCCCACCTCCTCGGCCGCATAGGCCATGAACTGGATCGTGCGCTTGGGCTTGTAGCCGCTGGTCAGCAGCACCCGCATCACCTCTTGCAGGCTGGCGATGCCGGAGGCGTCGTCGTCGGCGCCCGGGGCGCGGGTGTTCTCGCGCACGAAGAAGCCGCTGGTGGAATCCAGGTGGCCGCCGATCACGACGATCTCCTTGGGCGCGACCGTGCCCTTGATGGTCAGCACCACCGATTTCTGCGCCCAGGAGTGGGTGACTTGCTGCACCTTCACGTCCGCGCGGCCGGCGGCCATCTGCCTCCAGGTGCGCGCGAGATCGTCGGACGCGGCCACGCCGTGCGTGGTCGTGTAGTAGCGGTTCTGGTAGTCCGAGAGCTTCTGTATCGTGCTCAGCACGTGGCTCTCCTGCACCAGCGGCAGCAGCGCGTTGACGGTCTCGGGGTTGTCGATCGCGTAGCTGGGCGCGGCGGCCGCGGTGCGGGCCTGCGCAGCGGCGGTCGTCAGGCCTTGCAGGCGCTGCAGGCTCTTGCGGCCATCGGCCTGCGAGGCATGGGCCACGTAGCCGCCGCAGCGGTGCAGCTCCTCGTGCACGCTGCGCGACAGGGCCGGCAAGGCGCTTTCGTCGATCTGCAGCAGGTAGACCTTGCTGCTGCGCTCGGCCAGGCTGGCGGCCTTGCCAGTGGCCTTGCCCGCGGCAGCGGCCGGCACGGTCACCGTCATGGTCACCGCTTCGACGTTGGCGACGGGCGCCTTGGCCTTCAGCAGCACCTGATAGGCGGCCTCGCCCACCGAGATCCAGCTCCTGGGCGCGGCCGAGGCGCCGGTACTGGCCAGCAGGGCAGCTGCACACAGCGCGGCAACCAGCGTGGAATGGCGAAAATTCTTGCTCACAACGGTCTCCTTGATCGAGGAATTGAGGGGCGGGTCCCTGCCACTGGAAACGTTGGCGGCCAGGGTCGGCGGACCATACCAGCGCCCTTCTCTGCGGCGGTCTCAAGAATCATCAGCGGGTCTGTGACAAAGCGTGCCGGAGCCACCCGCCTGGCAACCCGGCAGGGCCTTTGACGCACCGCAGCAATGCCCGCAATGCCTGAGCGATAATGTCAGGCTTTGCAGCCGGCCGGCAGAGGCCGCCTGCGCCGTCTCACCGAACCCCCTTGCCTGCCAGGACCTTGAGAGCATGAGTGCCTTCCACGACGAACGCGTATTGAGCGTGCACCACTGGACCGACCGCCTGTTCAGCTTCACCACCACGCGCGACCCGGCGCTGCGCTTCTCCAACGGCCACTTCACGATGATCGGCCTGCGCGTCAACGGCAAGCCGCTGCTGCGCGCCTACAGCATCGTCAGCGCCAACTACGAAGAGCACCTCGAGTTCCTCAGCATCAAGGTCCCCGACGGCCCGCTCACCTCCAAGCTGCAGCACATCCAGGTGGGCGACAGCGTGGTGGTCGGCCGCAAGCCCACCGGCACCCTGCTGATCGACTACCTGACCCCCGGCAAGCGCCTCTACATGCTCTCCACCGGCACCGGCGTCGCGCCCTTCCTCAGCGTGATCCGCGACCCCGAGACCTACGAGAAATTCGAGCAGGTGATCCTGGTGCACGGCGTGCGCGAGGTCGGCGAGCTGGCCTACCAGGACTACATCACGCAGGAGCTGCCCCAGCACGAGCTGCTCGGCGAGATGGTCAGCGCGCAGTTGCTCTACTACCCCACCGTCACCCGCGAGCCCTACAAGCACCAGGGCCGCGTCACCACCGTGATCGAGAACGGCCAACTGGCCCAGGACCTGGGCCTGCCGGCACTCAATGCCGCCGAAGACCGCGTGATGATCTGCGGCAGCCCGGCAATGCTGCGCGACCTGAAGGCGATGATGGAAGTGCGCGGCCTGAAAGAAGGCAACACCAGCACGCCGGGCGACTTCGTGATCGAGCGGGCTTTCGTCGATCAGTGATCGCCGGCCCGGCGCTGGCTATCCTGCGCATCCATGGTTCCCTTGCATGCCGATGCGCACCTGATCGTCATCGACAAACCCGCCGGCCTGCTGTCGGTGCCCGGCAAGGGCGCGGACAAGGCCGACTGCGCGGCCGCTCGAGTGCAGGCGCTCTACCCGGACGCGCTGGTGGTGCACCGGCTCGACCAGGCCACCTCGGGCCTGCTGGTCTTTGCGCGCGGCATCGAGGCCCAGCGCCGGCTCAGCCGGGCCTTCGAGACGCGCGAGGTGCACAAGGGCTATGTCGCGGTGGTCGCCGGACTGCCGGCCGATGACGAAGGCCTGATAGCCCTGCCGCTGTCGGCAGACTGGCCGCGCCGCCCGCTGCAGCGGGTCGACTTCGAGACCGGCAAGCCGGCCCAGACCCACTGGCGGGTGCTGGCACGCGACGAGGCGTCGCTCACTTGCCGCCTCGCGCTGACGCCGCTGACCGGCCGCACCCACCAGCTGCGGCTGCACCTGCAGGCCATGGGCCACGCCATCCTGGGCGACGCCTTGTACGCGCCGCCCGACCTGCAGGCTCGCGCGCCGCGCCTGCTGCTGCATGCGCAAACGCTGCGCCTGCCGCACCCGCTGGACGGCGCGCCGTTCGAGATTGAGGCGGCCGCACCGTTCTGAGCGCCCCCAGACCTGCCGCTTCGCGTCAGGCCCCCCGAGGGGGTCAAGGAGACTTGGGCCGGCCCGGCGTCTCCTTGAGAAGCGCCGCTACTTGGCCGAGGCCAGGCAGGGGTCGGCTGCCACGGCTGCCGGCGGCGCAGCGGCCGCGCGCTCGGCCGAGCCGCTGGGGCACATCACGACGATCACGCCGTTGAGGCCTATCGCATACAGCCGCCCCAGGCTGTCTTCGCCGAACGAGCCCAGGCCCTGCAGGCCGGTGCCGCCCAGCAGCGCCGAGGTCTCGTCGCGCAGGTCAGAGACCACGCCGCCAGCGGTGGCCGCCATCGAGTAGGCACGGCCGCTGACGAAGTCGCCGAAGAAGTAGCGGCCGTCCGCCTCCGGCAGGCTGGGCCCGCGGTAGAGGTAGCCGCCGGTGATCGCGCTGCCCAGGCTGGCGGAGCCGCTGTGCGGGTAGTCGAAGACCGGGCCGGTCAGGCCGGGTGCGTTGCCGCCGACGATGGGCGTGGGCCGGGTGCCCTCGCGCAGGCGCCAGCCGTAGTTGTGGCCGCCGGGGTCGCCCTGCGGCTCGAAGTTGAGCTCCTCGCGGGTGTCCTGGCCCACGTCGGCGATCCAGAAATTGCCGTTGGCGCGGTCGAAGCTGGGGCGGAAGGGGTTGCGCAGGCCCAGCGCCCAGATCTCGGGCCTCACCTCGGGGCTGCCGACGAAGGGGTTGTCGGCCGGGATCTGGTAGCCGCCGCTGGCCGCGCTCACGTCCAGCCGCAGCATCTTGCCCAGCAGCACCTGGCCGTCCTGCGCGTTGTTGTCGGGGTCGTAGCCGCTGCCGCCGTCGCCGGTGGCGACGTAGAGGTTCTTGCCGTCGCCGGGCCGGAAACCGATCCAGCCCGCCTTGTGGTTGTCGAACGGACCCTGCGCGAAGCGCAGGATCAGCCGGCCCGTGCGCGGGTCGGCCCGGTCGGGATTGGCGGCCGAGCGGCGGAAGCTCGCCACCACCGTGTTCAGCGAGTTCTTCTCGATGAAGTCCACGTAGAAGCGGCCGTTGCTCGCATAGCCGGGGTCGAAGGCCAGGCCCAGCAGGCCTCGTTCGCCGTCGCCGGCCACGCGGCTCGACAGGTCCAGGAAGACCTTGCGCACGCCGCCCGCCACGACATGGATCACGCCGCGCTTCTCGACCACGAAGACCCGCGAGTCGCCGGGAGGCGCCGCAACGAACACCGGCTCGGTGAAGCCGGTGGCCGCGACACGGCCCTCCAGCGCCAGGGCCTGGCCGGCGGCGGCCAGGCCGATCAGCAAGGCCAGCGAGCTCAGTCCGAATCGGCTTGTCTTCATGGAAGTCTCCTTTGGGATGGTGTGCTGCAAGCGGCCATCGGCGATGGCGCCGGGCCAGCATACGCGTCGCGGCCGGCGGCTTGTTACGCGCGGCAACCGCGTTCCCAGCGGCTCTTCATGATCGAATCGGCCGACCTCCCCATCCCGCAGCACATGACCCACCTCACCATCCTCACCGGCGCCTCCCGCGGCATGGGCGCCGCGATGGCGCTGCAGCGCCTGCGCGAAGGCCACCACCTGGTCGGCATCTCGCGCCAGGCCTCCGCCGAGCTCGAAGACGCCGCCGTGGCCGCCGGCGCCTCGCTGCTGCAATGGCGCAGCGACCTGGCCGAGCCGGCCTCCGCCACCGGGCAGTTGCTGGCCTGGCTCGCCAGCCAGAACCCCGGCCGCTACAGCTCGGCCACCTTGATCAACAACGCCGCCACGCTCCCGCCGCTGCGGCCGCTCGCGGAGATCGACGCCACCGAGGTATCGCGCTCGCTGCGCGTGGGCCTGGAGGCCGCGATGCTGCTCACCGGCGCCTTCCTGCGCGGTACCCGCGCGTGGGCCGTGCCGCGCAAGGTCTTGAATATCTCGTCCGGCCTGGGCCGCCGCCCGCAAGCCGGCAGCGCCGCCTACTGCGCCGCCAAGGCCGGCATGGACCTGTTCTCCCGCGCCGTGGCGCTCGAAGAGGCCAGCCAGCCGAACGGCGCCCGCATCGTCTCGCTCGCACCCGGCGTGATCGACACCGACATGCAGACCCAGCTGCGCGCCGCCGACCCCCACAGCTTTCCGGAGCACGAGGTCTTCGTGAAGCTGCAGGCCAACGGCCAGCTCAGCACGCCGGCCGAAGCCGCCGCCAAGGTACTGGCCTATCTCGACCGCCCCGGCTTCGGCGACAAGCCTCAAGCCGACGTGCGGGACTGAACCGGCCGCCAAGGCGCCTGCCGCGCGGGTCGGCGCTCTACCGATCCCAAGGCGGCGTGCCCGCAAACGCCGCCGCCAGGAAGTCCACCATCACCCGCACCTTGGCGCTCAGGTGGCGCCGGCTCGGGTAGACGGCCAGCACGTCGATGTCGGGCATGCGGTAGCCCGGCAGCACCGGCACCAGCCGGCCCTCGCGCAGGTCGGCGCCGATCAGGAAGCTGGGCTGCCAGATCACGCCGCGGCCGGCCAGTGCGGCGGCGCGGGCGGTGTCGCCATTGTTGGTGTGCATCACGCACGAGACCTTCACCGTGTGGCTGGCGCCGGCTTCGTCGTGCAGCTGCCATTCGTCGGCGGTGGCGGCGTAGGTGTAGCCGATGCAGTCGTGCTCGCGCAGGTCGGCCGGCAGCTTGGGCCGGCCGCGGCGGCGCAGGTAGGCCGGTGAGGCGCAGACGATGTTGCGCGAGCTGGCCAGCTTGCGCGCCGCATGGCTGGTGGAGCCGGTGCGCGAGATGCGCACCGCGAGGTCGTAGCCCTCCTCCACGATGTCCACCACGCGGTCGATCAGCGCCACGTCCAACTCCACCTCCGGGTAGGCCTGCATGAAGCGCGGCCAGAGCGGCGCGAGGTGCAGGATGCCGAAGCTCAAGGGGGCGTTGAGACGCAGCCGGCCGCGCGGCTGCAAGCTGCTGGACGAAGCCAGTGCCTCGGCCTCGGCGACGTCTTCGAGGATGCCCTTGCAGCGCTCGTAGAGCGCTTCGCCGCTCTCGGTCAGCGAGAGCTTGCGCGAGCTGCGGTTCAGCAGCCGCGTGCCGAGGTGCGACTCCAGCTCGTTGACATAGCGCGTCACGTTGGCCGGCGAGGTGTCCAGCGCATCGGCCGCGCGAGTGAAGCTGCCGCGCGAGACCACGGTGGCAAAAAACTCGAAAGCCCGCAGACGGTCCATCGCACACCCTTCTAAGGTTCATCAAAGCTGAATGAATCAATCATCTCCCGTGCCTTTCCGCCAGGCAAGCTGAATCCTACAGTGGCGTCCATGGTTCAGCGCACGGCGCGCCGGACCCTCACAACCCCTTCCCCGTTTCAAACCCCTTTCAGGAGAATCACCATGCAACGTCTGCAAGACAAGGTCGCCCTCATCACTGGCGCCAGCTCGGGCATTGGCCGCGCCACCGCGCTGCTGTTCGCACGGGAAGGCGCCAAGCTGGTCGTCGCGGCCCGCCGCGAGGCCGAGCTCGCCAGCCTGGTCGCGGAGATCGCCGCCGCCGGCGGCGAGGCCGTCGCGCTGGCCGGCGACGTGCAGTCCGAAGACTTCGCCAAGGCCCTGGTCGCCACCGCCGTGGCGCGCTTCGGCAGGCTCGACATCGCCTTCAACAACGCCGGCACGCTGGGCGAGGCCGGCCCCACCAGCGGCATCTCGGCCGCCGGCTGGAACGAAGCGCTGGCGATCAACCTCACCAGCGCCTTCTTGGGCGCCAAGCACCAGATCCCCGCGATGATCGAAGCCGGCGGCGGCTCGGTGATCTTCACCTCCACCTTCGTCGGCCACAGCTTCGCCTTCCCCGGCGTGGCGGCCTACGCCGCGAGCAAGTCCGGATTGATCGGCCTGACGCAGGCGCTGGCCGCCGAGTACGGCCCGCAGGCGGTGCGCGTCAACGCCATCCTGCCCGGCGCGGTCGACACGCAGATGTACCGCGAGATGAACAGCTCGGCCGAGGCGCAGAGCTACATCACCAACCTGCATGCCCTCAAGCGCGTCGCGACGCCGGAGGAACTCGCCCGCTCGGTGTTGTACCTGGCCTCGGACGACGCCTCCTTCGTCACCGGCACCGCCTCGCTGGTGGATGGCGGGGCGTCGATCACGCGCTGACGATCCAGGCGGCGGCGTCAGGTCTTGCCTGTTGCCTCAATGAGGCCGATGGCCTGGGCCGGCGCGACGATCGGAATGCCCTGGAAGCTGCGCAGCGACAACAGATCGTTGTCGCCCGACACGATCAAATCGACCTTGGCGGCGATGGCCAGCGCAAGCACCTCATCGTCATCGGGATCGCGGCACACCGGCTGCGGCAGCGGTGGTGGCTCGACGACCTCGGCCACGCGCCGTACTTCGGCCAACGAACGCTCACGCGATGTGTTCGTACGGGTCAGGATCGCGTCGAACTTCGGGCGCCCGATCACGTCGGCCAGTTCAGCCAGCAGCGCGGGGCTGCTGATCAGGCTGACCGTGCCGGCGCGCACCTGCTCCAGCAGCGCATGCGGTGGTCCGCGCCACAACAGGCCGGCAAGCAGCACATTGGTGTCAATGACCGCCCGCACGCTGCCTGCGCTCCGCGCGTGCGGCCTTCACTTCGGCGTTGATCTCTTCCATCGACATCGGCTCGATGCCAGCGGCGGCCACACGATCAGCGATCGAGAGCAGCGAGTCGGCCGCCTCCTGGCGCTTGAGCGCATCGGTCAGCAGCCGATCCAGCGCCTGCGGCGTCAGCAGCCCCGCCGCACGCGCAGCCTGCGCTGTGGCCTCGGGCAATTCGATCTGAATCGTCGTCATCGTCAGGCCTCCTGCGCGTTCACGCGCTGCTTCAGTTGCGTCAGTCGCTCACCAAAGTTCTTGATCACAGCCGTCTTCCGCTTGGATATGGGAAGCCATCCTCCAA
>DATHWJ010000221.1:0-7630 GCA_035460745.1 Ideonella sp. | reverse complement strand
GCCAGCAGCGCGATGATGGCGCGCGGCGCGCGCTCCAGCGCGACCGCGACGGTGTCGCCGGGGGCGATGCCAGCGGCGCGCAGTTCGCCCGCCATCGCCGCCGCCTGGTGCGCCAGCTCGCGGTAGCTGAGAGACTGGCCTTGCCAGCTCAGCGCGACCGCGTCGCCGCGCTCGGCGGCCTGGCGGGCGAACTGGCCGTGCACGGTGAGCGCCGGGTCGCGGGCGGGCGGGGGCGAGGGAGCAGCGCCGTCGTGCGGCTGCTTGCGCTGGCCGGGCTCGAGCGGGCTGATGCGATCGGCGGGCTGAGCTGGCTGCGCCAGCAGGTCTTGTGCCGCATGCAGCGTGGCCTGCAGCAGCAGTTCGACCTCGGCCGCCGTCGTCAGCGTGGCATCGAAGTCGGCGAACAGCGCCGGCTGCGGTGCTTGCGCCAGGCCCAGCACGAGGGCGGCGCCGGGCGGCGCGGCGGGGCGACTGTCGGCGCCGGGCGTGCGTTGCCACAGGCTGGTGAAGGGGGGGCTGCCGGCGCAGGCGGTCCGGCCGGCGGGAGCGCCGCGCCGGCCATCGAGCTCGGCCAGCCAGTCGGCCGCGCTCTGCCCGCTGCGCATCGCGCAATGCAGGCTGCGCGGTTCGGCGGCATCGCCTACGATTTCACCGGCGTCTGCGCCGTCGCTCCCCAGCCAATGGCGCAAGACCACCAGCCAGGCAGCCACGAGCGGGCTGTCCGGCAACTGGCCGGACAAGGCCGCCTGGTCGGCCAGGCGCTGCGACAAGGCCTCGGGCACGGCGTGGTGGGCGGTGCGCCTGGCGGCCACGCGGCCGCCACCTGCCGCAGCGAACGGCGGGGCCAGTCTGTCCAGCAGCGAGACGGCGGTTTCACCCGGCGCGTCTTCGGGGCTCATGGACACGGTCATGACGGTTGTAAATCCCCCACTGGATAAATCTCAGTCGCTCGGCGCATGTTCTTATGCGCAATCCTATGCTGCCAGCTCACCACAACCCCACCGGGCCCTGGCCAAAGCGCGCGCCGAGTCGCTGCCTGCATTGTGTCTCGGGCGCGCGTGCCACCGTCGGAGGCGGCCGATAGCCGGTCGCCCGGGCGGGGATCACGGTGTGCCGGTGCCTCCCGGTAACATGTTCAGCCGGCCTGCCTGCTTGCCGAAATCACCCCCAAAGGAGTTACCGCAGCATGCATTCCAGAAGGCTTCGTGCCGCTCTTATCGGCATCCTGATGCCGGCCTTGTCCGCTTTCTCGGCGGGCGAGGTGCATAGCGCACCGCCGCCCGTGGCGCGGACTGCCACGACGCCGGTGGTGTCGCTGGCCGTGCTGGGCGACTCGGACAGCGAGTCCTACCGCGGCACGGCGGAGCGGGGTGGACGCTTCCACGACCGCACCTTGCAATGGACCGAGGTGCTGGGCCGGCTGCGTCCGGACCAGCTCGACCTCGGGCCGTGGGGCGACTGGGGCTGGCCCGGCAAGATCGTGGCCTTGCAGCGCTGGCTGGGGCTGGAGGTGCACGGCCGCGCACCGCGCAAGTTCGACTATCTCTACAACTTCGCGATCGGCGGCGCCACCTGCGACGAGCTGATGGGTGGCAGCTCGCACCAGGCCCGCCAGCTGGTGTCGCTGATGGACCGGGACCCCGCGCGCTGGCGCTCGGGCGTGGTGGTGATACGCATAGGGGTCAACAGCTTCGGCAAGGCGGACAGCCTGGACCAACTGGCCAAGGACCCGGCGGCACCGGCTGTCGCGGCCACGATGGCCCACTGCGCGCAGCAGGTGCGCGAGGCGGTCGCGCTGATCCACGCGACGCACGCGGAGACGCGGGTGGTGGTGGTCGGCATCTTCGACAACAGCCATTGGCCGCGCTACCTCGAGCGCTGGCAATCGGCCCAGGAGCTCCGGAACATCGCGAGTGGGCTGGACCAGTTCGACCGGGTCTTGCGCGGCATGGCCGAGGCCGACGCGCGGATCGCGTTTTTCGACGATCGGGCGTGGTTCGCGCGGCGCTGGGGCGGCCGCGCCGAAGACGGCCGGCCGGCGTACCGCACGCTGCCGGTGGGCCAGCGGCTGCAGGTCACCAACACCGCCGGCGACGAGCCGCACAACGCCGTGGTGGCCGACGGGCACGCGGGTGTCGTGTGGAACACCTTGTGGGCGCAGTCCCTGGTGGACTTCCTGCATCGCCGCTTCGGCATGAACCTGCGGCCCATCACCGAGATGGAGGCCGAGGGTTTCCTGGCCTCGATCGGCGTCAGCGGCGGAGCCACCCGTTGAGCCGGCACCAGACGGCGTGGGCCAGGCCGGGGAGGGCGCACGGTGTCGGATGACGGCCTGATCGACCGCGCCGCGGAGGTGGTCCGGCAACTGCCCGGCTTGCGCCAGTGGCGGCAGGCGGCGTTCGACCGCCACTTCGCCCACAACACGCGCGACAACCTG
The DNA here is from genome assembly GCA_035460745.1 of Ideonella sp. GTDB lineage: Bacteria > Pseudomonadota > Gammaproteobacteria > Burkholderiales > Burkholderiaceae_C > Ideonella. The sequence goes on along the minus strand of DATHWJ010000221.1, from coordinate 5,193 downwards.
TTTCGCGGCGTCTTCGCCACCGCCGAGGCGGCACTGGCCAGCGCGCCGCCGTCGCGCCCGCAGGGCTACGACAACCAGGCCTCGTCGGCGCTCTACCTGAAACGCCTGGCGATCGACGACCACGACTACCCGGCGATGTTCTGGCTGCAGCGCTCGCTGGACGAGGGCTTGCTGCGCATCGCCGACCTGGGCGGCAGCGTGGGCATCAAGTACTTCGCCTTCGAGAAGGTCTTCGCCTTTCCGCCGGGCCTGCAGTGGCGGGTGATCGACGTGCCGGCGGTGGCTGCGCGGGGCCGGGAGTTTGCCGCCAGCCTGGGCGCCGGGCCTGCGCTGCAGTTCTCCGACAGCCTGGCCGAGCTCGACGGCATGCAGGTGCTGTATGCCTCCGGCGTGCTGCAGTACCTGCCGGTGACGCTGGCCGAGCTGCTCGGGGGCCTGCGCGAGCGGCCTCGGCGGCTGATCGTCAACACCACGCCCATCCATGCCGAGCGCACGTTCTTCACGCTCAACAGCATAGGCACCGCCTACTGCGCCTACCGCGTAGAGGCCCGGCAGGCTTTTGTCGCCGAGGTCGAGCGCTGCGGCTACCGGCTGCGCGGCGAGTGGCGCAACCTCGGCAAGCAGATGTCCTTGCCGTTCGACCGGGCCAGCAGCCTGCGGAGCTACGCCGGCTTCTGCTTCGACGCGCTGGACTGAGCCGGTATCCAGCGCCCCGTTTCCGGAGCACGAGCGCCGCGCCGGGTCGCAGGCGTTTCAAATTCATAAGCACTTGCTTGTTACATTTCCGGCTGCGATGCCCTGGTCGCCTGTGGGGATGCAGCCTTCTGACAACAGCTTGGTGCAATCGCTTGCATGCTGGTTCGCCCTTTGCAAAAGCCGCCATGCCGGACCGCCGGAGGGCCTTGTTCCAGGTATCAGCCATGCCCCGCAAGAGGGCCTCAAAAATGGGAGAAATACCTGTGAAATACAGCTCGGAACACGCCGCCGCGGTGGTGGTGTGGCGACGGCGCTGCATCCAGATGTCGCCGGCCTGCGTATGAGCGCCCACTCGTCTGCGCACTAAGTCCCGCATCGGCTGCTTTTCAGACGCTACCCCCTAGGTTTTGGCCTTGTGATGTCCCGGTGAGTGTTTACTATTCTTTCGAATGGAATTTTTGGTTACATTTAGTAATATTGCGGTTGCTGTTCCAGCAGTCTGAAAGGTCCGGGTCCGGCCGATGTTCACAGTTTTCAAGCACCACGTCGTCACACTGACGTTCGCCGAGTTGCTGGCCGATATTGCGTTCTGCTTCTTGGCTTGGCTACTTCTCAAAGCGCAGGTCCCCCATGACCTGCTGACCGGTGTCTCCGGCAATTCGCCATTGATAGGCGTGCTCTTGCCGGCGACGGCGTTTGCACTCGGCATGGCCTTGTTGTACTCGTGCGTCGGCGTCTACCGCTGCCGCACGGCCACCGGCGGCTGGGCCGGCACGGTGAGCCGCGCGCTGCTGGCCGTGCTGCTGGGCTCGGTGGTGGTCTACCTGGCGCTGACGCTGGACGGCAACGAGGGCTACGCCTCGGCTTTCCTGATGCGCGCGGTGCCGACCATCGCCATCGGCATGCTGCTGGTGCGCAGCCTGTTCTACCTGGCGCGCCGCGCCGCGGTGGGCACATCCCGGGTGCTGATCGTCGGTACCGGCACCGAAGCGCGCGGCGTCGCCCGCGACCTCTCCGAGAGCACTCGCACCCGCCACCAGGTGATCGGCTTCTACCCCACCGACAACGAGCCCGTCGCGCTGCTGCGCTCGGGCCCGGAGCTGTTCTCCAGGAACATGCCCATCGACGAGATCGTCCGCAAGTACCGGGTCGATGAAGTGATCGTCGCGGTGATCGAGCGGCGCGGCGGCAGCGTGCCCATGGACCAGTTGCTGGCCTGCCGCATCCGCGGCGTGCCGGTGCTGGACCTGGCCGGCTTCTACGAGCGAAGCGAGGGCATCGTGCCCATCGACAGCCTGAAGGCCAGCTGGCTGGTGTACGGCCACGGCTTCGTGCAAGGCCCCGTGCGCACCTTCGCGAAGCGGGTGTTCGACATCGTGTCGTCGTTTGCGCTGATCGCGATCACGGCGCCCATCATGGTCGCGGCGGCCATCGCGATCCGCTGCGAGAGCCGCGGCCCGGTGATCTACCGCCAGCAGCGCGTTGGCCTGGGCGGGCGCGGCTTCATGTGCCTGAAGTTCCGCAGCATGCGCGCCGATGCCGAGAAGGACGGCGTGGCCCGCTGGGCCACGACCAACGACTCGCGCATCACGGCGGTCGGCAACTTCATGCGCCGCACCCGCATTGACGAGCTGCCGCAGCTGCTCAACGTGCTTCGCGGCGAGATGAGCCTGGTCGGGCCGCGGCCGGAGCGGCCGTCGTTCGTCGAGCAGCTGCGTGAAGAAATCCCCTACTACGACATCCGCCACAGCATCAAGCCGGGGCTGACCGGCTGGGCGCAGGTGCGCTACCGCTACGGCGCCTCGGTCGAGGATGCGCGCAAGAAGCATCAGTTCGATCTGTACTATGTCAAGAACAACTCGCTGTTCCTCGATCTGCTGGTGCTGATCGACACCGTCAGCGTGGTGTTGTTCAGGGAAGGGTCGCGCTGAGCTGGCGCGGCCGATCCGAGACAGAATCGCACGGCGCTCGCGTCCAGCCCGGCCTCTCGCCGCGCCAGGCCTGGCGCAGCGAGAGGCTCAAGGCTTTCAAGGGATTCCATGGAAATGAACCAAATTCGCAACCTCCGCAGGGCCGTGCCGCTGGCGGTCACCCTGGCCGCTTCGCTGCTGCTGGCCGCTTGCGGCACCACGAGCACGCTGCCGGCGGCCCCCAAGGCCTTCAGCACGCCCAGCCAGCGCTACAAGATCGGGCCGCTGGACACGCTGAACGTGATCGTCTGGCGCAACCCCGAGCTCAGCGCCACCGTGACCGTACGCCCTGACGGCTATGTCTCGACGCCGCTGGTCGAAGACCTGCAGGCCGCCGGCAAGGATGCCGCCGCGCTCTCGCGCGAGATGGAGCAGGCACTGGCCAAGTTCGTGCGCGACCCGGTGGTGAGCATCGTGGTCAGCGGCTTCCAGGGCATTTATTCGGAGCAGATCCGCATCGTCGGCGAGGCCGCCAAGCCGCAGTCGGTGCCGTTCCGGCAGGACATGACCATCCTCGACGTGATGATCCAGGCCGGCGGCATGACCGACTTTGCCGATGGCAACGGCGCCATCCTGATCCGCGGCGCCGAGGGCGGCAAGCAGTACAGTGTGCGCCTTCGCGACCTCCTCAAGCGCGGCGACATCTCGGCCAATGTCGCGGTCGTGCCCGGCGACATCGTCATCGTGCCGCAGAGCTGGTTCTAGCTCGCAGGCCTCTTCTTCTGCCGGGCTGGCACACAGCAAACGTGGGGACGCCCTTGCCGCGGCCCCTTGCCACGCCGGCCCGCACACCAGCCGTGCAGCAGCCCGGGCATGCGCCGGGTGGCGGCACGGCTTGATCATTCACCAGGGTTGAAACCATGGACAGTGGCTTCACGGCTTATCTTCTGAAGGCGAGGGCCTTGCTGCGCACCGTGTGGAAGCGGCGCTGGCTGGCCGTGTCCGTCGCGTGGCCGGTGGCGCTGCTGTGCGCCGTCGGCATCTCGCTGGTGAAGGACCGCTACGAAGCGAGCGCGCGCATCTACGTCGATACGCAGACGGTGCTCAAGCCGCTGATGGCCGGCCTGGCCTACCAGCCGGACATCGAGCAGCAGGTCAAGATGCTGGCACGCACCGTGGTCTCGCGGCCCAACGTCGAAAAGCTGATGGCGATGCCGGCGCTGGGCCTGGCCAGGAGCAATCCCAGGGAGCACGAGGCCGAGACCACCTTGCTGATGGACCGCATCAAGGTCGTGCCCGCGGGTTCGGGCAACCTCTACGCGATCAGCTACCGCGACACCAACCCGGAGCGTGCGCAGAAGCTGGTCGAGGCCACCGTCGACCTTTTCGTCAACTCCAGCTCGGGCGGCAAGCGCGAAGACTCGGCGGAGGCCAGCCGCTTCATCGACGAGCAGATCAAGAGCTACGAGGGCAAGCTGGTCGATGCCGAGGGCCGGCTGAAGGACTTCAAGGTCCGCAACTTCGGTGTCTCCGGCGTCTCCAACCAGGACTACTTCGCGCGCATGTCGGCGCTGGCCGACGAGGTCAGCAAGCTGCGCGTCGATCTCAGCGCGGCCGAGCGCTCGCGCGACGCCTACCGGCGCGAGCTGCGCGCCGAAGACCCGCAGCTGCCCATCGAGGCCGTCGCCAACAACGCGCCCGCCGTGGTCTCCGAGGTGGATTCACGGCTGGACGCGCAGCGCAAGCTGCTCGACGAGCTGCTGCGACGCTACACCGAGCAGCACCCCGACGTCATCAACGCGCGCAACGTGATCGCCCGCCTGGAGGCGCAAAAGCGCGAGCAGGTGCGCAGCAGCCCGCGCAGCGGCACCGGCGGCATGGCGGCGACCAGCCCGGTCTACCAGCGCATCCGCGTGGCGCTGGCCGAGAGCGAGGCGCAAGTGGCCTCGCTGCAGTCGCAACTCGGTGCCCAGCAGGCCCGATTGAACGAGGTGAGGGCGCTGGCGGGCCGCGTGCCGCAGGTCGAGGCCGAGCTGGCCCAGCTGAACCGCGACTACGACATCATCCGCAAGAACTACGACCAGCTCGTCGCCCGCCGCGAGTCCGCCTCGCTGGGCGTCAAGCTCGATGAGACCTCCCACCTGGCCGACTTCCGGGTCGTCGAGCCGCCACGCGTGTCGCCGGCCCCCATCTTCCCGGGGCGCCTGGCGCTGGCCGGGCTGGCGGTGCTGTTCACACTCGCGGCCGGCCTGCTGGCGCCCATCGCCGCCGATGTGATGCGCCCGACGGTCGATGACACCAATGCCTTGCGGCACATCTCGGGCCGGCCGGTGCTGGGCAGCGTCTCGATCTCGCTGACCGACGCCGCGAGGCGGGGGGCCCGCACTGACATGATGCGCCTCGGCCTGGCCGTGCTGTCGTTGTTCGTGCTGCAGACGCTGTGGGTCGCCTGGGTGGCCTGGTCTGCCGCCTCGCATGCGCCGGTCTGAACAGGGAAGTGTCGTATGAGCATCATTGAGCAGGCCGCAAAACGGCTCGAAGAACTCCGCCAGGCAGGCGTCGCGATCCCGTGGGCGGCGGCAGGGCT
>DATHWJ010000220.1:0-2106 GCA_035460745.1 Ideonella sp. | reverse complement strand
CGCTTCGGCGGTGGCCAGGCCAGCGCCTCGCTGGGCAGCCGAATCGCCACAACTGCCGGCGACTGGTCGTGGTGGATCAATGTGAACCGCCTGGAGAGCGACAGCCAGCCGCTGGTCTACGCCACGCGCTCGCCGAGCACCGCGGCGGCGGCGCCCGGCGCGACGCCGGTGACCGGTGCCGTGCTGGAGCGCAACCGCTTCAACCAGGACTGGCTGCTGCTGGGCACCACCAACCAGGCCCACACCACCCAAGACCACGCCAAGCTCAAGCTCGCCTGGCAGGCGACGCCCACGCTGCGCGCCAGCTACACGCTGGGCTGGTGGGGCAACGAGGTCGAGCGGCAGTCGCAGACCTGGCTGCGCGACGAGAGCGGCGCGCGCATCGCCTTCGGGCCGCAGAGCTACCCGAGCGGCGGCACGCTGCCGGTCAGCATCGCTGGCAAGGCCTACACCCTGTCGGCAGCCGACTTTCCGCAGACCCGCGAGCAGCTCTCGCACCTGATGCAGGGGCTCTCCGTCAAGAGTCTGACCCGCGGCAGCTGGGACTGGGAGGCCGCCGCCAGCCTGTACGACTACCGGCGCGACCAGGTGCGGGCCTGGGCGCCCGTGGCCACTACCACGAGCACCGACGCCGACAGCGGCCGCTTGACCGACCAGTCCGGCACCGGCTGGAACACCCTGGCGCTGAAGGGCATCTGGCGGCCGCAGGGCGAGGGTGGCGCGCACATCGCGGAGTTCGGCCTGCAGCGCGAGGCCTTCCAACTGCGCACGCGCGTCTTCGCCACCGGCGAGTGGACCGCCGGCGATGCCACCGGCGCGGCGACATCGCGCTTCGAGGGCGACACCCGCCTGACCAGCCTGTGGGCGCAGGATGCCTGGCGTTTCGCGCCCGACTGGAGCGTGGTGCTGGGCCTGCGCGCCGAGGACTGGCGCGCCAGCGACGGCCTGACGGCGACCGCCAGCGCCGATCACCGCCACCCCGATCGGCAGCAGCAGGCGCTCTCGCCCAAGCTGGCGCTCGGCTACCAGGTCGACGATGCGCTGGCGCTGCGCCTGTCCACCGGCCGCGCGTTGCGCTTCCCCACCGTCAGCGAGCTCTACCAGGGTGCGCTCGATGCCAGCGGCAAGCTGCAGAACGGCAACCCCGAGCTGAAGCCCGAGCGCTCCTGGACCTCCGAGCTCAGCGCAGAGTGGACCTGGCCCAAGGCCCTGTGGCGGGCCACGCTGTTCTTTGAGGCCACGCGCGACGCGCTGTATTCGCAGACCAACACCACCGTGACGCCCAACGTCACCAACATCCAGAACGTCGACCACATCCGCACCACCGGCCTGGAGCTGGCCGCGCAAGGCCGCGATCTGTGGGTCGCCGGCCTGGACCTCTCCGGCAGCCTGACCTACACCGATTCGGTGATCGTCGCCAACGCGGCCTTCCCGGCCAGCGTCGGCCAGTTGCAGCCGCGCGTGCCGCGCTGGCGCGCCAACCTGCTGGCGACCTGGCGCAGCAGCGAGCGCCTCAGCAGCACGCTGGGCCTGCGCTTCGCGGCGCACCAGTTCGGCACGCTGGACAACACCGACCCCAACGGCGACCGCTACCAGGGCATCAGCGACTTCCTGGTGGCCGACCTGCGCGTGCGCTATGAGTTCACCCGCCAGTGGAGTGCCGCGGTGGGCGTGGACAACCTCAACAACCAGACCTACTGGAACTTCCACCCCTATCCGCAGCGCACCTGGCTGGCGGAGCTGAAGTTCGATCTGTGAAGGACCCGGCCATGCCACATCCTCCCGAGATCCTCACCCTCACCCTCGCCATCGCTCGCGGCGCAGCGCTCCGGCGCGTGTTCTGGCGCGTGCATTTCTGGGCTGGCCTGATCACCGCGCCGCTGGTGCTGTTCGCTGCGCTGACCGGCCTGCTCTACGTCTTCACGCCGCAGATCGAGGCCTGGCGCCACGCCGAGCTGGACCGCGTGCCGGCGAGCGCTTCGATGTTGCCGCTGGACCAGCAGGTGGCCGCGGTGCAGGCCGCTTTCCCCGGCCAGCCGCTGCGCTACGTGGTGCCCGCGGCCCGGCCGGGCCAGACGACGCAGGTCGCGCTGAAACGCGCCGACG
>DATHWJ010000219.1:0-2526 GCA_035460745.1 Ideonella sp. | reverse complement strand
CCGCGCTGGTCAGGTTGGCCTCGATCACCCGGCCTTCGTGGTCCAGCGTCAGGTAGCCCACCGGCGCGCCGTCGTAGAGGTCGACCAGCCGGTCGCGCACCGCGGCCAGCTCGACCTGGGCCTGGCGCAGGTCCTCGTTCTGCGACTCCAGCTCGCTGCGTTGCTCGCGCAGCACGTGCTCCAGCGCCTGCCGCCGGGCGGTGGCCGGCAGGCGCCGGTCCACCTTCACCAGCGACACGGGCCGCAGCGGTGTTTCGGGCGCTCGCGCGAGGGGCTTGTGTCTCACGGCTCAAGCTCCTTCGGCAGCTGGGGCCGGGCCTGGCGCCTGCGGCTCCAGCGGCAGGCAGACGCGAATGCGGCCACCGCCGGTCTCGGCGCTGCCTATCTCCAGGCTGCCGCCCAGCATGTGGGCGCGCTCGCGCATACCCATCAGGCCGTGCGAGCCCTCTCGCCGCATCGAGTGCGGGCGGAAGCCGACGCCGTTGTCTTCCACGGTCAGCCAGAGCTGCTCGCCGACGTGCCGGATCTCGATCAGCGCCTCGCTGGCGTTGGCATGGCGCGCGATGTTGGTCAGCGCCTCCTGCACCATGCGGTAGAGCGCGATCGAGGCCCGCTCGGGCAGCGGCTCCGGGTACTCGCCCAGCCGCAGCGTGATCTGTATGCCCATGCGGCGCGACGACATCCGGGCCAGCCACTCGACCGCCGCGTTCAGCCCCAGGTCGTCCAGCATCAGCGGCCGCAGATCGGCGGCGATGCGGCGCACCGACGCCACCGTCTCGTCGATCATCTCCAGCATGCCCTTGAAGCGCTCCGCCTGCAGCGCGCTGTGCGGCGCCGACGTCAGGCTGGAGACCTCCATCTTGAGCGCCGAGAGCTGCTGCCCCAGCTCGTCGTGCAGCTCGCGGGCGATGCGGCGGCGCTCTTCCTCGCGCGCCTCCACCAGGCTGGCCGAGAGCTGCTGCAGCTCCAGCCGCGAGCGCTCCAGCTCGCCTTGCTGGCCTGGCGCCGCCGGGCCGGCGGCGTGATTCATCGCGTTCAGCGGGATCCAGGCACTCACGGCCGCTCCTCCAACACAGCGTGGGTGGCGCAGCCTCTGCGGGCGGTAGGTGCCACAACCCCAGGCTTCATTCTTCAGCCGGACCCCGTTTGACGCAAGCATTCAACGCGCTCCTCCTCGTTTCAGGCCTGACTGCGCCTGGCCCCGGCGGCATAGCGCCGCCGGGTGCCCCTGGATCCATGGTCCGGCCGGCAAGGCTGCGCCCGGGCCCGCAATCGTCGCGAGCGAGAGGGCCGGCAGACCGCCGGTAGATGTTGCATCACGCTTGAAGTCGATGGTCTCAGCGTGTTCGTTCGTGCAGCGCCATCCCGGTCAGGCGCCGAGGCGCCGCCTTGCTGGGATGGACCCTCCACGGGCCAGTCGCGTACACGATGGGTCGATTGTGGAGCCGCCCGACGGCGCTGTGTTGAGCGTGCGCAATCCGTGGCGGGTGGCGGGCCTCGGCATCGGCGGAAAGTGCATCAAGGGGTAAACGCGGGGCTTGGTGGGACCGCACCTCCCCAAAACCGGTGGGGTGTCACACGGCCGTCGGCGCCAAGCAACTGGCCCCCACCGTTGGGCGGTTGACGCCCCCGGCGCGGGTGGCGATGCTAGTCGCGATGGACTTGTCTCGACCCGGCAGGCACCGGCGCCTGCCGGTGCTGCGCATCCGCACCCACCTGGCGCTGCTGGTGCTGGTCACCGCATGGCCGCTCGCGGCCTTGCTCGCCTACACCGCCCAGCGCCAGGCGAAGGTCGAGGAGAAGCAGGCTGGTGCCCAGGCACTCAGGGCGGCCCAGGCCATCGCGGCGGAAGCCGAGCGCACGCTGCAGCGGGCCCAGGTGCTGCTGACGCAGGTGGCTCGCCGCCCGCAGGTGCGCCGCCTCGACGCGGCTGACTGCGACCCGCTGTTCGGCGCCTTCGGCAGCCTGTTTCCCGACTACACCAACCTGGTGACGGTGCGCCTCGATGGCGAGCGGGTCTGCAGCGCGCTGCCCGCGCGGCCCGACATGCCGGCCAAGGTCGATCCCCGGCTGTTCCTGGCACAGACCCTGAGCTCGCAGGGCTTCACGGTCGGCCCGCTGACGCGCGGCATCTTTACCGGCCGGTGGATCCTGCTAGTGGCCTACCCGTTGCGCGCGGAGGCGGGCGAGCTCGTGGGTGCCGTGGCGCTGTCCATCGACCTGGGCCGCCTGCCGCTGGCGCCCGGCCTGGGCGAGCTGCCGCGCAGCGCCCGCGCGCGCCTCTACGACGCCGCCGGCACGGTGCTGGCCAGCAACCCGGCGGCGCCGGAGGCCGTGGGCCAGCCGCTGGGCGGGGCATCCGGTGCGGCGCTTTCGGGGCAGGCCCCGGCATCGCCGCCCGAGGGGCGCTGGCGCGATGCCGACGGCGTGCCGTGCATCGTCGGCACCGCGCCCGTTCCCGGCACCGGCTGGCGCGCGACGGTCGGCGTGCCGGTGGAGGCGGTGCTGGGGCCAGTCCGTCGGCGG
>DATHWJ010000218.1:0-5327 GCA_035460745.1 Ideonella sp. | reverse complement strand
GCGCCACGGCAGCGTAGCCGCCGCGCCGCCGCCGTACGGCGCCGGGGCTGGACGCGGCGGCGCCGTGCGGGCCAGCGAGTGGCGCAGACGGCTGGCCGCCAATGGGTCGGGCCGGCCCAGCGCCCACCCGCCGGCGGGTGGACGCCGCCGCTCGGGCAACAGCGCTGGCAGCAGCACGGCCGGCAGCAGCAGCGCCAGCAGGAACAGCACATGGTCGGTGCCGATCAGGATGTGATGGATGCCCTCGGCGACGAAGCCGAAGAACGAGCTCGGCGCGCCGGGCCCCGCTTCGGCGCCCGGCCCGGCCCCGGCGGCCGGGCCCTCGGCCGCGAAGCGCTGCGGTGCCGCCCCCGGCACCAGCACCGCGGTGCGCACGGCCGTGCCACGGCTCAGGCTGAGGATGCCGCGGTGCGTCGGGTCGCTGGCGGCGAAGAGGCTGTAGCCCACGCTGAGCTCGCGCACCGGCGCCGGGCAGGTCCAGCGCCGCGTCAGCACCGCATAGCGGCCGTCGCTGTGGGTGTCGAGCTGCGCGGCACCGGCTGCGCCGGGCTGGCAGGGCTGGCCGTCGGCCTGCAGCACGATGCCGGCCTGCGCCAGCCGCGCTATCTGTGGCCATTGCGCGCGCACCTCGCCCCAGCTGAGCTGGCCGTCGTCGTCGGCATCCAGCACCAGCTCGCGGTCCAGGTCGCGCAGCGCGATGTCGGTGCGCTGCTCTATGGTCTCGGCGCTCAGCTCCAGCCGCAGGTAGGTGTCGCTGGCCTTGTGGGCGCTGGCCGGGGTGAGCGCCGCGAGCAGCAGCAGGAGGCCAAGCAGGGGTTTCAGCAGGCGGGCCGTAGCGGTGTCAGTGTGGTTCATGGCGTGTCGTTCCAGCTCAGCAGGTCGGGGCGGGCGGCGGCCTGCACGGCCGCAGTGGGGGCGGCGGGCCGCTGGGCCAGGCGCTTGTCGACCCAGCCGCTGGCCTGGGCAAACCGGCGCACGGGCTCGGCCGCGGCGGGCTGGCCGGCGGCCTCGGCGGCGGCCAGCAGCAGCATCGCGTCGACCGGCTCCTTCTGCTTGGCGAAGTTGACCTGCGCCAGCCGCAACGCCTCGGCCGGCCGGTTCTGCAGGTGCAGCGCGAACATCGCCTGCTCGCGCTCGTGGCCGGCGTCGCCGCGCTGCGCGCTGGCGGCGAAGCGCTCGCCCAGCGTGGCGATGGCGGCGGTGGCCCGCGGGTCACCGCCGCGCTGCCAGGCAATGGCCAGGCGCAGCAGCAACGCGTCGGCCTCTTCGCGGCCGGCCAGCAGGCGAGCCGCTTCGGGGGCGCGCTGCTGCGCCAGCAGCCAGTCGGCGTAGGCGGCCAGCGTGTAGACGTCGCTCTGCGTGGCCAGTGCCTGGCGGTAGAGCTCGCCGGCCTGCGGGTCGCCGCGGCGGTCGGCCATCTCGGCGCGCACCAGCGTCAGCCAGGCATCGCCCTCACCGGCCTGGCGCAGCAGCGGCTGCAGCAAGGCCTCGGCCTCCCGGGGGCGGCCCTGCAGGCTCAGCAACTCGGCGCTGCAGACGCGGGCCGGCCGCTGCACGGCCTCGCCCAGCGCGGCGTAGGCCGGCCCTTCGAGCCGCAGGCAGCCGGCCGCGGCGTCGGCCCAGCGGCCCTGCACCTGCAGCACCGTGGCGCGCGTCAGCTCGGCCTGCGCGCGCACGGGCACCGGCACCTCGCGGCGCGGCTCCAGCAGCGCGTCGAGGTCGGTCAGCGAAGCGGCGAAGTCGTGCTGGCTCTGGCGGACGATGGCGCGCATCAGGCGCACCGGCGGTGGCGGCTCGGGCAGCACCCACCACGGTGCCAGCGCGGCCTGCGCCTGGCCCAGCTCGCGCGGGTCGCCGAGCGCGCGGGCGCGGTCTATCGCCTCGCGGGCGCTGCGCAGCGCCAGGGGCAGCAGCGCAGGCTGCTGGCGCAGCATCGCGCGCTCGCGCCGCTCCTCACGGCGCTGCTCGGCGCCGACCAGCCGCGTGGGCAGCCGCTCGACCACCTCGGCGTCGCTGGCCGGTGTGAAAGGCGCTGCTTGTGCCAGGGGCCACAAGGCGGCGAGGCTCACCGCCATGGCGGTCGAGCGCAGCAGGGTGCAAAACGAAGACATGGCAGCCACTCCGGCCAAGGGTCGATGAACAGGCCGGGCGAGCGGGCGATGGCCACGCTCACCCGGCCGGCGGCGCGTCAATCGAAGTCGACAGGCTCGCTGGTGTCGTCGGTGGGCGCGCGGCTCACCTTCTCGACACTGAAGGGCTCGGCCGTCTCGCTCACAGCCAGGCCGAGCGCGAACTCGGTGTAGGCGGTCGGCGAGGCCAGCGCCGAGTCCGGGATCTCGGTCAGCACGGGGGGCGGCGCAGGCGGGTCATCGTCACCACCACCGCCGCCGCCGCAGCCGGCCAGCGAGACCACGGCCAGGCTGGCAGCGAACCAGGCCGCCCGGTAGGCAAAACGTCTTGTCATGGCGCGCTCCTCAGCGGGTGCCGCCGACCGGCGTGGCGAGGTAGGGGAAGCCGGCCATCAGCGGCACCACCGCCTGGTCCACCGTGTCGTTCAGGTTGAACGCGGTGCTGCCCAGCGGCACGGCGGCCGGCGTGCAGGCCGTCCCCAGGCCCAGCGAGTTGGCCGTGCCGTTGGCCACGCACAGGCCGCCCATCACCGCGACCAGCGAGATGTCGACCACGTCGTCCTTGGGCCGGCGGCCGTTGGGGTAGCCGGCGGTGTCGCTGCCGCCGGCCAGGATGTTGCCGACGATGCCCAGCCGGTTCTGCTGCGCGAACGGCACCGGCGCGATCGCGGTGTTCAGCCGCAGCATCTCCGAGGCCACGACGCCGGCGGGCTGGTTGACGCCGGGCAGGCCGGTGAGAAAGGTGGTGACCAGGTCGCTGCGCGGGTAGTTGGTGGGCGCCGAGTTGGGCAGCGCCAGCGCGATCTCCATCAGCTTGGGCAGCGTGGGGTTGCTCACGTAGGTGAGGAACTGGCCGTCGGCCGAGGGCTTGGAGGCGTTGAAGCGGTCCTTGTCCTTCAGGCCTATCACCACCTCGTTGACCAGCGGCATGCCCAGGCGCGAGACCTGGGTCCAGGCGCCGCCCGGCTTTTCGCTGGTCTGGTGGCCCGCCTTCGGTGTCGGGTCCAGCACGCGGGCCTGGCGCAGGCTGGCGCTGGTCCAGCCGCCTATCACCGGCTCGGTGCCGGCCGTCAGGCAGCCCTTGGCCACCTCCAGCGACAGCGTGGTGACGTTCTTGCCGCTCAGCGTGTTGGGCGTGGCGCCGATCAGCGCCGGGTCGGTCAGCACCGCGACGGGCGCGTTGACCAGGTCGAAGATGACGCCCAGGTTGACCGCGAAGGGGTCCTGCCGCTGGCCGACGAACAGGCGCGCCGGCGTGCTGCAGCCGGGGATGTTGACGCTGTAGATGTGCTGGGCCGCGTAGGCCGGGTAGTCGGGGATGGTCTTGAGGCCGATGTTGTCGGCCGGCTTGTCGAAAGTGGTCGAGCCGCCGCTGGCGTTGGTGAGGGCGGCCGACGCGCCGGCGCGGCGGTCGCCCCGCACGATGGAGACGCTGTAGGTCTCGGCCAGGTTCAGCCCCGGGTCCTTGACGGCCGAGACCGGCGCGGCCTGGATCAGCGGGATGGCGACGTTCTGGTCACCGGCCGGCAGCGTGATGTTGGCCAGCGTGTTGGTGAAGCGGAACTGGAAGGTGATGTCTTCCTTCGCGTCGCCGTTGTTGTCGATGTGGATCTCGTAGAGCGCATTCGGGTCCATGGCGAAGTAGTTGGGCCCGCCGTAGGCGTCCTGCAGCGGCTGGTAGTTGGCCACCAGCGTGACGAAATCGGAGCGGCCGGTCTCGTAGGAACGGAACAGGTAGAAGTCCGTCGCATCCACCTTGGGCGAGGTGGTGATGAACGGCGCCTCACGGTGGCTGGAGGCCTGCGCCGTGCCGCAGACAGCGGCCAACGCGGCCGCCACCAGGGGCAGGACACGGAATGCTCGGGAACTCATCGCACAACTCCTCTTTGAACCGGCTGCGGCGGGATTGCCAGGCAGGCATGAGGTGCTGTACGAAGCGCCGGCGGGCGCGGATGCGGAGCTAAGGGTTTTTATTGGGGTGACGCAGAAGTCGCCATCGCTCTCTCAGCAGAGGGCTTCGTTGTTGCGGCTGTGGTGTCCAGGCGAAGCGACGGCTCGCTCACGCGATCGGCGGTGGCTCAGTAGTCCTTCTTGCCATCCAGCCGCTGGCCCCACCACGGCGCATACCACTGGCCCCGGGCATGGTGCTCGCGGAAGGGTCGGTGCGGGTCCGGCGGCGTGTGATCGCGCGGCGGGAAGACCAGCATCGCGCGCGCCGCATCGGGGTCCACGTTGGACAGGTAGAGCACCGGGTCGTTGCGCTGGTGGGCCGCGTAGGCCGCCAGCAGCAGGCTGTAGTTGACGGTGTTGGCGCCCAGCTCGCCGAGCAGCGCCGCCATGTCGATGCGCTCGTGCACCACGTCCAGCTCGGGCAGCATCTCGTGCAGCGCCGCCCCGACCTCCCCCAGGCGCTTGGACGCCGCTGGCGTGCCGCGGCCGCAGTCGGTGGCGAGCGAACCAATGGCCGCAGGCTTGATGCCGGCCTCGGCGCAGACGCGCTCGACGGCTTCACGCAGCGCGGCGATGCGCGGCGTTTCGCGCTCCTGGCGCTTGGCGTCCTTCAGCAGCACGGTCTGGGGCGCGCTGAAGTAGGCCAGCGGCTTGCGGCCGGCCTCGTACGCGGGGTGGGCCACCATCAGCAACACGGCGGCTTCGTTGGGCTCCTCGTCCTTGGGGTAGCTGGGCGAGTCGGTCGTCGCCAGCCAGATCACCTTGGCCTCGGGTGCGGCGATCTGGGACCAGGCGGTCTCGAGGGTGGTCCAGCCGAAGTTGCCGGAGGCGAGGGTGAGGATGGGTTTGGAGGTGAGGCCGTAGGCTTGGTAGGCATCCATCCAGATCTCCCCCGCCTCGTCGACGGTGCGCTCTGCGGTGAATCCGGCCACGATGGGCAGGCCATTCATGCGTACGCCGTTCCACATGAACATGTTGAAGCCTTCCGCGTCTCGGCCGTAGTAGCTGACCACGAATGAGAAGCTCGTGGTTAGCCAGTTCACGTAACGCAGGTCATAGACCGTCCGCCCCCCGGGCCACGGCGTCCCGTTGCCGGGAGTCAGGCTCTTGAACGACTTCGGTGGTTTGCCGTTTGGCCCGGGCTCCAGCAGGCCAGGCAAGTACTTCTCCAGTCCGTAGCCCGGATCAAACATCGATGAGATCGCGTTGGCTCCCACCAACTGCGCGGTCGCTCCTTGAGGCCACTGC
>DATHWJ010000217.1:0-12949 GCA_035460745.1 Ideonella sp. | reverse complement strand
TCGACGCCCATGTGCGGCCTGGCCGCGTGGCCGCCGCGGCCGTGGATGCGGATCGTGAAGTTGTCTTCGCTGGCCATGATGCCGCCGGCGCGGGTGGCGATGTGGCCGGCCGCCAGGCCGGGCAAGTTGTGGGCGCCGTAGATCTCGTCCACCGGGAAGCGCTCGAACAGCCCGTCGGCCATCATCGCGGCCGCCCCCCGGCCGTGCTCCTCGGCGGGCTGGAAGATGAAGCGCACGGTGCCGCTGAAATCGCGCTGCCGGCTCAGCAGCTGCGCGGCGCCCAGCAGCATGGCCATGTGGCCGTCGTGGCCGCAGGCGTGCATGCAGCCGGGCGACAGCGAGGCGTGCGCCCGGCCCGGCGCGTCCTCGGCCAGGGCCAGCGCGTCCATGTCGGCGCGCAGCCCGATCACGCCAGTCCCGTCGCCGACCTGCAGGCTGGCGACCAGGCCGGTGCCGCCTATGCCACGCTGCACCCCCAGCCCCAGCAGCGCCAGCACGCTGGCCACGTAGTCGGCGGTGCGCACCTCGTTGAAGCCGGTCTCCGGGTGGCGGTGCAGGTGGTGGCGCCAGCGCAGCAGCTGGCCCCCGAAACCGGGATCGTCGACGGGGGGATCAGGGCGGTCGTCGTGATGGACGGGGGTCTGTGTCATCGCGCGGCTCGGTGGTGGGAGGCAGGCTTGATTCTTGGGGCAATCGCGCGAGCCGAATCACCGCCCCGGCCGGCCGGCGTGGGCCGTTCGCATCAAAATGAAGCGCCTGTCGAGCCGATGGCCCGCCTGCCCACTCTCCCCAGAGAAGCACCCCATGACGCTGGACCGCCTGGACACGCAAATCCTCAACCTGCTGCAGCAGGACTGCTCGCTGCCCATCCGCACGCTGGCCGAGCGGGTGCACAGCTCGCCGGCCACCTGCCAGCGCCGCATCGCCCAGCTGCGCGCCTCGGGCGTGCTGCTCAAGGAGGTGGCCATCGTCGACAGGCAGCGTGTCGGGCGGCCGCTGACCGTCTTCGTCTCGGTGGAGCTGGACAAGCAGAACGACGCGCTGCTGCGCCAGTTCGAGGCCCGCATGGCGGCCGAGGCCGACGTGATGGCCTGCTACGAGGTCTCGGGCGAGTTCGACTTCCTGCTGATCGTCAACTCGGCGTCGATGGAGCGCTACCACGCCTTCACCCGCGAGGTCTTTTCGTCGAACAACAACGTGCGCAACTTCAAGAGCACCTTCGCGATGAACTGCTCCAAGTTCGAGACCCGGATCCCCCTGCCCGAACCGCGGGAGTAGCCCCGCAGGGTGCTGCGCGCATCCGCGTCCGGTCGATCAATGGCAGCTGACGGGACCGTCTTTGGGATCTGCGCCCGGTGTTGCCGCTGGCGCGGCACGCTCGCCGGCCGGGGCGACGTGCCCCGGCAAGAAGCCATCAACGCTTGACGATCAGCACCGAGGCCTGCGGCGACCGGGTTGCGAGATTGGTCGACAGGCGTCCGAGCAACAGGCCGAACGGCGTCCTCAAGTAGCCCTCCCTGAGCACGATCAGGTCGAAATCGCCCTCGACCGACTCCTTGATGATCTCTTCCTCAACGATGCCCTGGCGCAGCTTGATCTTCGCCTGCAAAACGCCGGCGTCGGACAGGCTGCTGCGGATGGCCTGGAGCTGGGCGAGTTGGTCGGGCTGGACGCCGAGACGCTGCGCATCCTGAACCACATCCGTCGCTTCCGGCGCCTTTTCGTCCATGTACATGGTGGGCAAGGGCACGGTGTAGAGCACCTCGACGCTGGCACCCGTGGCCAAGGCCACGTCCTGCGCCATCTTCACTGTCGACGGGTTGGCCGGCAGGTCGGTGCTGAGCAGGATCTTGCGCACCTGCTGCCGTCCGCGCACCACCATGGTGGAGGTGGTCATGTGGCGCACGATCCGGGTGGCGTCGTCGCCGAGGTGCCAGGTCGGGTCGAAGGAGGTGAGCGGATGCGAACCGATCACCAGCAGGCGCGAATCGGCGGAGCGCCGCAGGATTTCCTCGTCGGGCTCGCCCGTCGCGAACACCACCGTGTGCGGCAAGCCGAGGCCTTCGAGGGCCTGACGGCTTTCCTGCAGCGTCGTTTCGCTCTTGCCGGCGTCCTCGCAGACCAGCAAGGTCACCGGCTGCTTCAGGCCCGCCGCGATCTGCGCGCCCATGCGAACTGCGGGCAGGTCGTCCGGCGTGCAGTTGGCGACGATCGTCAGGCCGCCGCCCGCCTGCCCCGCCGGAGCCGCATCGCCCTGCGCTGGTGCACCCTGGGGCTGCAGGTCGGCCGCGCCGGCTGCCGCGCCCGCCACCGGGGCCAGCGTTTGCGCCGATTCGGCGCGCTCGCGCAAGACCCCGCGCACCAGCCAGAAGATGATCACTGCGCTCAAGCAGCAGGCCGAGCCGAGCATCAGGAAGCCGGAGTACGACGACCACATCTTTTCCGCCACGAGGGCCTGCTGCAGGAGCTCCGGCTGTTCGGCGAACCATGACTTCACCGCCGGCTTGCTGTTCTGCAACCAGATGCCCAGCTCCATCCGGTCGGAGATGCCCGACGTGGCACGCGCCCAGTCGTTCAGGGCCGCGCGGTAGACTTCCTTGTGGGCTTCGGCGAGGTGCTTGAAGACGACCGACACGCCGCCGGCGAGCATGGTGATCGCGAAGTACAGGCGGATGATGGTGCCGCGCGCGTAGAGCGTCGCCGTCGCGCCCAGCTGCGCACCCATCGCGGCGCCGATCAGCATGATCATCGCGGCCAGCAGCTCGACGCGCCCCTTCAGCGCGTAGCTGAACGCACCGTAGGCGCCGGTGACCATCACCTCGAACAGGTCGGTGCCCACCGCTACCTTGGTCGGCGCGCCGATGATGTACATCAGCGCCGGCATGCGGATGAAGCCGCCGCCCACCCCGAGGAAGCCCGCCAGGAAGCCGGTGACCAAGCCCATCCCGATGATCACCCAGACCGAGATGTGGAACCCCGAGACCTTGAGGTGCACCACCGGCCGCAGCTTGATGCCCTGCATCCACAGCGCGAGCTTGGACTTGCCCGCATCGGCGTGGGGCTCGGCCGCCGCCTGCTTGACCGCGCGGCGCGTGCCGGTCATGTACTCGTACAGCATGAACCCGCCCAGCCCGAACAGCAGGAACATGTAGGTCACCCGCACGATAGGCCCGATGCGGCCGATCTTTTCCAGCCACAGGATGAGGGTCGCGCCGAGTTCGATGCCGACCACGGTGCCGATGATCATCAGCAGCGCGAGCTTCATGTCGACGTTGCCGAACTTGCGGTGCTTGAACGTGGAGACGATGGACTTGCCGGCAATGTGCGCCATGTCGGTCCCGATCGCATACGCCATCGGGAAGCCGAAGACGTTGAGCGCCGGCGTGACCATGAAGGCGCCGCCGACGCCGAAGAAGCCGCCGATGACGCCGACGGTGAAGCCGAGCAGGATCAGCGCCAGGCCATTGACCTCGGTGCCCGAGATCGGCAGATAGACCACCCAATCGAACATGTTGGATTCCTCAGTGACCCGACGGGTGATGGTGGCCGGCCGAGCCGGACTTGCCGGCGGAAAGCCGCTTGAGGATCACTTCGGCCACCACGGCGATGCCGACGCCGATGGTGGCCATCGTCAACACCGTGACGGCGGCAAAGGCGAGGTGGTTGGTCTGGTTGAGTTGCGATGTCCATTCGATGAACCAGGCGAGCATGAATCAGGTCTCCACTGCGGATGGAAGGAATCGGGCACGATGCGCATTGAAGCACAGGCGTACCGCGTTCTCTCCATGCTGGCCGAAGAGTGGGGCATCGCCGGCAGCCCGGATGATGGCCGCAGAGACCTTCGCCGCGCTACTTGCTCCCCGCCAGCCCCAGCTTCTCGATCAAGGCCTTGTCCTTCGCGAAGCCTTCGCGGGCCCACTTGGCGTAGTCGTCGCCGCTGCGATACCAGATCTCCTGGTTCAGCTGTTCCAGCAGCTCCAGGTGCTTGGGGTCGTCCATCGCCTTCTTGAAGGCGTCGTGCAGCGTCTTCATGACCGCCGGGTCCATGCCCTTGGGGCCGACCAGGCCGTAGGGCGAGGTGCCGACGACACCGTAGCCCAGGTCCTTGGCGGTGGGCACGTTGGGCCAGCGCTTGGTGCGCTTGTCGCCGAAGGTGACGAGCAGGCGCATCTGGCCGGCATCGACGAACTTGTCCCAGCCGGTCGCGTCGCTGGCGGCCATCACGTGGCCACCCAGCAGTGCCTGCATCAGGTCGGCGTTGCCTTTGTACGGCACGTGGTTGAGCTGCACCTTGGCGTTTTCGCTCAGCTCCTCCATCAGCAGGTGCGGCGAGGTGCCGATGCCGGTGGAGCCGTAGTCGATCGCGCCGGGCTGCTTGCGGGCCGCGGCGATGTAGTCGTTGAAGCTCTTGTGGGGCGAGTCGGCGCGCACCGCGACGCCGAAGGTATAGCCGCTGACGCCGATGATGAAGCTGAAGTCGTTCAGCGGGTGCCATTGCGTCTTTTGCATGTGCGGGATGCGCAGCATGCCCATCGGGTACTGGGAGATGGTGTAGCCGTCGGGCTTGGCGGTCAGCGCCATCATGCCGGGCGCCGTGGTGCCGCCGCCGCCGGGCTTGTTCTCGACGATGATGTTCTGGCCCAGCTGCTTGCCGGCGATCTCGGCCAGGCCGCGCAGGTGGCGGTCGGTGGAGCCGCCAGCGGGCCAGGGCACGATCAGCGTGATCGGCTTGCTGGGGAAAACAGCTGCTTGCGCGAACGCGCTGCCGCAGGGCGCGGCGAGCGCGGCGGCAGCGCCCAGCAGCAGGCCGCGGCGCAGCGGGGATGGGACGGCGCGGGTCATCTTCAAAAGGGTCATCGAGGGCTCCTGGCCAGGCAAGCCTCGATGATGCGGCGCAAAGCGCCGGCCCCACATCGGGATCAACATTGACACCCAGGTGACTGGGCGCCGCTGCGCCGGCCCGCGCGCCCGCGCAGCGGCTACTTCTTCTGCCGCCGCCGCTGCTGCCAGGCCAGCAGCTCGCCGACGAAGCCGCGCCGGAACGCGACCACGCAGACCACGAAGATCGCACCGATGATCACGTTGATCCACGAGCCGACCTGGTCGGCCAGGAAGTTCTGCAGGCCGATGATGGTGAAGGCACCGATCACCGGGCCGGCGAAAGTGCCCATGCCGCCGAGCAGTGTCATCAGCACCACCTCGCCGGAGAGCGACCAGTGGGCATCCGTCAGCGTGGCGAAGCCCAGCACCATGGTCTTCATCGAGCCCGCCAGGCCGGCCAGCGCGGTGGAGAGCACGAAGGCCAGCAGCTTGTAGCGGTCGACGTCGTAGCCCAGCGAGATCGCGCGCGGCTCGTTTTCGCGGATCGCCTTGAGCACCTGGCCATAAGGCGAGTGCACGACGCGGATGATGAACAGGAAGACCGCGACGAACACCGCCAGCACCACGTAGTACAGCACCCGGTCGTCGGCCAATGAGAGCAGGCCGAAGAGCTTGCCGCGCGGCACGCCCTGCAGCCCGTCTTCACCGCCGGTGAACGGTGCCTGCAGGAAGACGAAGTACACCATCTGCGCCAGCGCCAGCGTGACCATCGCGAAGTAGATGCCCTGGCGGCGGATCGCGATCAGGCCAACGCCCAGCCCCAGGGCCCCGGCGATCACGGTGCCGGCCAGCACGCCCAGCTCGGGCGACCAGCCCGCCGAGCGCACCAGCCAGCCGGTGGCGTAGGCGGCTGCGCCAAGGTAGGCCGCGTGGCCGAAGGACAGCAGCCCCGTGTAGCCCAGCAGCAGGTTGAAGGCGCAGGCGAACATCGCATAGCACAGCGCCTTCATCATGAAGACCGGGTACAGGCCGATGAAGGGTGCGGCGAGCAGGATCGCAAATCCCACACCCCAGGCGATCTTGCCCAGGCGTGCGGTGTTGTCGGAAGCAGCCTCGCTCATCACTTTTCCTTCCCGAACAGCCCCGCCGGCCGGATCATCAGCACGATGGCCATGATCACGAAGACGACGATGCTCGAGGCTTCGGGGTAAAACACCTTGGTCAGGCCCTCGATCAGCCCCAGCGCCAGGCCGGTGAGGATGGAGCCGAGGATGGAGCCCATGCCGCCTATCACCACCACCGCGAAGACGACGATGATCAGGTTGCTGCCCATCAGCGGCGTGATCTGTATGACCGGCGCCGCGAGCACGCCGGCCAGCGCGGCCAGGCCGGCGCCGGCGCCATACGTCAGCATCACCATCACCGGCACGTTGATGCCGAAGGCCTGCACCAGCGCCGGGTTCTCGGTGCCGGCGCGCAGCAACGCACCGAGCCGCGTGCGCTCTATCGTGAACCAGGTGCCCAGGCACACCAGCAGCGAGGCGAAGACCACCCAGGCGCGGTAGTTGGGCAGCACCATGAAGCCGAGGTTGGTGGCACCCTGCAGCAGCTCGGGCACGTCATAGGACTGGCCCGAGACGCCGAACTGGTCGCGGAACACCCCTTCTGCGATCAGCGCCAGCCCGAAGGTCAGCAGCAGGCCGTAGATCGGGTCTATCTTGTAGAGGTGCTTGAGCAGCGTGCGCTCGATCAGCACGCCGATGGCGCCGACGATCAACGGCGCCAGGATCAGCGAGCACCAATAGTTGATGCCGAACTTGTCCATGCCTATCCACGCGACGTAGGCACCCATCATGTACAGCGCGCCATGCGCGAAGTTGACGATGCCCAGCAGCCCGAAGATGACCGCCAGGCCCAGGCTCAGCATCGCGTAGAACGAGCCGTTGACCAGGCCCAGCAGCAGTTGGCCGAGAAAGGCTTGTATCGGGATGCCGAAGATGTCCATGGAGCAGGGTTGGGTTCGATCAGGGCGAAGAGGCCGCGCGGTGTTTCAACGCCGCGCGGCACGCTTCAAGACATCACTTCCACAAAGCGCACTTCGACTCGGCCTTGGTGGTCCAGGCGGTGTCGCCCTTGAAGGTCTCGGCAACCTTGTAGTAGTCCCAGGGTTCGGTCGACTCGGCGGGGGTCTTGACCTGCATCAGGTACATGTCGTGCACCATGCGGCCGTCCTCGCGGATGTAGCCGCCCTTGGCGAAGATGTCGTTGATCTTGGTCTTCTTCATCTGCGCCAGCACCTTGTCGGCGTCGTCGGTGCCGGTGGCCTTGACGGCGCTCAGGTATTGCAGCGTCGCCGAGTAGTCGCCCGCCTGCAGCGAGGAAGGCATGCGCTTGATCTTCTCGAAGAACTTGCGGCTCCAGGCGCGGGTTTCGGCGTCGCGGTTCCAGTACCAGCTGTCGGTCAGGTACATGCCCTGCGTGGCCTTCAGGCCCAGCGAGTGCACGTCGTTGATGAACATCAGCAGCCCGGCCAGCTTCATCGTCTTGGTGATGCCGAACTCGTTGGCCGCCTTGATGGTGTTGATGGTGTCGCCGCCGGCGTTGGCCAGGCCCAGGATCTGCGCCTTGCTCGACTGCGCCTGCAGCAGGAAGGACGAGAAGTCGCTCGCCGACAGCGGGTGCTTGACCGAGCCGACCACCGTGCCGCCGGCCGCCTTGACCACCGCCGAGGTGTCGTTCATCAACTGGGCGCCGAAGGCGTAGTCGGCCTGCAGGAAGTACCAGCTCTTGCCGCCGGCCTTCACCACCGCATTGCCGGTGCCCTTGGCCAGCGCGACCGTGTCGTAGGCATAGTGCACGGTATAGGGCGAGCACTGGTCGTTGGTGAGCGCCGAGGTGGCCGCCCCTATCGAGATGAAGGGCCGCTTCTTCTCGGCGGCCACCTTGGCCATCGCCAGGCTGGTGCCGGAGTTGGTGCCGCCTATCAGCAGATCCAGGCCGCTGGTGTCGAACCACTCGCGCGCCTTGGCGGCCGCCACGTCGGGCTTGTTCTGGTGGTCGGCCACCACCACCTCGATCTTCTTGCCCGCCACCGCACCGCCCATGTCGGCGACGGCCATCTTGATGGCTTCGGCGCCGGCCGGGCCGTCGATGTCGGCGTAGAGGCCGGAGAGGTCGGTGATGAAGCCGATGCGGACCACGTCGCCGGAGATCTGGGCCTGGGCCGAGGCGCCGAACATCGTGAGCGTGGCCAGCGCGCAGGCGGCCGAGAGTTTGTTGAGCTTCATCGTAGTCTCCAAGGGGGTGGTGAGAAGAATGCTGTCGAGGCGCTCAGACGCCAAGGTATTCGTGCAGCCGCTCCAGCCGCGAAGGCAGCTCGGCCTGGGTGAACTGCTGGATGACCTGGCCGTGCTCCATCACCATGAAGCGGTCGGCCAGCGGCGCGGCGAAGCGGAAGTTCTGCTCCACCATCACGATGGTGTAGCCCTGCTTGCGCAGCGTGAGCACCATCTCGGCGAGCTTTTGCACGATCACCGGGGCCAGGCCCTCGGAGATCTCGTCCAGCAGCAGCAGGCGGGCACCGGTGCGCAGGATGCGCGCGACCGCCAGCATCTGCTGCTCGCCGCCCGACAGGCGCGTGCCCTGGCTGGCGGCGCGCTCCTTCAGGTTGGGGAACATGGCGTAGATCTGCTCGACGCTCATGCCGCCCGGGGCGAGCGTGGGCGGCAGCAGCAGGTTCTCCTCGGCCGACAGACTGGAGAAGATGCCGCGCTCCTCGGGGCAGTAGCCCAGGCCCAGCCGTGCGATCTTGTGCGTCGCCATCGAGATGGTCTCGACGCCGCGCACCTTGATCGAGCCCTTGCGGGTGCCGATCAGGCCCATGATGGACCGCATGGTGCTGGTGCGGCCGGCGCCATTGCGGCCCAGCAGCGTGACGACCTCGCCCTCGTCGACGTGGAAGTTCACGCCGTGCAGCACATGCGATTCGCCGTACCAGCCCTGCAGGTCTTTCACTTCCAGGAAGGGGGTCGCCATCAGTGGGCTCCCTTCAGCTCGGTCTGCGTCGTGCCCATGTAGGCCTCGATCACCGCGGGGTTCTTGGAGACCTGCTCATAAGGGCCCTCGGCCAGCGTCGCGCCGCGCTGCAGCACCGTGATGGTGTCGGCGATGCTGGAGACCACGCTCATGTTGTGCTCCACCATCAGGATGGTGCGGTTGGCCGAGACCTTCTTGATCAACTGGCGGATGCGGTCCACATCCTCCAGGCCCATGCCCTGGGTGGGCTCGTCGAGCAGCATCAGCTGGGGGTCCATCGCGAGCGTGGTGGCGATCTCCAGCGCGCGCTTGCGGCCGTAGCTCAGCTCCACCGCGGGCAGCTTGGCGAAGCTGTCGAGGTCGACCGCGCGCAGCAGCTCGACGGCCTGCTCGTTGAGGGTGAACAGCGATCGCTCGGAGCGCCAGAAATGGAAGCTGGTGCCCAGCTTGCGCTGCAGCGCGACGCGCACGTTCTCCAGCACGCTCAGGTGCGGGAACACGGCCGAGATCTGGAAGGAGCGGATCACGCCGCGGCGGGCGATGCGTGGGGGCGGCTCGGCGGTGATGTCGGTGCCGTCGAAGACGATGCGGCCCGAGGTCGGCGTGAGGAACTTGGTGAGCAGGTTGAAGCAGGTCGTCTTGCCGGCCCCGTTGGGGCCGATCAGCGCGTGGATGGAGCCGCGCTGCACCCGCAGGTTGACTTTGTTGACCGCCACGAAGCCGGCGAACTCCTTGGTCAGGTCGTGGGTTTCAAGAAGTGTGGTGCTGCTGCTCATGTGTTTGTTGCGTCGCGCCTCCAGGCCTCGTTCGTCAGTCGGCAAGTGCCTCGGTTTGGTGCTGCCCGACGGTGGGCCTGCCGACCTCCACCCCTCTTTGGTGCCCTGCCGGCGCTGGAACCTCCAGCGCCGATGTTGCACCGCAATAAATCGCCGGCCGACGGGGTCGAAGCATACGATGCGAACCCGCCTCTCTCAAGCACGCATGAGCGTATCAAGGGCAAACACTGAAAGGAGTGGAGAGCGCACGCCACACTGCAAGCTTGGCCGCCAGCGGCTAGGATGCCCGCTGCCCCAAGCAAGGATGTCTAGCCATGCCCCGTTTGAATCTACAGATCAATGGCCACCCGGTGCAGACCGAGGCCGAACCCCATGTATTGCTGGTAGAGCTGCTGCGCGGCCCGCTGGGCCTGACCGGCACCCATGTGGGCTGCGACACCAGCCAGTGCGGCGCCTGCACGGTGCTGGTCGACGGCAAGGCGACCAAGAGCTGCACGATGCTGGCGGTGCAGGCGCAAGGCCGCTCGGTCACCACGGTCGAAGGACTGGCCGGCCCGAACGGCCAGCTGCACCCGGTGCAGGAGGCCTTCATCCAGTGCCACGGCCTGCAATGCGGTTTCTGTACCCCCGGCATGATGATGGCCGCGACCTGCCTGCTGGCCGACAAGCCCCAGCCCACCGAGGCGGAGATCGTGCACGCGCTGGAGGGCAACCTCTGCCGATGTACCGGCTATGTGAACATCGTGGCCTCGGTGCAGGCGGCCGCCAAGGCGATGGCCGCGGGAGCCACGGCATGAACGCGCCGGTCGATACCCAGCGTTTCGGCAGCGGCAAGACGGTTCGCCGCATCGAGGACCCGGCGCTGGTCGCCGGCAAGGGCCTGTTCACCGACGATGTCTCGCTGCCGGGCCAGACGCACCTGGTGTTCCTGCGCTCGCCCTATGCGCATGCCCGCATCACCTCCATCGACACCGCGGCTGCGCTGGAGCTGCCGGGCGTCCTGGCGATCTACACCGGGGCCGAGCTGGCGCAGGCCGGCGTCCAGCCCATAGACATGAAGCTGCCGTTCGGGCGGCCCGACGGGTCGCCGGCCGCGTTTGCGCCGCGCCGCGTGCTGGCGGTGGACGTGGTGCGCTTCACCGGCGAGCCGGTGGTGGCCATCGTCGCCGAGACGGTGGAGCAGGCCCGCGCGGCGGCCGATGTGGTCTGGGTCGAGTATGACGAGCTGCCCGCGGTGACCGACCCTCTGCGTGCCGTGCAGGCCGGCGCCCCGGTGATCTGGGACGCCGCGCCGGACAACATCGTCGCCGAGTCTCGCCACGGCGACGCCGCGGCCACCGAAGCGG
This sequence comes from Ideonella sp., assembly GCA_035460745.1. Lineage (GTDB taxonomy): Bacteria > Pseudomonadota > Gammaproteobacteria > Burkholderiales > Burkholderiaceae_C > Ideonella. The sequence continues at coordinate 1,971 of DATHWJ010000217.1, read as the reverse complement.
CCTTCGCACGCGCGGCCCACACGGTCTCGCTGGACCTGCTGAACCAGCGCCTGGCCCCCAGCCCGATGGAGCCGCGCGTCACGCTGGCCCAGGTGGAGGCCGACGGCCGGCTCTTCGTGCGCATCAGCAGCCAGATGCCCACCGGCGTGCGCGACACGCTCTGCGCCGTGCTGCCGGGGCTGCAGCCCGAGCAGGTGCGGGTGGTCGTCGGCGACGTGGGCGGCGGCTTCGGCATGAAGGGCGGCATGCACCCGGAAGACGCGATGGTGGCCCATGCCGCGCGCGAGCTGAAGCGGCCGGTCAAGTGGTGCGCGCAGCGCATCGAGGAGTTTCTCTCCGCGGTGCACGGCCGCGACATGGTCTGCCGCGCCGAGCTCGCGCTCGACGACGCCGGCCGCGTGCTGGCGCTGCGGGTGCGCTCCTACGCCAACGTGGGTGCCTGCCCCAGCGGCGCGGGCGTGATGATCCAGCTGCTGATCGGCCCCTGGGTCAGCACCAGCATCTACGACGTGCCGCTGATCGATCTGCACCTCACCGCGGTGATGACCAACACCATGGCGACGGGCGCCTACCGCGGCGCCGGCCGGCCGGAGTACATCTACGTCACCGAGCGGCTGATGGACGCCGCCGCGCGCGAGATGAAGCTGGCCCCGGACGAGCTGCGCCGCCGCAACATGATCCGGCCCGCGCAGATGCCCTACCGCAACCAGATGGCGCAGGTCTACGACGTCGGCCAGTTCGAGAAGATGATGGACCAGGGCAAGGCGCTGGCCGACTGGGACGGCTTCGAGGCGCGCCGTGCCGAGTCGGCCACCCGCGGCCTGCTGCGCGGGCGCGGCCTCGCCACCTTCCTCGAATGGACCGGCGGCAATGCGCTGGACGAGAAGGTCACCGTGCACGTCACGTCCGACGGCTTCATCGAGCTGGTCTCGGCCACGCAGGCCATGGGCCAGGGCATCGCCACCAGCTACGCGCAGCTCGCGGTGGACGTCTTCGGCGTGCCGATCGAGAAGATCCGCGTGCTGCAGGGCGACACCGACCGCGCCAACGGCTTCGGCAGCGCGGGCTCGCGCTCGCTGTTCACCGGCGGCGGCGCGGTGCAGGTGGCCTCGCAGCGCACGCTGGAACACGCCAAGACGCTGGCCGCCGACGCGCTGGAAGCGCCGGCCACCGACATCGAGTACACGGCAGGCCGCTTTGCGGTGGCCGGCACCGATCTCGCCATCGGCCTGTTCGAGCTGGCGGCGCGCCAGCCGGCCGCGCGCATCGCGGTCGATGGGTCGGCCAGCGCCAGCGCGCCCAGCTGGCCCAACGCCTGCCATGTCTGCGAGGTCGAGATCGACCCGGCCACCGGCGCGGTGGCCGTGGTGGCCTATGCCTCGGTGAACGACATCGGCCGCGTCGTCAGCCAGACCATCGTGCGCGGCCAGATCGAGGGCGGCGCGGTGCAAGGCATCGGCCAGGCGCTGTGCGAGCAGCTGCGCTACGACCCCGACAGCGCGCAGTTGCTGACCGCCAGCTTCATGGACTACGCGATGCCGCACGTCGACGTCTTCCGCGGCTTCAAGACCGAGTTCGACACCAGCGTGCCCTGCACGACCAACGTGCTGGGCGTGAAGGGCGTGGGCGAGCTGGGCACCATAGGCGCCACGCCCGCGACGGTCAACGCGGTGATCGACGCGCTGGACCGGGCGGGGCTGGGGCGCGAGGCCGAAAGGGTGCAGATGCCCCTGACGGCCGAGCAGCTCTGGCGGGCGTTGGCGACACGCGAGCTGCCGCCCTCGCCATTCGGCTGATCAGCGGCGGATCAGCTTGGGCGACACGGCCAGAGGCTGGTCCAGCTTGATCATCAGGAACTCGTTGGGATCGGGCACGCCGGCGTCGCGGCTGCTGCCCGGGTAGTTGTTGTCGTTCATCACCAGGATGGTGTTGGCGTCCAGCACCAGCACATCTTCGATGGTCACGAAGGGG
>DATHWJ010000216.1:0-3595 GCA_035460745.1 Ideonella sp. | reverse complement strand
CCCGAGGGGCAGGGCTTCGAGCCGGGCCGGGCGGTCACGCTGCGCCCGGGCCGCGACGTCACGCTGATCGCCATCGGCAGCATGGTGTCGCGCGCGCTGCAGGCCGCCGAGGCGCTGTCGGCGCGCGGTGTCGAGGCCCGGGTGGTCAACGCCGCATCGGTCAAGCCGCTGGACCACGCCACCGTGCTCGCCGCGGCGCGCGAGACGCGCGGCATCGTCACGGTCGAGGAGGCCACGGTGCAGGGTGGCCTGGGCTCGGCCGTCGCCGAGCTGGTCTCGCAGCAGCAGCCGGTGCGCATGCGCATCATGGGCGTGACCGGCTTTGCGCCCACCGGCAACGCCGCCTTCCTGCTCGAGCACTTCGGCCTGACCGCCGAGGGCATCGCCGAGCGGGCGCTCGAGCTGCTGCGGGAGGCCTGAGGTGAGTGCCGGGATCAGCGCCGGAACCAGCGCCCAAAACGGCGCCCACGTGCTGGCGATCGACCAGGGCACCAGCGCCACCAAGTGTGTGCTTGTCGACGAGGCCGGCCGCATCGTCGCCAAGGCCAGCGCCCCGCTGGGTGAGCGCTACCCGCAGCCCGGCTGGGTCGAGCAGGACGCCGACGAGATCTGGCACAGCGTGCTGGCCGCCGTGGCGCAGTGCCTGGCGCAACGGCCTGGCGCGCGCATCGCCGGCGTCGGCCTCAGCACCCAGCGCGAATCGGCCCTGGTCTGGCAGCGCGCCGACGGCCGTGCGCTGACGCCGCTGCTGAGCTGGCAGGACCAGCGCACCGTGGCGCAGCGCGACCGCCTGGCGGCCGGCGCCGGCGTCGAGGCGCTGGTGCGCGAGCGCTCCGGCCTGCCGCTGGACCCGATGTTCTCCGCGCTCAAGATCAACTGGCTGCTCGACCAGGTCGATGTCGACCGGGCGCGCAGCCGCAGCGGCGCGCTCTGCGTGGGCACCGTCGATGCCTTCCTGCTCAGCCGGCTGGGCGCGGGCGCCGTGGCCGAGATCGGCAACGCCTCGCGCACCCAGTTGCTCGACGTGCAGCGCGCGCAGTGGGACGACGAGCTGCTGGCTCTGTTCAACGTGCCGGCCCAGGCCCTGCCGCGCCTGGTGCCCTCGCTGGCGCGGCACGCCGAGGCCGGCGCGCTGCACGCCTCGCTGGCCGGCGTGCCGGTGCACGCGGTGATGGCCGACTCGCACTCGGCGCTGTTCGCCCACGGCGCCTACGAGGCTGGCGAGGTCAAGGCCACGCTGGGCACAGGCTCGTCGGTGATGGGCCTGAGCAGTACCCAAAGCGCCGGCCGCACGCCCCACCCCGGCCTGTGCCTGACCATCGCCTGGGACGCCGGCGCCGGCCCGGTGCAGGCGCTGGAGGGCAACATCCGTGCCGCGGGCTCGACGCTGCGCTGGGTGGCCGAGCTCTTCGGCCTGACCAGCGACGACGCCGCCGCGCTCGCCGCCCAGGGCAGCAGCGACGGCGTCTGCCTGGTGCCGGCCTTCAACGGCCTGGGTGCGCCCTGGTGGGACGCCCACGCCGTGGGCCTGCTCAGCGGCCTGAGCCTGAAGACCACCCGCACCCAGCTGCTGGCCGCCGCCGTCGAGTCCATCGCCCACCAGGTGGCCGACGTGCTCGAAGCGATGGACGGCAGCGTCGGCGGCATCCGCCGCCTGCTGGTCGATGGCGGCCCCTCGCGCAACGCCCACCTGCGCGAGCTGCTCGCGGCAGGCATCGCCCGGCCGGTGGTGCACTGCACCGACCCCGAGCTCTCGGCCCTGGGCGTCGCCCACCTGGCCGGCCTGGGTGCCGGCCTGTGGGACTGGGCGGCGCTGCGCGCCCTGCCGCGCGCCCAGCAGCAGACCGACGTGCCGGCGCGGCCTGCCGCCAGCGTGGCCGCCGGCCGCGCCGCCTGGGCCCGTGCAGTCGCCCAGTCCCGCCACCGCGGCCCGGCGCCCGCCGCCTGAGAGCCCGCCTTCCCGTGGAGACACCATGACCATGACTGCCATCAACCCGTCACAGCCGCAGCAGCCCCCGCAAGAGGCACGGCCGCTTGCCGAGCAGGCCGTCGACAACCCCTCCTGGGCCGAGCGGCTGGTCGCCCACGCGCCGGCGCTGAGCCTGGCCGTGCTGTGCATCGCGTTCGCGCTGAGCACCGACACCTTCTTCACGCTGCGCAACCTGCTCAACGTGATCGACCAGCTGACCGTGCTGGGCATCATGGCGCTGGGCATGACAGCCGTGATCGTGATCGGCGGGATCGACCTCTCGGTGGGCTCGGTGCTGGCGCTGTCGATGATGGCGATGGGCTGGCTCTCCAACGTCATGGGCGTGCCCATGCCGCTGGCCATGCTGGCCGCGCTGGCGGTGGGCGCGCTGTGCGGCCTGGGCTCGGGCCTGCTGGTGACGCGCGCCAACCTGCCGGCCTTCATCGCGACGCTGGCGATGATGTCGGTCGCCCGCGGCCTGGCCAACCTGGTGACCGACGGCACCCAGATCGTCGGCTACCCGGAGTGGTTCTCGGCCCTCTCGATCAACCGCTACCTGGGCTTCATCTCGGTGACGGTCGGGCTGTTCATCGTGCTGACGGCGATCGCCGCCATCTTCATGAAGTACCGCGCCGGCGGCCGCGCGCTCTACGCCATCGGCGGCAGCTCGGAGGTCGCGCGGCTCGCCGGCATCCCGGTCAAGCGGGTCACCGTCGGCGTCTATGTCGTCTGCGGCATGCTGGCCGGGCTGGCCGGCGTGGTGATGTCGACCCGGCTCGACTCCTCGCAGCCCAGCGGCGGCCTGGGCTACGAGCTGGACACCATCGCCGCGGTGGTCATAGGCGGCGCCAGCCTGTCGGGCGGCGTCGGCAGCATCTGGGGCACCTTGATGGGCGTGCTGACCATAGGCGTGCTGCGCAACGGCCTCAACCTGCTCGGCATCTCGCCCTTCGTGCAGCAGATCGTGATCGGCGTGGTCATCGTGCTGGCGGTCGCCGTCGATGCCAACAAGCGCAAGGCGCGCTGACCCCGCCCCTCTTCGGCCCTCTTGATTTCCCCCACCGACGCTGCAGCGTCACCGTAAAACCACCAGGAGACTTCGATGTTCAAGAAAACCCACCTCGCGCTCGCGATCGGCGTCGCCGCCCTGGCCGCCACCGGCGGCGCCCATGCCCAGGGGCAGGGCAAGAAAATCGGCCTGGCCGTGGCCAACCTGCAGGCCGAGTTCTTCAACATGATCAAGCAGTCGGTCGAGGCCTACGGCAAGGAGAAGGGCTACACCGTAATCACGGTCGATGCCAAGGGCGACGCGACCACGCAGGTCAACCAGATCCAGGACCTGATCACGCAGAAGATCGACGCGCTGATCTACATCCCGGCCGGCGCCACCGCGGCCACCGTGCCGGTCAAGACCGCGCGCGCGGCCGGCATCCCTGTCGTCAACGTCGACCGAAATGCCGACGGCGCGCCCGGCGACACCTTCATCTACGGCCAGTCGATCCCAGCCACCACCGAGCTCGGCAAGTGGGTCTGCGAGCAGACCAAGGGCCAGGGCAAGGCGGTGATGATCCACGGCCAGCGCGGCACCACGCCCGAGGTCGACCGCACGAAGGGCTTCACGCAGGG
>DATHWJ010000215.1:0-2682 GCA_035460745.1 Ideonella sp. | reverse complement strand
GGGCGCTGGTGCACGCAGTCGCCGGCGCTGACCAGCGTCTCCTTGTCCTCGTACATGAAGCGGGCCCAGCCGCGCAGCATCAGCACGATGTGGAACGCCGCTTCGTGGCGGTGCCAGCCGGTGCCCTTTTCGGGTGCGTTGTGCGCGATCACGAGCTGCGCGAGCACCTTGCCCTGGGTGGCCTCGGCGATGCCCAGGTCGCGGTACAAAAAGAAGTCGCGCAGGCCGTCGCCACGAAATGCGGTGTCGTGCGGCTTGACGTGAGAAAACGTCGTCTCGGTGCCGGCCTGGGTGGCGCTTTGTTCAGTGGGGCGAACCTTGTCGAGCATGGGGAACCTCCAGCAAACCGGGACGACCGGCCCGCGGCCCATGCAGGAAACATTCCATCGCCCAGGCCTGCGCAAGCCCCGGCCAAGTGCCTCTTTGGGCGCCCAGTCTCAGCGCTTGGCAGCCATCAGCAGCACCACGCCGGCCAGCACCACGGCCACCGAGGTCCACTCGAAGCCGGTCACCGTCTCGCCGGCCACCGCCACGCCCAGCAGCATCGCGATCACCGGGTTGACGAAGGTGTAGCTGGAGGCCAGGCCCGCCGAGGCGCGCGCCAGCAGCACCATGTAGGCGTTGAAGGCGATCAGCGAGCCGGCCACCACCAGGTAGAACCAGGCCGCGATGGCCACCGGCTGGGCCGGCCACTGCGGCGTCTCGCCGGCCAGGCCGGACAAGGCCAGCAGCACCCCGCCGCCGCAGATCATCTCGCTGGCAAAGCCGCTTGCGCCGGGTGCCAGCGGCAGGCTGTGCTGGCTGAGCACGCTGCCAATGGACCAGGTGATGCAGGCCACGCTGATGGCCACCAGCCCGGCGGTCGAGGCCTGGAAGCCGGCGCCCTGCGTCAGCATCAGCACGCCCACCAGGCCCACGCCGATGCCGGCCGCTTCCATGCGGCCCGGCTTGATGCCGTAGGCCAGGTTGACCAGCGCGATCATCAGCGGCACCACCGCGATGAAGGCCACCACCAGCCCCGAGCCCACCGTGACCTCGGCATAGGCCGTGCCGCCCATGCCGCCGCCCAGCATCAGCGTGCCGACGATCAGCGCGTTGCGCCATTGCACCCGCGAGGGCAGCGGCGTGCCGCGCCAGCTTGTCCACGCCAGCAGCAGCACGCCGGCGGCCAGAAAGCGCGTGCCCATCTGGAAAAACGGCGGGAAGCTCAGCAGCGCGTATTTGATCGCCAGGTAGGTCGAGCCCCAGACCAGCCAGGTGGCCGCCAGGCAGGCCAGGATCAGCGGCGACAGGCCCGCGCCGGCGCGGCCGGCCGCACTGACGGCGGCGGGCGAAGAGGAGGTGAAGGAAGACGTAGCCATGGCCGATATCGTAGCGAGGCCGACAGGGCCTTTCGATGGGAAACCCAAGGTGATACGCTGGGAGTGCCTTGGTTTTCAAGGTCCATTGCACCGCCGGCTTTGCAGATGAACACGCCCCTCCCGCTCGACGCCTACGACACCCGCATCCTGGCCGAATTGCAGGCCGACGCCCGGCTGAGCATGACCGAGCTCGGCCGCCGCGTGCACCTCTCGCAGCCCGCCGTCACTGAGCGCGTGCGCAAGCTGGAGCTGGCCGGCGTGATCACCGGCTACCGTGCCACGGTCGACCTGAAAGCCCTGGGCTACGGCATCCGCGCGGTGATACGCGTGGGCCGCGCCGAGTACGACCGCGTCGTCAAGCTGATACAGCAGACGCCGGAGGTGGTGAACGCCTACAACGTGACCGGCGAAGACAGCTGGGTGCTGGAGATCGCCGTCATCGACGTGGCCCACCTGGACGCCGTGGTGACCCGCTTCTGCATCCTGACCGAGACCTCCACCTCCATCATCCTGAACGCAGCCCGCGAGCACCAGACCATGCTGCCGGCCCGGGGCGAAGACGTGAAGCCGCCGATACGCAAGGTGCTGAACGCCTGAGCCTGCCGGGCTCGGCCGCGGCAGGTGCGATCGGCAGGCTACAATGCCAGCTTCGTCGGGGCGTAGCGCAGCCTGGTAGCGCATCTGCTTTGGGAGCAGAGGGTCGCGAGTTCGAATCCCGCCGCCCCGACCAAAAACAGCTTGAAGCCCGGTTCCGCAAGGAGCCGGGCTTTTTTGCGTCGTGCGGCGCTGCGACTGCCGCTGCGCGGCGGGCGACTCAGTGAGGCTGCGCGAGGCTCCAGCCCGGCCGGGTGGCCAGCCGCTGCAGTGCCGAGGTGTCGGCGGCGGTGACTTCGTATTCCGTCGGCGCGCGCTCGCGGAAGAGCACTTGCGGAAAGTCCTTGAGCAGTTGCACGAGTTGGGCGCGCGCTTGCTGGTGGGTGCCGGCGAAACGCAAGGTTGAGACAGTCATGGTGGGGGCCGGAGGTGGAGTAGGTCCTTGACATCGGCAGATGTCTCGGTGCCTTAAACAACGGGCCGCCGCACGAAAGGTTGACCCGCTTTTTCTCGGCTTCTCGGCTTCAGCCGTCCAATGCCGCCCGGCGCTCGATGATGCGCGACACCAGCCCATAGTCCACCGCTTCCTCGGCCGACATCCAGCGGTCGCGCTCGATGTCGGCCAGCACGGTGTCGAGCGGGTGGCCGGTCTCGCGGGCGATGACCCGGGCGATGCGCTCGCGGGCCTTGACGATCTCGCGCGCCTGGATCGCGATGTCGGTGGCTT
>DATHWJ010000214.1:0-17864 GCA_035460745.1 Ideonella sp. | reverse complement strand
GCCCGCGGCCCCGCCGGCGCCCAAGCCGGCCGCCGCACCCAAGCCCGCCCCGGCGCCGGCCGCCGCCGCATCGTCGGCCGACAACTACCGCGTGCGCCGCGGCGACAGCCTCTCGGCGATCGCCTTGGCCAACGCCCGCAGCGGTGTCTCGCTCGACCAGATGCTGGTCTCGCTCTACCGCGGCAACCCGCAGGCCTTCGTCGATAACAACATGAACCGGCTCAAGGCCGGCGTGGTGCTGGAGCTGCCGGGCGACGACGCGGGCAGCATTGCGCCTGCCGAGGCGCGCCAGCTCATCCAGGCCCACAGCGCCGACTTCGCCGCCTTCAAGCAGCGCCTGGCCGGTGCCGCGCCCAGCATCCGGGCCAACGAGCCCGCCCGCCAGGCCACCGGCAAGGTGCAGACGGCGGTGCAGGACAAGAAGGCCGACGCCGCCCCCGCCACGCCCGACAAGCTCGAGCTCTCGCGCGGCGCCGTCAAGCCCGAGGCGCAGATCTCCAAGGAGACCGAGCGCAAGGCGGCCGAGACCCGCGTGGCCGAGCTCTCGCGCAATGTCGAGGAGCTCAAGCGCCTGTCGTCCAGCGCGGCAGCGCCTGCTGCGGCGCCAACGCCATCCGTCGCCGCTTCGCTGCCCGGCGTGACGCTGCCGGTCACCCCGCCCGTCGTGGCCTCCGTGCCTGCCTCGGCGGCCATCGAGGTCGCAGTTGCGGCCTCGCAACCCGCCTCGGTGGCGGTGGTAGTCGCCGCGCCGGTGGCCGCCTCGGCCGCCTCCAGGCCCGCCTCGGCGCCGCTCCGGCCGGCCAGCGGGCCGGTCAGCGTGCCGCCGTCCGGCAGCTTCATCGAGTCGCTGGCCGACAACCCCTATGTCTGGCCGGCCGCGGCCGCGCTGGTTGCGCTGCTCGCCGGCCTGGGCCTGATGGCCCTGCGCCGCCGCTCGCAGGAGGCCGGCAGCGAGACCTCCTTCCTGGAGAGCAAGCAGCCCGACTCCTTCTTCGGCGCCAGCGGCGGTCAGCATGTGGACACCCGCGAAGCGGGCGCGGCGACCGGCTCGTCGTCGCTCAGCTACTCGCTCAGCCAGCTCGATGCGATCGGCGACGTCGATCCGGTCGCCGAGGCCGACGTCTACCTGGCCTACGGCCGCGACCTGCAGGCCGAAGAGATCCTGAAAGAAGCGCTGCGCAGCGACCCCGGCCGCCTGCCCATACGCACCAAGCTGCTCGAGGTCTATGCCAAGCGCGCCGACCTGAAGGGCTTCGAGGCGCAGGCGCGCCAGCTGCACGAGCTCACCGGCGGCGAGGGCGAAGACTGGGCCAAGGCCCAGGAACTGGGGCTGCAGCTCGACCCGGCCAACCCGCTGTATGCGCTGCCCGCGCATGTCAGCGAGGTCGACATCGACACCAGCTCCGAGCCGCCGCCCGACCTGCGCGCCGAGCTGCCGATCGAGAAGACCCAGCCCTTCGACCAGCCCGCCACCCGCGACGGCCCGGCGACCTCCTATGACCTGGACATCGACCTCGATTCGCCCAGCCAACTGACCGGCCTGGAGATGACCGAGCCGGTGAGGCCGGAGTCCATGCTGCCCGACCTCGAGCTGCCGGACCTCTCCAACGACGCCCCGCGCAGCGCCAAGGCGCCGGCCGGTGCCGTGGTGGACGACCTGCTGGACCTGGGCGAGCTGGACGACGAGCCGCCGCGCCGCGACCCGCCGGTCTCCGGCCCGGTCGATTTCGACTTCGGCGACCTGTCGCTGGACCTGGAGACGCCGCCTGCCGCAGCGCCCGCACCGGCACCCGCGGCGGCATCGGCCGCTGCAGCCGCAACCGCGCCGACTGCTGCGCCGGCCGCCGCGCCTGCACCGGCACCCGCACCCGCTGCCGCAGCCATCGATGAAGACGACCCGCTGGCCCGCAAGATCGAGCTGGCCGACGAGTTCCGCCGCATCGGCGACCTCGAAGGCGCGCGCGACCTGCTGGACGAAGTGCTGGCCAAGGCCACCGGCGGCCTGCGCGCCCGCGCCGAAGCCATGCTGAAAGACCTTGGCTGACAGCTCGCCGGCGGGCGCCGGCCCAGCGCCGGCCGCCCAGCGCATCGCCCTGGGCCTGGCCTACCGCGGCGAGGCCTACCACGGCTGGCAGAGCCAGCCCGATGGCCGCACGGTGCAGGACCAGGTCGAAAAAGCCCTGGCCGAGTTCGCCGCGATGCCGGTGCGCACGATTTGTGCCGGCCGCACCGACACCGGCGTGCATGCGCTGAACCAGGTGCTGCACTTCGACACGCCGCTGCGGCGCGACGACTTCTCGTGGATACGCGGCAGCAACCGCTACCTGCCCAAGGACATCGCGGTGCAGTGGTGCCGCCCGGTGGCGCCCGACTTCCACGCCCGCAACAGCGCGCGCGGGCGCCGCTACCGCTACCTGCTGCTGGAGTCGGCCGTGCGCCCGGCCATAGAGAGCGGCGGCTGCGGCTGGGTCTTCAGGCCGCTGGACGGCGGCGCGATGCAGGCGGCGGCGGCCTTGCTGATCGGCGAGCACGACTTCAGTTCCTTCCGCTCCTCGGAGTGCCAGGCCTTGTCGCCCGTCAAGCAGATGCGCCGCATCCACATCGAGCGGCGCGGCGCCTACTGGCGCTTCGAGTTCGAGGCCAGCGCCTTCCTGCACCACATGGTGCGCAACCTGATGGGCTGCCTGGTCGCGGTGGGCAGCGGCGCCAAGCCGGCCGGCTGGATGGCCGAGGTGATCGCCGCGCGCAGCCGCGACGCCGCCGCCCCCACGTTTGCCCCCGACGGGCTGTACTTCGTCGGCCCGGTCTACGATGCGCACCATGGCATCCCCGACGCGACCGCCGCGATGGACTGGCTGCCCTGACCTCGGCCGGCGACCCCGCGGGCCGGCCGAACCGACCCGCTGCCCATGCACCACACCCCCCATCGCACCCGCATCAAGATCTGCGGGCTGACCCGTGAAGCCGACGTCGACGACGCGGTGGCCGCAGGCGCCGACGCGATCGGCTTCGTGCTGTATGCCAGGAGCCCGCGCTTCGTCTCCGCCCAGCGGGCCGGCGAGCTGGCGCGGCGGCTGCCGCCCTTCGTGACGCCGGTGTGCCTGTTCGTCAACGCCGAGCCGGGCGAGCTCGCCGCGGCGCTGGAGGCGCTGCCCAACGCGCTGCTGCAGTTCCACGGCGACGAGACGCCCGAAGCCTGCAGCGCCGCGCGCCGGCCCTACCTGCGGGCGGCCCGCATGGCGCCGGGCTTCGATTTGTTAGACTTCTCGGCCCGCTTCCCGGATGCCGCCGGCATCCTGCTCGACGCCCATGTCGAGGGTTTCGGCGGCGGTGGAAAGGTGTTCGATTGGTCTCTCATTCCCGCAGGCGTGCCCCGTCCGGTCGTTTTGTCTGGTGGGTTGAATCCTGCAAACGTGATCGATGGAGTGCGGCACGTCCGGCCCTGGGCCGTTGACGTGAGCTCCGGCGTGGAAGTCGGCAAGGGCCTGAAGGACGCCCAGCTGATGCGCCGGTTCTGCGAGGCAGTGAGGCAAGCCGATGCCCTGGTGGCCGGCGCCTCGCCTGCCTGACACCCGATCACCGAGGATTTTTCATGTCGAGTTATGAGCAACCCGATGCCAACGGGCATTTCGGCCCCTATGGCGGCAGCTTCGTCTCCGAGACCCTGGTCCATGCGCTGGACGAGCTGAAGGCGGCCTACGCCCACTACCGCAACGACCCGGAGTTCATCGCCGAGTACCGCAGCGAGCTGGCCCACTTCGTCGGCCGGCCCAGCCCGATCTACCACGCCGCGCGCATGAGCCGCGAGATCGGCGGGGCCCAGATCTTCCTGAAGCGCGAGGACCTGAACCACACCGGCGCCCACAAGGTCAACAACACCATCGGCCAGGCGCTGCTGGCCCGGCGCATGGGCAAGCCGCGCGTGATCGCCGAGACCGGGGCCGGCCAGCATGGCGTGGCCACCGCCACCATCTGCGCGCGCTACGGGCTGGAGTGCATCGTCTACATGGGCTCGGAGGACATCAAGCGCCAGAGCCCCAACGTCTACCGCATGCACCTGCTGGGCGCCACCGTGGTGCCGGTCGAGTCCGGCAGCAAGACGCTGAAGGACGCGCTCAACGAGGCGCTGCGCGACTGGGTCACCAACGTCGAAAACACCTTCTACATCATCGGCACCGTGGCCGGCCCGGCCCCGTACCCGGAGATGGTGCGCGACTTCCAGCGCGTGATCGGCGACGAGTGCCTCGTGCAGATGCCGGAGATGACCGGCCGGCAGCCCGATGCGGTGATCGCCTGCGTGGGCGGCGGCAGCAACGCGATGGGCATCTTCTACCCCTACATCACCCACGACAACGTGCGGCTGATCGGCGTCGAGGCCGCGGGCCTGGGGCTGGACAGCGGCAAGCACGCCGCCAGCATCTCGGCCGGCTCGCCGGGCGTGCTGCACGGCAACCGCACCTACCTGCTGCAGGACGACAACGGCCAGATCATCGAGACCCACTCGGTCTCGGCCGGGCTGGACTACCCCGGCGTCGGCCCCGAGCACGCCTACCTGCACGACATCGGCCGCGCCGAGTACGTCGGCATCACCGACGACGAGGCGCTGGCGGCCTTCCACCGCCTGTGCCGCACCGAAGGCATCATCCCGGCGCTGGAATCCAGCCACGCGGTGGCCTATGCGATGAAGCTCGCGGCCACGATGAAGCCGGACCAGCACCTGCTGGTCAACCTCTCGGGGCGCGGCGACAAGGACATCAACACCGTCGCCGGTCTGGCGGGCATGAAGGGGATCTCATGAGCCGCATCGCCACCACTTTTGCTGCGCTGCAGCGCGATGGGCGCAAGGCGCTGATTCCCTATGTCACCGCGGGCGACCCGTTCCCAGAAGCCACCGTCGAGATCCTGCTGGCGCTGGCCGAAGGCGGGGCCGACGTGATCGAGCTGGGCGTGCCGTTCTCCGACCCGATGGCCGACGGCCCGGTGATACAGAAAGCCTCGGAGCGTGCGCTGGCGCGCGGTATCGGCATGCGCCAGGTGCTGGACCATGTGCGCGGCTTCCGTGCCAAGAACCAGCACACGCCGCTGGTGCTGATGGGCTACGCGAACCCGATAGAGCGCTTCGACCAGCGCGAAGGCGAGGGCGCCTTCGTGCGCACCGCCTCCGAGGCCGGTGTGGACGGCGTGCTGGTGGTCGACTACCCGCCGGAAGAGTGCGAAGCCTTCGCCGCGCAGCTCAAGGCGCGCGAAATGGACCTGATCTTTTTGCTCGCCCCCACCTCCACCGAAGCGCGCATGGCGCAGGTCGGCAAGATCGCCAGCGGCTATGTCTACTACGTGTCGCTGAAGGGCGTGACGGGGGCTGGCCACCTCGACACGGCGGCCGTGGCCGAAGCCATCCCGCGCATCCGTCGCCATGTCGGCATCCCCGTCGGTGTAGGCTTCGGCATCCGCGACGCGGCCACCGCGAAGGCGGTCGGGCAGGTGTCGGACGGTGTCGTGATCGGCTCCAAATTGGTGCAGATCCTGGAAAACCAAAAGCGCGACAATGCGGCCGCCGCAGCCCGCGAGTTCATGGTGGAGATCCGCCAGGCGCTCGATACGCTGTGAATCCCTTTTGACGACGTAGTACCGAGGAGTGCTTGACCCATGAGCTGGCTGGAAAAACTGCTGCCGCCCAAGATTCAGCAAACCGATCCGAGCGAACGCCGCTCGGTGCCGGAAGGCCTGTGGATCAAGTGCCCCTCCTGCGAGTCGGTGCTTTACAAGACCGACCTGGAGCAGAACATCAACGTCTGCCCCAAGTGCAGCCACCACCACCGCATCGGCGCGCGGGCCCGGCTCGACGCCTTCCTCGACGCCGAAGGGCGCTACGAGATCGGCCAGGAGGTGCTGCCGGTCGACGCGCTGAAGTTCAAGGACAGCAAGAAGTACCCCGAGCGGCTGGCGGGCGCGCTGGCCAGCACCGGCGAGACCGACGCGATGGTGGTCATCGGCGGCGCGGTGATGAGCGTGCCGGTGGTGGTGGCCTGCTTCGAGTTCGACTTCATGGGCGGATCCATGGGCTCGGTGGTGGGCGAGCGCTTCGTGCGCGGCGTCGAGACGGCCGTCGAGCAGAAAGTGCCCTTCATCTGCTTCACGGCCACCGGCGGCGCGCGCATGCAGGAGGGCCTCTTCAGCCTGTTCCAGATGGCCAAGACCAACGCCTCGCTGACGCGGCTGGCCAAGGCGCGCCTGCCTTACATCAGCGTGCTGACCGACCCGACCATGGGCGGTGTCTCGGCCAGCTTCGCCTTCGTGGGCGACGTGGTGATCGCCGAGCCCAAGGCGCTGATCGGCTTCGCCGGCCCGCGCGTGATCGAAAACACCGTGCGCGAGAAGCTGCCCGAGGGCTTCCAGCGCTCCGAGTTCCTGATGACCAAGGGCGCGCTGGACATGATCGTCGACCGCCGCCAGCTGCGCCAGACCATCGCGCGGCAGCTCGCGATGCTGCAGCGGCAGAGCGCCGACGCGGTCGCCTGACACCGCTTTCCGCAGTACCCTTCACGGCCAGGCCTGAGCGGCTTGGCCGTTTTTGTTCCTGACCATGACAAGCTCCCCCCAAGCACGCACGCTCGACGACTGGCTGGCGCACTGCGAGCGCCTGCACCCCAAGTCGATGGACCTCTCGCTGGAGCGGGTGCAGGCCGTGCGCGACGCGATGGGCCTGCGTTTTGCCGTGCCGGTGATCGTGGTCGCCGGCACCAACGGCAAGGGCTCCACCTGCACGATGATGGAGAGCATTGCGCTGCAGGCGGGCTACCGCGTCGGCCTCTACATCAAGCCGCACCTGGTGCACTTCCAGGAGCGCTGCCGCGTCAACGGGGCCATGGTCGAACCGGCACTGCTGCTGCCGCACTTCGTGGCGGTGGAGCAGGCGCGGGCGGGCGTGGCGCTGACCTCGTTCGAGTTCACCACGCTGGCCATCATGCGCTGCCTGTCGCAGCAGGCGCTGGATCTGGTGATCCTGGAGGTGGGCCTGGGCGGGCGCTACGACGCGGTCAACGTGATCGACGCCGACTGCGCGGTGATCACCAGCATAGACATCGACCACACCGAGTTCCTCGGCAACGACCGCGAGAGCATAGGCTTCGAGAAGGCCGGCATCCTGCGGGCGCACCGGCCGGCGATCGTGGCCGACCCGATGCCGCCCCAAAGCGTCATCGACGTGGCGGAAAAGCTGGGCGCCGACCTGTGGCGGGTCGGCCGCGACTTCAATCAAAGCGGCGACCGCCAGCAGTGGAGCTGGTCCGGCCGCGGCCGGCGCTACCACGCGCTGGCCTACCCGGCCCTGCGCGGCGCCAACCAGCTGCTCAACGCGGCCGGCGCGATCGCCGCGCTGGAGTCGCTGCGCGAGCGGCTGCCCATCACCGCGCAGGCCGTGCGCTCCGGGCTGGCGCTGGCCGAGCTGCCGGGCCGCTTCCAGATCGTGCCCGGCCAGCCGGCGCTGGTGCTGGACGTGGCGCACAACCCGCACTCGGTCGCCGCGCTGGCGCTCAACCTCGACCAGATGGGCTTCTACCCGCGCACCCACGCGGTGTTCGGCGTGATGCGCGACAAGGACCTGGCCGGCCTGCTGGCCAAGGTGGTGCCGCTGATCGACGTCTGGCACCTGACCGACCTGCCGCTGCCGCGCGCGGCCAGCGCCGCCGAGCTGGTCGATGCGGTGCGCGCCGTGGCCGGCGGCAAGGCGGTGTTGCATACCCACGCAAACCCTGAGTCCGCACTGGCTGCGGCGGTCGCGTCGGCAGACCCCACTGATAGAATCGTGGTCTTCGGCTCGTTCCATACCGTGGGCGGCGTGCTGAAGAAGGGCTTGCCCCGGCTGAGCGCGCCTCACCAGGCCTGAGCTGGGTGGTCCGAGAGGCTGGAGGCCTGGCCGAGACGGTCGGGCCGGTGCCGCGGGTCCCATCAACTCCCGGCGCGTGGCGGCCAGGCAATGCCTGGTTGGCCGCGTTGCCGCTCCCGTGAACGCCCCGGACGTCACCTGGCACGCATGGGTCTGTTCTCCAAATCGACATCCGATTCTCCCGAGGCTCGCGCCGGCAGCAAGGCCAGCGCCAAGACAGGTGCGAAGGGCGGGGCCTCCTCCGATGCCGACATCGTGCGCGACGCGCGCACCAGCGCCCGCCGCCGCCTGATCGGCGCGGCCCTGCTGCTGGGCATAGGCATCATCGGCTTCCCGCTGCTCTTCGAGACCCAGCCGCGGCCCATCCCGGTCGACATCCGCATCGACATCCCCTCGCGCGACAGCGCTGCGCCGCTCGGCGCCCCGGCCTCGCGCGTGGCCGGCCTGCAAGGCGCGCCGCAGGCTTCTCGGCCGGCGGATGCGACCAGCGCCTCGGGCGTGGTCGAGCGCGAGGTGATGGAGGCGGCGCTGCCGCCGACCCGCTCGTCGCCGATCGAAGAGCCCGAGGGCAGCGCGGTGGCCAGCCGGCCGGCCGAGCGCAAGCCGCCGGTGGTGGCCGCGGCCAGGCCGGCCGAGAAGCCGGCTGAAAAGCCCGCCGAGAAGCCCACCGCAACGACCGCCGCCGCGACGACCGCCGACGACGGCCGCTACGTGGTGCAGATCGGCGCCTTTGCCGAGGCCACCGGCGCGCGCGAAGCCCGCCTGAAGGTCGAGCGCATGGGCCTGAAGACCTACACCCAGGTGATCGAGTCGGCCTCGGGCCGGCGCATCCGCGTGCGCGTGGGGCCCTACCCGACCAAGTCGGAGGCCGAGAAGGCCGCGAGCAAGATCAAGTCCGCCGGCCTGCAGGCCGCGATCCTGCTGCTCTGACGCCGCGCCGCCCGCTCCCATGTTCGCCAGCTTCACCAACATCGACTGGGCCTTGCTGGCCGTGCTCGTGCTGTCGGTGCTGGTGGGCTTGTCGCGCGGCATCGTCTTCGAGGTGATCTCGCTGGCCGGCTGGGTCGTGGCCTACTTCGTGGCCCAGCTCTATGGCGCGCAGCTGGCCGTCTGGCTGCCGGTGGGCATGGGCGGCGCGGCCTTCCGTGTCGTGGCGGGTTTTGCGCTGGCCTTCTTCGGTACGCTGATCGCCTGCTCGCTGCTGGCCAAGCTGGCCAGGGCGCTGATCTCGGCCACGCCGCTCAGCATCGTCGACCGGGCGCTCGGTGCCGGCTTCGGGCTGCTGCGCGGCCTTGTGGTTTTGCTGGTCGTGACCACCTTGGTGATGCTGACGCCGGCCTCGCGCTCCGAGTGGTGGCAGGCCTCGCAGGGCGCCACCTGGCTGAGCACGCTGCTCCAGGGCCTGAAACCCATGCTGCCGGCCGACTTCGGCAGGCGCTTGACGACCTAGTTTTCTCTTCGCAGTTTCTCCTGTTCCCAGTTTTTCAGAACGGACTCCACCCATGTGCGGCATCGTCGGCGTGATCTCCAAGCAGCCGGTCAATCAACTCATCTACGACGCCTTGCTGCTGCTGCAGCACCGCGGCCAGGACGCGGCGGGCATCGTCACGATGCTGGGCACCAAGTGCTTCATGCACAAGGCGCGCGGCATGGTGCGCGATGTCTTCCGCACCCGCAACATGCGGGCGCTGCCGGGCAACGTGGGCCTGGGCCAGGTGCGCTACCCGACGGCGGGCAACGCCTACAGCGAAGAAGAGGCCCAGCCCTTCTACGTCAACGCGCCCTTCGGCATCGTGCTGGTGCACAACGGCAACCTGACCAACGCCCATGCGCTGAAAACCGAGCTGTTCGACATCGACCGCCGCCACATCAACACCGAGAGCGACACCGAGGTGCTGATCAACATCCTCGCGCACGAGCTCGAGCTGGCCGCGCGCGACCTGCCGCTGACGCCGGACGCGATCTTCCGCGCGGTGCACGAGGTGCATGGCCGCATCAAGGGCTCGTACGCGGTGGTGGCGCTGATCGCCGGCTACGGCCTGCTGGCCTTCCGCGACCCCTACGGCATCCGGCCGCTGTGCTTCGGCACCGCCGAGACGGCCGACGGTGTCGAGACCATGGTGGCCAGCGAGACCGTGGCCCTGGAAGGCACGGGCCACCAGATCGTGCGCGACGTGGCGCCCGGAGAGGCCATCTTCATCGACCTCGAGGGCCAATTGCACGCCAGGCAGTGCGCCGACAACCCGACGCTCAACCCCTGCATGTTCGAGTTCGTCTACCTCGCCCGGCCCGACTCGGTGATGGACGGCGTCTCGGTCTACCAGGCCCGGCTCAACATGGGCGAGACGCTGGCCCAGCGGCTGATCTCCACCATCCCGCCGAGCGAGATCGACGTGGTGATCCCCATCCCCGAGTCCAGCCGCCCCTCGGCCATGCAGCTGGCGCAGAAGATAGGCAAGCCCTACCGCGAGGGCTTCGTGAAGAACCGCTATGTCGGCCGCACCTTCATCATGCCGGGCCAGGGCGTGCGCAAGAAGTCGGTGCGCCAGAAGCTCAACGCCATCGGCGTCGAGTTCAAGGGCCGCAACGTGCTGCTTGTGGACGACTCCATCGTGCGCGGCAACACCAGCAAGGAGATCGTGCAGATGGCGCGCGAAGCCGGTGCCCGCAAGGTCTACATGGCCTCGGCCGCGCCGCCGGTGCGCTACCCCAATGTCTACGGCATCGACATGCCGACCAGCGAAGAGCTGATCGCGCACAACCGCAGCATCGAGGAGATCCGCGAGTACATCGGTGCCGACGCGCTGATCTACCAGGATGTGGACGCGATGAAGCGCGTGGTGGGCCTGCTCAACCCCAAGCTCGACAGCTTCGAGGCCTCGTGCTTCGACGGCCACTACATCACCGGCGACGTGTCGGTGGAAGACTTCCAGACCATGAAGGCGCAGCGCGCCTCGCAGGGTGACGAAGAGGAGCAGCACGACCGCTCGCGCCTGGCCCTGCAGAACGCCGAGGAGGGTTCCCGATGAGTGACGAAAAGAAGACCTTGCCCCGCCTGGACCTGCCCGCCGACGCGCGGCTGGAGACTCTGGCCGTGCGCGAGGGCATGCCGCCCTCGCAGTGGACCGAAAACTCCGAAGCGCTCTACCTGACCAGCAGCTTCACCCACCCCAGCGCGGCGGTGGCGGCGGCCCGCTTCGCCAACGAAGAAGAAGCCTTCACCTACACGCGCTTCTCCAACCCGACGGTGATGATGATGGAGCGCCGCCTGGCTGCGCTCGAGGGCGTCACCGGCTGCATCGCCACCTCCAGCGGCATGGCGGCCATCCTGCTGCTGGCGATGGGCCTGCTGAAGGCGGGCGACCACGTGATCTGCTCGCAGAGCGTGTTCGGCTCGACCATCAAGCTGCTGCAAGGCGAGATGGGCAAGTTCGGCGTCGAGACCACGTTCGTCTCGCAGACCGACGTGGCGCAGTGGCGCGCCGCGCTGAAGCCCAATACCCGGCTGCTGTTCGCCGAGTCGCCCACCAACCCGCTGACCGAGGTCTGCGACATCCGCGCGCTGGCCGACATCGCGCATGGCGCCGGTGCCTGGCTCGCGGTGGACAACTGCTTCTGCTCGCCCGCGCTGCAGCAGCCGGCGAAGTTCGGTGCCGACTTCATCATCCACTCGGGCACCAAGTACCTGGACGGCCAGGGCCGTGTGATCGCCGGGGCCGTCTGCGGCGCCGAGGAGCTGATCAACGACAAGCTGGTGCCGGTGCTGCGCTCGGCCGGCATGAGCCTGTCGCCCTTCAACGCCTGGGTGGTGCTCAAGGGCATGGAGACGCTGGCCATCCGCATGCGCGCGCAGAGCGACAACGCGCTGCAACTCGCGCAGTGGCTGGAGCAGCAGCCACAGGTCGAGCGGGTCTTCTACCCCGGCTTGAAGTCTCACCCCCAGCACGAGCTGGCGATGAAGCAGCAGTCCGGCAGCGGCGCGGCGGTGGTCTCGTTCACCGTCAAGAGCGGCGACGCGGCCGACGCGCGCGAGAAGGCCTTCTCGGTGATCGACGCGACGCGGGTCTGCTCCATCACCGCCAACCTCGGCGACACCAAGACCACCATCACCCACCCCGCCAGCACCTCGCACGGCCGCCTGACGGAGGCGCAGCGCCAGTCCGCCGGCATCACGCAGGGCCTGATCCGCGTCGCGGTGGGCCTGGACCACGTCGAAGACATCAAGACCGATCTGCAGCGCGGCCTCTCGGCGCTCTCCCAGTAGACCCAAGCTCCCCCCATGACCGGCAAAGTTCGCACCCGCATCGCCCCATCGCCCACCGGCTTCCTGCACCTGGGCACGGCCCGCACGGCGCTCTACTCGTGGGCCTATGCGCGCCACCACGGCGGCGAGTTCGTGCTGCGCATCGAAGACACCGACGTGGCCCGCTCGACGCAAGACTCGGTCGACCAGATCCTCGCCTCCATGCACTGGCTGGGCCTGGACTACGACGAAGGCCCCATCTACCAGATGCAGCGCCTGGACCGCTACCAGGCCGTGGTGGCGCAGATGCTGGAAGCCGGCACCGCCTACCGCTGCTACTGCACGCCCGAGGAGCTCGAGCAGATGCGCGAGGCCCAGCGCGCGCGCGGCGAAAAAACCCACTACGACGGCCGCTGGCGCCCCGCACCCGGCAAGGCGCTGCCGGCCGTGCCCGAAGGCGTCTCGCCGGTGGTGCGCTTTTGCAACCCGCCCGACGGCGACGTGACCTGGGACGACCTCGTCAAAGGCCCCATCACCATCAACAACCGTGAGATCGACGACCTCATCATCGTGCGGCCGGACGGTGTGCCGACCTACAACTTCGCCGTCGTGATCGACGACTGGGACATGCAGATCAGCCACGTCTTCCGCGGCGACGAGCATGTCAACAACACGCCCTGGCAGATCAACATCTTCAAGGCACTCGGCGCGCCGCTGCCCAGCTTCGGCCACGTGCCGGTCATCCTCGGCGACGACGGGCAAAAGCTCTCGAAGCGCCGTGGCGCGGTCAGCGTCACCGCGTACGAGGAGGGCGGCTTCCTGCCCGAGGCGATGCTGAACTACCTGGCCCGCCTGGGCTGGAGCCACGGCGACGAAGAGCTGTTCTCCAGCGAGCAGATGGTCGGCTGGTTCGACGGCTCGCACCTCTCCAAGAGCCCCGCCCAGTGGGACGCCGCCAAGCTCGCGTGGGTCAATGCGCAGCACCTGAAGCAGGCCACCGACGAGCGCCTCGCCGGCCTGGTCGCTCAGCAGCTGAAGCGCCGCGGCATCGTGGTGGGCGACAACGCGGTGCTGGTGCCCATGTGCACGCTGTTCAAGGACCGCTGCAGCACGACGGTGGAGCTGGCCGACTGGCTCGCGATGTATTTCGCCCCGGTCGCCCCCAGCGCCGAAGACCTCGCCCAGCACGTGACCGACGCGGTGCGGCCCGCGCTGGTCTCGCTGCGCGCCCGCTTCGCCGAGGTGGCCTGGGACAAGGCCGCCATCGGCCAGGCCTTCAAGGACACGCTGGCCGAGCACAAGCTGAAGATGCCGCTGCTGGCGCACCCGGTGCGCGTGCTGGTCTGCGGCCGCGCGCAGACGCCCTCGGTGGACGCGGTGCTCGCGCTCTTCTCGCGAGAAGAAGTGCTGGCTCGCTTGCCCACCTCTTGAAATTCGGTATATACTCTTGGTCTTGCTTGAACGGCGTACCGCCTGAAGCTGATGCCAGAAAGACGAATGTCTCGACGGCACGAGCGGAAGGAACAGAGGGGGTATAGCTCAGCTGGGAGAGCGCTTGCATGGCATGCAAGAGGTCAGCGGTTCGATCCCGCTTACCTCCACCAAAGTCGGTGGCGCCGTTAAAACAATGCGACTTAGGTCCCCTTCGTCTAGAGGCCTAGGACACCACCCTTTCACGGTGGCTACAGGGGTTCGAATCCCCTAGGGGACGCCAGTACTCTGGCACAGGCGGTTGATGCCTGGAGCAGGATGCAGAGGCATCCGGTTCGAAGTTCAGCACCACTGCGGAGTGGTAGTTCAGTTGGTTAGAATACCGGCCTGTCACGCCGGGGGTCGCGGGTTCGAGTCCCGTCCACTCCGCCAATAAAATCAACGGGTTGCAGCGGTTTCGTTGCAGCCCGTTTTCGTTTGGTTTGCGCTGGGGGAACAGCTGGGGGAACAGTTGTCGGTGAGCGTCTATCCATTCCATCTGGAAGTTTTACGACTTCTGCCCTTGGCGCGCTGCGAAGTTTCTGCTGGCCCCCTTTGCAGGCGGCGAGCGGCAGGGCCGCGGGCGATGGTCGAGCGCGCTGCCGGCCGATCGGTATTGGGCAAACGGCAGCGTGTTCGACTCGCGCGTGCATCCCGATCGCGTTGGTACGGTCTGCGCAGCCCAAGCACGACGAAAGTTCGACGAACTGGCGCGCAACGGCATGAGCCCGGTCAACGTCGGGGCCGTCCGGCGCTTCGCGCAAAACTACGCGGTCAAGGGTGAACTCAAGGACTTGAAAGCAACCCATGAACCTAGCGGTCACCGGAGTTTGCGGAGAAACGTTCTTTCGTTACAAGCTGAACCGCAGCGCCGAGATAACCGAAAAAGCATTGTTGCGCGCCCGCAGCGGTCGTAGCCGGTGTGCCGCGAGCCTCCTAAGGGCCTGGTCCGAGAATCGACGGCGACAGTGGTGAGCACAGTGATGTGCATCCCGTTCATGACATCGAGTCAAATTCGACGACTCCATGGCCGCTGCCGTTCGTTGATCGTCTTGGAGCAGGCGATGGCGCTGCGCAAGCGAGATGACGATCTGGTGTTCCCCAACGCGGCAGGTACCGACGTGGGTTGCTCCAGCCACTGGGTGGCGGTGCTAAAGCACAGATGTGGTGACCCGGTACTCGAGTTTGGTGTCATGACCGACGACCTCAACGCGATGGCCGACTGGCTGTTCGCAATGATCGACCTCAAGCAGTATGTGCGACATCACCCACTCGATAGCCCGGCATGCTGATCCGAGCCGGCGAACGGATTCATGCAAGGGACGGCTCAGTCCGAAGTGATCTTTGCTCCGTCACTGCCCTCCAGCGCGACGTCACGCTGATGTGAACGGCGGTCAGGATCCGCTCTTTTCCGGCGGTGAGGTGGCGGTTTTGCCCCGAAGGGTCGCGGTGGAGGGCTGCCGCGGCAGCGCGGAACTCAAGGGCCTTCAGGCCCGCTCACGAACGCCAACCCGTGCAGGGTTCGAGATTCGTGGCCCAAGGCCACAATCGGTGGCGATGTCGCGTCGTGAGGACGCGGTCGCGGTCGGTGCCAGAGGCGGTGCTTGCCGCGATCCTCAACGCCCGGAGTTCGATGCCGTGGACATTCAGCCCGCCCCCCGCTTTCTCTTGTGCGCTCGATGCTTCTCGCAGGTGGCGCCGTGTCTGTGTCGACGCTGCGACCGCGGGCAGCGCTACTGCGGACAGGCGTGCTCTGCCGCCGCCCGGCGCGAGCGACAGAAGGAGGCAGGACAGCGTTACCAGCGCGGCGCGCGAGGTCGTGCCATGCATGCGGAGCGGGCGCGTCGATGGCGTGAGGGGCGCCGAACTGCCGGCCTCGGCGTCAGCGTGACGCATCAGGGTCAGCCGGAGGCCGTCGAAGGTCTGGAGACTGGCGTCCCGATCGGCACCGTCGCCATAGGGGATCCGATCGCGATGACGCCTCGGCCAGCGGGGCAGTGCTGTGCGCATTGCGCGCGTGCCTTGGGGTCTTTTGTGCGCCTGGGCTACCTCCGCCATAGGCCCCACCTCCGGACGCATCTCAGAGGTGAATCTGCGCGTCCTGGAGGACCTTGAGGCATCGCTTGGCGGTCGGCACGACAGCCACGGCACGCCCGCATCAAGCGCACACCCATCGTCGGCATTGACGCGCCCGGAAGCAGGGACGCATCAAGCGTCTTTCGCCGTTCGGGCCGAAAACCGCGTCCTCACTGCCGAATAGAAGCGGATCCTGACCGCCGTTAAGACTGCTCACATTTCGTTTCAGCACCCCGACGTAGTATTCAGTTGGCGCCGACATTTATTTGCGTTTAGATGGTTCCCGTTGAAGGTGATGGCTATGCAGCATCATGCAGTGGTTCACCGACATGCCGAGATCGGCGGTCGCACCCTATTCCTGCGCGAAGCCGGTCCGGCCGAGGCGCCAGTCCTGTTGTTGCCTCATGGATATCCATGCTCGTCTTATCAGTTCCGGCAACTGATGCCAGCGCTCGCCGATCGTTGGCGAACAGTCGCGTTCGACTGGCCGGGATTTGGCTATAGCGAGACACCGCATCCGGCCTCGTTCGGCTATGACTTTGATGCGTATGCAAAGGTTCTCGAACAGGTGGCCGAGGCCTGCGGTCTGGAACGCTACGCCCTTTGGCTCCACGACTATGGATCACAGATCGGTCTGCGGCACGCCATCGCCCGGCCCGAACGGATCGCAGCGCTCGTCATCCAGAACGGCGATATCTATGAAGACGTTCTCGGCCCGAAATACGCGGCGATCAAGGCGTGGTGGAAGGACAAATCAGCCGAGAACCACCGTGTGCTCGAAGAAGCCGTCAGCGAGGAAGGTTTTCGGAAGGAGTTCGTCGGCGAAGTCTCGAAGGAGGTTGCCGACAGAATAACGCCGGATCTCTGGAAGCTACATTGGCCGTTGATGGACACGCCCGTCCGCCGGGCCGTGTCGGTCGAGCTCATGGAGAAACTCGAACAAAATCTCGAGTGGTTCCCGCGCTATCAATCCTATCTGCGCGAGCACTGCCCGCCTACCCTGCTCGTCTGGGGACCACGGGATGGCTACATGCCCGAAGAGTCGGCTCGGGCCTACCAGCGCGACCTGCCGGAGGCCGAACTGCATCTTATCGACGATGCAGGTCACTGGTTGCTTGAGACGCATTTGGACGAGGCGCTGCCGCCTGTTCGCGACTTTCTCTCGCGCGTGCTGTGATGATCCGCGGCGGCCAATCCGGCACGGGACTCTTGAACCGAGGAAAGGAGCCGAACAAGCGCCCAATGACCCGTCAACGATTTCGCCTCTCGGGCGGCACGGAACTGTCGTTCCTCGCGGTGGGAGAGCCGTCTAGGCCCGCGGTGCTGCTCCTGCACGGAACGCCGAACACCGCGCGCATGTTCGAGGGTGTTATCCCGCCGCTGGCGCAGGCCGCCTACGTCATCGCGCCCGATCTGCCCGGCTTCGGCGAGTCCAACGTTCCGCCTGCGGTCTCGTTTGTCGCTTTGGGTGAGGCAATCTCCGAGTTGCTGGACGAGCTCTCGGTCGGGCCGCGCTATATCTACCTGCACGACTGGGGCGCGCCGGTCGGCTTTCACATCGCCATGCAGGCGCCCGATCAGGTCCTGGGCCTCATCGTCCAGAACGCCAACGCGCATCGAACCGGGCACGGGCCGGGATGGGCGGCGACGAAAGCCTTCTGGGCCGATCCGAGTCCGGAAAACGAAAAGGCTACGACCGCGCATCTGACGCTCGAAGGTACGCGCGAGACCTATGTCGCCGGCCTCTCGCCGGAGATCGCTGCGCGGATCCCGGCTGAACATTGGGAAGAGGACTGGCGGGCGATGAACCTGCCCGGCCGGATGGACGTCCAGCGAGCGCTCATCAAGGACTATGGGAACTATGTCGCGCGGTTCGACGCCGTTGCCGACTATCTCGCGCGCTGGCAGCCGCCCGCACTGATGCTCTGGGGACGGCACGACCCCTATTTCGACATTGCCGAGGTCCTATCGTGGATGCAGGACCTGCCCCGAATGGAAGCCCATATTTTCGACGCTGGTCACTTATTGCTCGAGACGCATGCAGATGCGGCCACTGCGCTCATGCTCGACTTCATCAAGCGGACCCTTCCGAGGCAAGATACCGATCCGAACCCGCAGGCGCGCCCCACCAGCGGCGCCGACCGAAACGGTTCCTGATGAGCTTCGTTACCGATTCACCCACTCAAAAAA
>DATHWJ010000213.1:0-10531 GCA_035460745.1 Ideonella sp. | reverse complement strand
AGCCCGAAGGAGACTGCCTTGAGCGACACCCCCCGCCCCGCCGCGCCGCTGTACCTCGACGAGCTGCAGGTCGGCCAGAGCTTCACGAGCGCGTCCCACACCATTGACGAGGCGCAGATCAAGGGGTTCGCTGGCCAATTCGACCCGCAGGCCTTCCACCTCGACGAGGCGGCCGCGCAGAGCACGCTGTTTGCCGGGCTGGCGGCCAGCGGCTGGCACACGGCGGCATTGACGATGAAGCTGCTGGTCGAGGGCGGCGCGCCCATCGCCGGCGGCCTGATAGGTGCCGGTGCCGAGATCAGCTGGCCGCGGCCGACCCGGCCGGGCGACGTGCTGACTGTGGTCAGCACGGTACAGGAGATCACCCCATCGCCGTCGCGGCCGGATCGTGGCATCGTCAGGATGCGCAGCGAGACCCGCAACCAGGCCGGGCAGGTGGTGCAACTGCTGGTCTCCCGGCTGGTGGTGCCGCGCCGCACGGCCTGACGGCGCCGCTGCCGGCTGCTGCAGCCACTGGGCAGCCGAGGGAAAACAATGAGTTGATTTATCAACACATGGTTTGACATCCACGGGAGCAGCGGCCTATTCTCACGCGGGTAACGACGATCAATGGCGGCACAGCCGCCCGGTAAAAGGGGTCCCTCGTGGCAAAAGACGAAGGCGCGGGCAGCCGCACGCGGCCCACGGGCGCGCACCGGTTGGCCGGCTCGGCGGGTGAGGGCAGCGGCACGGCCGCCTGGCAGGAGGTCTCGGCCACCGGTGTCGAGCTGCGCTTCGAAGACTTCCTGACCTTCAAGCTCGGGCGCCTGCATTCGCTGGTGCAGCGCGAGGTCACCAGCCGCTACCTCGAGCCCTCGGGCCTGACGCATCCCGAGTGGCGCCTGCTGGCGCGGCTCAGCGGCTACGCCTCGCTGGAGATGCGCGAGCTCACCCGCATCAACCTGATGGACAAGGCGGCCATCAGCCGCGCGGTCGACAGCCTGATCGAGAAGGGCTTCGTCGACCGCCACATCGACCCCACGCATGCCAAGCGCCGCATCATCGCCGTCACCACCGCGGGCCGGCGCGTGCTGCGCAAGGTCTTCCCGGCCGCGCAGAAGGAGCAGGCCACGCTGCTGCGCCTGCTCAGCGCCGGCGAGCGCCAGGTGCTGGACACGGTGCTGGTGCGGCTGACCGACACCTTGCTGCAGAGCGCCGCGGCGAGCTGCGAGGAGGCGGGGCTGGAGGCGGGCGGGCGCGAGAGCGCGCCCACGAGCCGGGCGGCGGGCAAGGCCGGCAGTGCGCCCGCGGGCCCGCCACGCGCTGCGGCGGCCAAGGCGTCCAAAAAACCAGTTCGCTCGGGCTGATCCGGGCCGAACCCGGGCGCGGCGCTACTTGAGCAGTGGCCTGAGAGCCGGCCAGACGTTGGCCAGCATCGCCGGATGCGCCTCGGCCACCGGGTGGATGCGGTCGGCCTGGAACATCCTGTCGGCGTCCGGCCCATCCGCCACGCCCTTCAGCAGAAAGGGCACCAGGGCGTCCTTCTGCAGCTTGGCGACCTCGGCAAACACGGCAGCGAAGTCCAGCCCGTACTGGCGGCCGTAGTTGGGCGGCATCTGCATGCCCACCAGCAGCACCTTGGCGCCGGCGGCCTTGGCGGCCTGGCTCATGGCGGCCAGGTTGTCGCGCGTCATCGCCAGCGGCAGGCCGCGCAGCGCGTCGTTGCCGCCGAGCTCGATCACGACCACGCTGGGCTGGTGCTGCTTGAGCAGCGCCGGCAGCCGCGAGCGGCCGCCCGAGGTGGTGTCGCCGCTGATGCTGGCGTTGACCACCTGGGCCGCGATCTTCTCGGCCGCCAGGCGCTTTTCCAGCAGCGCGACCCAGCCGCTGCCGCGCGCCAGGCCGTATTCGGCCGAGAGGCTGTCGCCCACCACCAGCACGCGCGGTGCACCGGCCGCAGCGGTGCTTGCCCCTGCGGCAGGGCTGGCCGCAGCGGCCCCGCCCGCGGCCAGCGCGAGCGCCACGCTACAGTGGGCCCACGCCAAGCGCGTCAGCAGCGCCCTGCGGTTCACCGTCCAACCCGACCCTGTCTTGCTCTTCATGTCCGAACCCATCATTGCCGTTGACCATGTCACCAAACGCGTGAGCGACGCCACAGGCACACTGACCATTCTCCACGACATCGAATTTGCCCTGCAGCCCCGGGAGTCCGCCGCCATCGTCGGCGCCTCCGGCTCGGGCAAGAGCACCTTGCTGGCCCTGATCGCGGGCCTGGACGTGCCCAGCGACGGCACGGTGCGGCTGGACGGCACCGACCTCTTCGTGCTGGACGAAGACGCCCGCGCCGCGGTGCGCGCCGCCAAGCTGGGCTTCGTCTTCCAGAGCTTCCAGCTTCTCGGCAACCGCACCGCGCTGGAGAACGTGATGCTGCCGCTGGAGCTGGCCGGCCGTAACGACGCGCGCGCCCTGGCCACCGAGATGCTGGGGCGGGTGGGTCTGGCGGAGCGGCTGCGGCACTACCCCAAGGTGCTGTCGGGCGGCGAGCAGCAGCGCGTGGCCCTGGCCCGCGCCTTCGTCGTGCGGCCCAAGGTGCTGCTGGCGGACGAGCCCACGGGCAGCCTGGACTTCGCGACCGGCGAGACGGTGATGAAGCTGATGTTCGACCTGAACCGCGAGGCGGGCACGACGCTGGTGATGGTCACCCATGACCGCGGGATCGCGGCGAGGTGCGATCGGCAGTTGCACATCGAGGCGGGGCGGTTGGTGAGCTGAGGCGGAGCTCACGGGCCGCTCTTGCCCGCTTGTGCCGCTGCGCGACGGGCTTTGTTCTCTTGCATGGAGCCCGCCGGATTTCGCCCGGCTGGCGCCTCACTTTCTTTGCGGGCGCAAAGAAAGTAAGCAAAGAAAGCGCCTCAACACCCATATTTATTTCTCGGCCAGGTGATCGGTCGCTGCGCTCCGTCCTGTGCAACCGGGACCGTCTCGCCCAGCAGCGGGCGAGACCCTCGCTGGCACGTGGGTGCACGTTCCATGGCTCGCTCGCGGGTCCAAGGTCTTGTGCCTCGCGTCTCGCTCCTGCCCCGGCAAACCCGAGTCGAGGAGTTCGTGAGAGATGCGCCGTGTCTCGCCCGCTGCTGGGCGAGACGGCCTCGGGTGCACGGGCTGGAGCGCAGCGACCGATGCCCTGGCCGAGAAATAAATATGGGTGTAAAGCGCTTTTCTTTGGTTACTTTCTTTTTCGCAAAAAAGAAAGTGACTCGCCGGCCGGGCGAAACCCGGCGGGCTCTTGTCAAAGCAACACGCCCTCCACGCGGAGCGGCACCGCCCAAGAGCGGTCCGAGCGCGCTCACTGCGCTGGCGCCCCCGCCTCGAACCACCGCTTGAGCAGGTTGCGCTCCGCCTCCGTGATCTGCGTCGCATTGTTCAGCGGCATCAGCTTCAACACCACCGACTGCTGGTAAACCGCCTGGGCGTGTTGCTTGATCAACTCCGGCGTGTGCAGCGCCACGTTCTTGTTCTGCAGCTGCGCGTTGTGGCACAGCGCGCAGCGCTGGTCGATCACCGCCTTCACGTTGGCCATCGTCGCCGGCACCTCGGCGGGGGCCGCAGCCCCGGCCGGCACGGCGGCTGGCGGCGCTGGGCTCAGCCAGATGACCAGCCCAAGTATCACCACCACGCCGGCGCCGGCAAAGCGCCACGGCGGCGCCACGCCGTTGACCACGGCCTTGTGGCGTGCCACGAAGAACTGGCGTATCAAGGCGCCGGCCAGCATCAGCAGCACCAGCACGGCCCAGTTGTGCGGGCCCTGGTAGAGCCAGCCGTAGTGGTTGGAGAGCATCGCGATCAGCACCGGCAGCGTGAAGTAGGTGTTGTGCACGCTGCGCTGCTTGGCGCGCTGGCCGTGTACCGGGTCCACCGGTTCGCCCGCCTTCATCTGCGCCATCACGGTGCGCTGGCCGGGGATGATCCAGAAGAAGACGTTGCCGCTCATCGTGGTGGCCATCATCGCGCCCACCAGCAGGAAGGCGGCGCGGCCCGCGAAGAGCTGGCAGGCCAGCCAGGACGCGAAGACCACGAAGACGAAGACCAGCACGCCGACCGTCAGGTCGCCGTTCTTGCCGCGGCCCAGCGAGCGGCAGATCACGTCGTAGACGACCCAGAAGACGATCAGGAACGACAGGGACGCCGCGATCGCGGTGCTGGGCTCCCAGTTGTAGACGCTCTTGTCGACCAGGAAGCTGCCGGCATTGAAGAGGTAGAGCACCGTGAACAACGCAAAGCCGGTCAGCCAGGTGGAGTAGCTCTCCCAGTAGAACCAGTGCAGGTGGCCGGGGATGGATTGCGGCGCCACCATGTACTTGGTCGGGTGGTAGAAACCGCCGCCGTGTACGGCCCAGAGCTCGCCGTCCACGCCCTTGGCCTTCTGTTCGGGGTCGACCGGCTTGGTCAGGCTGTTGTCGAGGAAGACGAAGTAGAACGACGAGCCTATCCAGGCGATCGCGACGATGACGTGGGCCCAGCGCAGCAGCAGGTTGACCCAGTCGAGCAAATAGGAATCCATGACCTTCTCCTCTCAGCTGCCGCGGTAGGTGGAGTAGCTCCAGGGGCTGACGAGCAGCGGCACGTGGTAGTGGCTGGCGGCGTCGGCGATGCCGAAGTCCAGCGGCACCTGGTCGAGGAAAGGCGGATCCGGCAGCGCCACGCCGCGGGCGGCGAAGTAGGGCGCCACCGCGAACACCAGCCGGTAGCGGCCGGGTTGCAGGGTGCTGCCTTCGAGCAGCGGCGCGTCGGCGCGGCCGTCGTGGTTCAGCGTGAGGCTGAGCAGCGGCTGGGGGGCGCTGCCGTCGGCAGCCAGGCGGTAGAGCGTGACGGCCATGCCGGCGGCCGGGCCGCCGCTGGACGTGTCCAGCACGTGGGTGGTGAGCTTGCCCATGGGGGAAATCTCCGGTGCAATCAGGGGGGGCGGGTGCACATCTTTGTCCTCACTGCCCGGGTGAAGCGCTGGGCCCGTGCGACACGCCCCCTGTGCAACTGGGGTGTTGTCATTTGCGGCGAAGTGTATACACTTCAGCATACAAATCAAGTAGCCGAGACAAAATGCAGCACCACATTCCAGACTCGCCCGGCCACGCGCGGCAGGCAAGCGCCATGCCCGTGCGCAGCGGCTTGCAGGCTTGACGCCATGGCCCGCCGCAGCCCCTCCCTGAAGGCCCTCGATACAGGCGCCGCTCCGGCAGCCGGCAAGGCCGCGCTGACCGCCGGCGCCGCACCGGCCGCCAACGACGACACCGGCGGCACCACCACCCAGCGCATCGTCGACGCCGTCACTCAGGCCATCGTCGAGCGCCGCCTGATGCCGGGCACCAAGCTGGCCGAGCAGCAGATCGCCGACATCTTCAAGGTCTCGCGCACCGTCGTGCGCCAGGCGCTGAACCAGCTCTCGCGCGACCGCCTGGTGGCGCTGGAGCCGGCCCGCGGCGCCTTCGTGCGCGAGCCCAGCGTCGAGGAGGCGAGGCAGGTCTTCGAGGTGCGGCAGATGCTGGAGGCCGAGATGGTCAAGCGCCTGTGCGCGGTGATCACCGACACGCAGGTGGCCGAGCTGCGCGCCCACCTGCAGGCCGAGGGCGAGGCCGTGGCCCGCACCGACGTGCCCGGCCGCACCCGGCTGCTGGCCGACTTCCACGTGGTGCTGGCGCGCATGCTGGGCAACGAGGTGCTGGCGCAGATGCTGAGCGACCTGCTCTCGCGCAGCTCGCTGATCTCGCTGATGTACCAGTCGGCCCACTCGGCCGAACACTCGCAGGACGAACACGTGGCCATCGTCGACGCGCTGGAGCGGCGCGACGCCCGCGCCGCGCTGAAGCTGATGCAGTCGCACCTCGGCAACGTCGAGCGCAACCTGCGCCTGAACCCCCGCTCCAACGACCTGGCCAAGGCGCTGCAGCCGCTGGCCTGAGCGCACGCCTCCACCGCCACCTGCTTAGCATTCCGACGAGGGTCCATCCATGAGTGCAGATCAAGATCCCACCAGCGCCGCCTACCCCCGCGACCTGCGCGGCTACGGCCGCACGCCGCCGCACGCGCAGTGGCCGGGCCAGGCCCGCATCGCCGTGCAGTTCGTGCTGAACTATGAAGAGGGCGGCGAGAACAACGTGCTGCACGGCGACCCCACCTCGGAGACCTTTCTCTCCGAGCTGGTCACCGCCCAGGCCTATGAAAGCCGCCACATGACGATGGAGTCGATGTACGAGTACGGCTCGCGCGTCGGCGTCTGGCGCATCCTGCGCGAGTTCGACAAGCGCGGCTGGCCGCTCACGGTGTTCGGCATCGGCATGGCGCTGCAGCGCTACCCCGAGCTGCTGGCCCACTTCATGGCGCGCGACGACGAGATCGCCAACCACGGCCTGCGCTGGATCCACTACCAGAACCTGCCCGAGGCCAATGAGCGCCGCCACATCGCCATCGGCACCGAGCTGATGCGCGAGATGACCGGCGGCGCCTGGCCGCTGGGCTGGTACACCGGCCGCGACAGCCCCAACACCCGCCGCCTGGTGGTGGACCAGGGCGGCTACGAGTACGACAGCGACTACTACGGCGACGACCTGCCGTTCTGGACCGAGGTCACCCGGACCGACGGCACCCGGCAGCCCCACCTGGTGGTGCCGTACGCGCTGGACACCAACGACATGCGCTACGTGCAGGCCCAGGGCTTCAACACCGGCGAGCACTTCTTCACCTACCTGCGCGACAGCTTCGACGCGCTGTATGCCGAGGGCGACCCCGCGGGGGAGGACCGGCCCAGGATGATGAGCATAGGCATGCACTGCCGCCTGCTCGGCAAGCCCGGCCGCATCGGCTCGCTGCAGCGCTTCATGGACTACATCGGCTCGCACGAGCATGTCTGGGTCTGCCGCCGCATCGACATCGCGCGGCACTGGAAAGCCACCCATCCCTTTGAAGCGAGCGCCGCATGAGCAGGCCCACGCCCCTGAGCCTGGGCTGGCTCAACACCGCCCCGGCGGCCGACGCCCTCGCGGCCCTCGATGGCGTCTACGAACACTCGCCGTGGATCGCCGAGGCCGCGCTCGCGCAGCGCCCATTCAAGAGCCTGGCGCACCTCAAGTTCGCGCTCGCCAGCGTGGTGCGGGAGGCCGGGCGCGAGCCGCAGCTGAAGCTGGTGCGGGCCCACCCGGAGCTGGCCGGCAAGGCCGCCATCGCCGGCGAGCTCACCGCCGAGTCCACCCACGAGCAGGCCAGGGCCGGCCTCAACCAGTGCACGCCCGAGGAGTTCGCCAAGGTGCAGGCGCTCAACGCGGCCTACAACGCCCGCTTCGGCTGGCCCTTCGTGATGGCGGTGCGCGGCCCGCGCGGCCAGGGCCTGCACCGCAGCGAGATCATCGCCACGGTGGAGCGCCGGCTGCGCGGCCACCCCGACTTCGAGCTGGCCGAGGCGCTGCGCAACATCCACCGCATCGCCGAGATCCGCCTCGACGACAAGTTCGCCAGCACGCCCGCGCTGGGCGACGAAGTCTGGGACTGGCACGAGACGCTGGCGCAGTACACCGACCCCGGCTACGCCGAGAAGGGCCAGCTCACGGTGACCTACCTCACCGAGGCCCACCAGGCCTGCGCCAAGCTGCTGCAGCAGTGGATGACCGAGTGCGGCTTCGACGAGACCCGCATCGACGCCGTGGGCAACGTGGTGGGCGTCTACTTCGGCAGCGACCCGCAGGCCAAGCGCCTGCTGACCGGCTCGCACTACGACACCGTGCGCAACGGCGGCAAGTATGACGGCCGCCTGGGCATCCTGGTGCCCATGGCCTGCGTGCGCGAGCTGCACCGCGCCGGCAAGCGCCTGCCCTACGGCTTCGAGGTCATAGGCTTCGCGGAAGAAGAGGGCCAGCGCTACAAGGCCACCTTCCTCGGCTCCGGCGCCGTCACCGGCCACTTCGACCCCGCCTGGCTGGACCAGGCCGACGCCGACGGCGTCACGATGCGCGACGCGATGAAGGCCGCCGGCCTGCCGGCCACGCTGGAGGCCATCCAGGCCATCGCCCGCGACCCGGCCGACTACCTCGGCTTCATCGAGACCCACATCGAGCAGGGGCCGGTGCTCAACGAGCTGGACCTGCCGCTGGGGGTCGTCACCTCGATCAACGGCAGCGTGCGCTTCGTCGGCGAGATCACCGGCGTGGCCAGCCATGCCGGCACCACGCCGATGGACCGCCGCCGCGACGCCGCGACCGCCTGCGCCGAGCTTGCGCTCTACCTGGAGAGGCGGGCGGCCGCGGTGCCGCATCTCGTCGGCACCATGGGCATGCTGGCCGTGCCCAACGGCTCGATCAACGTGGTGCCCGGCGCCTGCCGGTTCAGCCTCGACATCCGCGCGACCACCAACGAGGTGCGCGACGCCTGCGCCCGCGACGTGCAGGCCGAGCTGGCCGCGATCTGCGAGAAGCGCGGCCTGAGCCATGAGCTCGAAGAGACCATGCGGGCCGCCGCGGCGCCCAGCGCCGCGGCCTGGCAGCAGCGCTGGGAGCGGGCGGTCGAAGCGACAGGCCTGCCGGTCTTCCGCATGCCCAGCGGCGCCGGCCACGACGCGATGAAGCTGCACGAGGTGATGCCGCAGGCCATGCTCTTCTTGCGCGGCGGCAACTCCGGCATCAGCCACAACCCGCTGGAGACCATCACCAACAACGACACGCAACTCTGCGTGCAAGCCTTCGCCACGCTGCTGGCGCAACTGGCCGGGGAAACCCCTTAGACATGAGCACACCCTACGAATCACTCGACGCCTGGATAGACGCCCACTTCGACGAGGAGGTGCGCTTCCTGCAGGCCCTCGTGCAGGTGCCCACCGACACACCGCCCGGCAACAACGCGCCGCACGCGCAGCGCACCGCCGAGCTGCTGGGCGGCTTCGGCTTCGAGGCCGAGCAGCACGCGGTGCCCGAGGCCGAGGTGCGCGCCTACGGCCTGGAGTCGCTCACCAACCTGATCGTGCGCCGCCGCTACGCCGAGGGCGGCCCGGTGGTCGCGCTGAACGCCCACGGCGACGTGGTGCCGCCGGGCGAGGGCTGGAGCCGCGGGCCCTACAGCGGCGAGGTGGTCGATGGCAAGCTCTACGGCCGCGCCTCGGCCGTCAGCAAGAGCGACTTCGCGACCTTCACTTTCGCCACCCGCGCGCTGGAGGCCCTGAAGGCGCCGCTCAAGGGCGGCGTGGAGCTGCACTTCACCTACGACGAAGAGTTCGGCGGCGAGCTCGGCCCCGGCTGGCTGCTGAAACAAGGCCTGACCAAGCCCGACCTGCTGATCGCCGCCGGCTTCAGCTACCAGGTCGTCACCGCGCACAACGGCTGCCTGCAGATGGAGGTCACGGTGCACGGCAAGATGGCGCATGCGGCCATTCCGGACACAGGGGTCGATGCGCTGCAGGGCGCCGTGAAGATCCTGAACGCGCTGTACCACCAGAACACGCTCTACAAGCAGGTCACCTCGAAGGTCGAGGGCATCACCCACCCCTACCTCAACGTCGGCCGCATCGAGGGCGGCACCAACACCAATGTGGTGCCCGGCAAGGTCGTGCTCAAGCTGGACCGCCGCATGATCCCCGAGGAAGACCCGGCCGAAGTCGAGGCCGAGATCCACCGCGTGATCGTCGAGGCCGCGGCGGAGCTGCCCGGCATCAGCGTCGATCTGCGCCGCCTGCTGCTGGCGCGCTCGCTGCAGCCGCTGCCGGGCAACCGGCCGCTGGTTGACGCGCTGCAGAGGCACGGCCAGGCCGTCTTCGGCGAGGCCATCCCCACCTCGGGCACACCGCTCTACACGGATGTGCGGCTGTACTGCGAGCAGGGCGTGCCGGCCGTGATCTACGGCGCCGGGCCGCGCACCGTTTTCGAGAGCAACGCCAAGCGGGCCGACGAGCACCTGGTGCTGGAGGACCTGCGCCGCGCCACCAAGGTGGTGGCACGCACGCTGCTGGATCTGTTGAGCTGACCCGCCCGGCGGGCATCGGCTCGCCTCAGGCCGCCTCGGAGCGGGAACGGGCCAGCGGTGCAGTCGCCCATTTTGTATACATACTGCATGCACCAAATCCGGGCGATACCGGATGGCAAACGGGTAGCGGGCGGCTACGGTGAGCACGCTTTTTGCAACAAAGCATGCAATCCCGTTCAGTCGTCACCGCTTTCCGGAGCTCCCCCGCATGGCCTTCAAGATCCTCTCCTCGTTCACCCGCCGCAGCCTGATCGCCGCGACCGCCTCGGCCCTGCTGGCCGGCACGGCCCTGGCCCAGGAAACGGCAGTCAAGTTCCAGCTCGACTGGCGCTTCGAGGGGCCCAGCGCGTTTTTCCTGCTGCCGGTGGCCAAGGGCTTGTTCAAGGCCGAGAAGCTCAGCGTCACCATCGATGCTGGCAACGGCTCGGGCAATGCGGTCAACCGGGTGGCCTCGGGCACCTACGACATGGGCTTTGCCGACCTGGCGGCGCTGATGGAGTTCCAGGCCAACAACCCGACCGCGCCCAACAAGCCGGTGGCGGTGATGATGGTCTAC
>DATHWJ010000212.1:0-4061 GCA_035460745.1 Ideonella sp. | reverse complement strand
CGGGCAGACCGCGCCGCGCCTGGGCCTGCATGGCATTGCCGACGCGCTGCGCGCTGCGCCGGGGCTGATGGCGGCCGGCGCGGTGGGCGGCTTCTTCGAGGCCGGCATGTCCGGCGTGCTGCCGCTCTACGGCCTGGCCGCCGGCTTCGGCGCTGCGATGGCGGCGCTGCTGGTCTCGGCCATCGGCCTGGGCAGCACGCTGACGATGCTGCCCATCGGCGAGCTGGCCGACCGCTGGTCGACCCGCCGCGTGCTGCTGGGCTGCGCCGCCATCAACCTCGGCGCGACGCTGCTGCTGCCGCTGGTGCCCGCCTGGCCGCCGCTGGCCGCCGTGATCGCCTTCCTCTGGGGCGGCGCGGGCGGGGCGCTCTACACCTTGTCGATGGTCGACATCGGCCACCGCCACCAGGGCGTGGCGCTGGTCAATACGACGGCGGTGCTGGTGCTGGCCTACACGCTGGGCGGCATGCTGGCGCCGGCGCTGGGCGGCCTGGCGCTCAACCTCGCGCCGGGCTGGGGCTTGCCGCTGCTGCTGGCGGCCGCCGCCGCGGCGGGGCTGGCCGTGTTGGCCAGGCGCTGAAGCGGCGCACCGCCGGGCGGACAATGCGCGCATGACATCCCAAGACCTGACGCCCCAGGGCAGCCTGGCCGAGGCCGGCCTGCACGACATCCTGGGCTACCAGCTGGCGCAGGCCTCGATCACCACCGCGCAGGTGTTCAGCGAGCAGGTGGGCGACGCGGCCCAGCTGCGGCCGGTCGAGTTCACGATGCTCACGCTGATCGACGAAAACCCCGGCGTTTCGGCCCGGCAATTGGCCCATGCGCTGGCGGTGACGCCGCCCAACATCACGATGTGGATAGACCGGCTCGAACGCCGCGGCCTGGTCGAGCGCGAACGCAGCACCACCGACCGCCGCGCCCAGCACATCCGGGTGACCGCCGAAGGCGCCACGCTGGCCCGCCAGGCGGTGCGCTCGCTGGTGGACGGCGAGCGCGAAGCCATGGCCGCGCTGAGCGCCGCCGAGCGGGCGATGCTGCTGGAGCTGCTGCACAAGGTGGCTTGCGCGCGCAAGAAGACCTGATCAGCCGGCCGGCGCCACGACGACCTGCAGCCCCAGCTTGCGGCAGGCCGCCAGCGTGGCCTTGGGCGCCTGGGGCGAGACCACCAGCGTGGCGGCCTGCGCGAGCG
Organism: Ideonella sp.; assembly: GCA_035460745.1. Classification (GTDB taxonomy): domain Bacteria; phylum Pseudomonadota; class Gammaproteobacteria; order Burkholderiales; family Burkholderiaceae_C; genus Ideonella. Next base: position 2,872 of record DATHWJ010000212.1, on the reverse strand, counting down.
GGGCGATCACATGCGGCGACGCGGCGTTCAGCTTCTCCGACGAGGCCATCACCACGGTCTCGGCCGCGGCCGCCATCAGCGCGCGCTTGACGCTGGCTTCTTCCATGTCGCCGGTCGTCAGGCCGGCTTGCGGGTGCACGCCGGTGACGCCCATGAAATAGAGGTCGGCGTGGAAGCGGGCGATGCTCTCGATGGCGGTGGCGCCGACCGCGACCACCGAGTGCTTGAACAGCCGTCCGCCGATGATCACGACCTCGACATGGGCGTGGCCGGCGAGCTCGACCGCAACGGAGGGGCTGTGGGTGATCACCGTGGCGCGCAGCGTGGGCGCGAGGGCGCGGGCCCACTGCACGGCGGTGGTGCCGCCATCGACGAAGACGACCTGGCCGTCGGCGACCAGGCCGGCGGCGGCGCGTGCGATGGCGGCCTTTTCGTCGGTGGCGACATGGCGGCGCTGCGAGAAGTCGGCCAGCGCCTGCGAGGCCGGCAGCGCGCCGCCGTGCACGCGCTGCAGCAGGCCCTCTTGCGCGAGCTCGCGCAGGTCGCGGCGGATGGTGTCTTCCGAGAGGCCGAGCTCGGCGCTGAGCACCTTCGCGACGATCTGGCCGTCTCGCTTCAGCAGCGCGAGCAAATGCTGTTTTCTCTGGCGGGTCAACATGGCCGCAGCTTAGCGCCTGCCCGAACTGATTGCACGAAAAATCTTGAAATTGCACGAACATGCACGTACGATCGCGGCCATGAGCATCCAACACCGCATCCGCGTGCACGGCACGCAACTGCTGTCCGACGACTGGTACGTGCTGAAGAAAACCAGCTTCGACTGGCTGCGCCGCGACGGCCAGTGGCAGACCGTGAGTCGCGAGACCTACGACCGTGGCAATGGCGCGGCGCTGTTGCCCTACCACCTGGGCCAGCGCAGCGTGCTGTTGACGCGCCAGTTTCGCTACCCGGCCTTCGTCAACGGCCACGACGACCTGCTGATCGAAGTACCGGCCGGGCTGCTCGACAACAGCTCACCCGAAGAGCGCATCCGCGCCGAGGTGGAGGAGGAGACCGGTTACCGGCTGCACGAGGTGCGCAAGGTGTTCCAGGCCTTCATGAGCCCGGGCTCGGTGACCGAACAACTGCACTTCTTCGTCGGCGCCTACGACCACGCGATGCGGGTCGATGACGGTGGTGGCGTCGCCGCCGAGGGCGAAGACATCGAGGTGCTGGAGCTCGGGATCGCCGAGGCGATGGCCATGGTGGCGGATGGGCGCATCAACGACGGCAAGACGATCATGCTGCTGCAGTATGCGGCGTTGAACATCTTCAAGTAGTTGCGGGTTGGGTTGCGTTGTTGCGAGCGCCTTGGGGGACAGGTTCGCGCGAGCTGAGCCGGCCCAGTCGCCGCTCAGTACAAGACCGGCTCAGCACGCGCTCCAAACGCAGCAGACCACCTCCAACACCCACCCACTTCAAACATCAAACCACCAAAATCGCCCTGAAGTCATTCACATTCGTGAACGTCGGCCACGGCACCACCAAATCGCCCAAAGCGTCGAAGAAGCTGAATGCGTCGTTGCGCTCCAGGTAGTCGGCCGGCTTCAGGCCGCTCGCGGCGGCTCGCGCGAGGGTGTCGGGGCCGGCCAGTGCGCCGGCGTTGGACTCGATGCCGTCGATGCCATCGGTGTCGGCCGCCAGCACGTGCACGCCGGGTTCGCCTTGCAGTGCGATGGTGCAGCCGAGCAGAAACTCGCTGGCGCGGCCGCCGCGGCCCTTGGGGGCGCCGGGCGCTCGGGGTTTCACGGTGACGGTGGTTTCGCCGCCGGAGAGGATCACGCAGGGCTTGGCGAAGGGCTGGCCGCGGCGTGCAATGGCGCGTGCCAGGGCGGCGTGCACCTTGCCCACCTCGCGCGACTCGCCCTCGATCTCGTCGGAGAGGATGTGCGCGGCCAAGCCGTGTTGCTGTGCCAAAGCGGCGGCGGCTTCCAGGCTTTGCTGCGGGGTCGCGATCATGTGCACGGCGTGGCCGCTGAAGATGGCGTCGCCGGGCTTGGGCGTCTCGAAGGCGCCGCTCTCCAGGCCGGCGCGTGCGGCGGCGGGGATCTCTATGCCGTAGCGCTTGAGGATGGCGAGGGCGTCGGCGCAGGTGGTCGAGTCGGCGACGGTGGGGCCGCTGGCGATCACCTCGGGTGCGTCGCCGGGCACGTCGGAGATCAGCAGCGTGACGACGCGTGCCGGTGCGCAGCGCGCGGCCAGCCGGCCGCCCTTGATGGCCGAGAGGTGCTTGCGCACGCAGTTCATCTCGTCGATGGCGGCGCAGCTGTTCAGCAAGGCCTTGTTGATGGCCTGCTTGTCTTCCAGCGTGATGCCATCGGCCGGCAGGCTCAGCAGCGAAGAACCGCCGCCGGAGATCAGGCAGAGCACGAGATCCTTGGCCGTCAGTCCCTGCGTCAGCTCGACGATGCGCCGGGCGGCGCGGCGGCCGGCTTCGTCGGGCACCGGGTGGGCCGCCTCGACCACCTCGATGCGGCCGGGCTGGGCGCGGTAGGCCGGGGGCACGTGGTCGTAGCGGGTGACGACCAGGCCGGAGAGCGGTGCGTCGGCGGGCCACAGCGCGTCGACGGCAGCCGCCATCGCACCGCCCGCCTTGCCGGCGCCTATCACCAGCGTGCGCCCGCCGCCGGCGGCATCGGGCGGCGGCGGCAGGAAGGCGGCGGTCACTTCGCCGGGCAGGGCGCGTGCCACGGCGGCGTCGTACAAGGCGCGCAGAAACTCGCGCGGCTGGGTCTGCGGGTCGAGCGCAGCGGGGGTGGGGGTCGTGTCGGGCATGGGCCGATGATAAAAGCGCGCGGGCCCTGACCTTGCGAGGGCTTGCGATACTGGAGCG
>DATHWJ010000211.1:0-16593 GCA_035460745.1 Ideonella sp. | reverse complement strand
TCCTGAGGCACTTCGACGGAGCCGATCTGCTTCATGCGCTTCTTGCCGGCCTTTTGTTTTTCGAGGAGCTTGCGCTTGCGGCTGATGTCGCCGCCGTAGCATTTTGCCAGCACGTTCTTTCGCAGCGCCTTGATGTTCTCGCGGGCGATGATGTTGGCACCTATGGCCGCCTGTATCGCCACGTCGTACATCTGGCGCGGGATCTGCTCGCGCATCTTGGCCGCCACCCCGCGGCCGCGGTACTGGCTCTGCGCGCGGTGCACGATGATGGACAGGGCATCGACGCGGTCGCCGTTGATCAGGATGTCGACCTTGACCACGTCGGAGCCACGGTACTCCTTGAACTCGTAGTCCATCGAGGCATAGCCGCGCGAGACGCTCTTGAGCTTGTCGAAGAAGTCGAGCACGATCTCGGCCAGCGGCATCTCGTAGGTCAGCATGACCTGGCGACCGTGGTAGGCCATGTTGAGCTGCACGCCGCGCTTCTGGTTGGCCAGCGTCATCACCACGCCGACGTAGTCCTGCGGCATGTACAGGTGCACCGTGACGATGGGCTCGCGGATCTCGCGGATGCGGCCCAGGTCGGGCATCTTGGAGGGGTTCTCGACCTCCATCACCGTGCCGTCGTTCAGCTCGACCTCATACACCACGCTGGGCGCGGTGGTGATGAGATCCTGGTCGAACTCGCGCTCGAGGCGCTCCTGCACGATCTCCATGTGCAGCAGGCCGAGGAAGCCGCAGCGGAAGCCGAAGCCCAGCGCCTGGCTCACCTCGGGCTCGTAGCGCAGCGAGGCATCGTTGAGCTTGAGCTTCTCCAGCGCATCGCGCAGCTGGTCGTACTCGCTGGCCTCGGTCGGGTAGAGGCCCGCGAAGACCTGCGGCTGGATCTCCTTGAAGCCCGGTAGTGCCTCGGCGGCGACACCGGCGTTGTTCGGCAGCTTCTTTTCCAGCGTGACGGTGTCGCCGACCTTGGCGGCCTGCAGCTCCTTGATGCCGGCGATGATGAAACCCACCTCGCCGGCCTTCAGCACGTCGCGGTCGATCGCCTTGGGCGTGAAGACGCCCAGGTGATCGGCCGGGTAGACGGCGTCTGAGGCCATCATGCGGATGCGCTCGCCCTTCTTGAGCTCGCCATCGACCACGCGCACCAGCATCACGACGCCGACGTAGTTGTCGAACCAGCTGTCGATGATCATCGCGCGCAGCGGCGCGTCGGGCAGGCCGCGCGGCGGCGGGATGCGGGCCACCACGGCCTCGAGGATCTCGTCGATGCCCATGCCGGTCTTGGCCGAGCACGGGATCGCGTCGTCGGCGTCGATGCCGATCACGTCCTCGATCTCGGCCTTGGCGTTGTCGGGGTCGGCCGCCGGCAGGTCCATCTTGTTGAGCACCGGCACCACCTCGACGCCGAGGTCGAGCGCGGTGTAGCAGTTGGCCACCGTCTGCGCCTCGACGCCCTGGCTGGCATCGACCACCAGCAGCGCGCCTTCGCAGGCCGAGAGCGAGCGGCTCACTTCATAAGAGAAGTCCACATGCCCTGGCGTGTCGATCAGGTTGAGCTGGTAGGTCTGGCCATTCTTGGCGACGTAGGTGAGCGCCGCGGTCTGCGCCTTGATGGTGATGCCGCGCTCGCGCTCGATGTCCATCGAGTCGAGCACCTGGGCTTCCATCTCGCGGTCGCTCAAGCCGCCGCAGCGCTGGATGAGGCGGTCCGCCAGCGTGCTCTTGCCGTGGTCGATGTGGGCAATGATGGAGAAGTTTCTGATGTGGTCCATGGGATCAAACGCAGCGGGGCAGCCCGGTGTCTTCACAGGCTGAGCCCTCGCACAGAGGCTGGCTCACAGGTCGTTTCAGGGGTGCCGGCGCAGCGGGATGATGCTCACGCCGCCGACCTGACCGGGCACAAAAAAAAGGCACGTCCAAAGAAGACGCGCCTTCCAACAAAACTTATGGCAACTGCTTGTTGGGCCTTCATTGTAGCCAAAAGCACCCCCGCGCAAGCCGCACCATGGCTTGTTTTGTGGTCGTTGCGGACCGCCAACAAGCAAAATCATCCACAACTTATCCACAGGTTGCTGTGCATACCCTGGGGACAGTTTGCGATCCCCGCATGGCCGTCAAACACGTCATCAAACAGCCTGCCGAACGCCTTGATTGTATCTGCTCAACGGGTCAATCGAGGTCGTCTGAAAAAGTGTGCAGGCACTCACAAACAAAACTGTCTCGATCAAACGACGTTGCAAATCCGGGGCACCAGAAACAAATAGTGACGAGCAGGCCTCAAACACCACATTGCGGAAAGACCCACTGCCCTGGTCGGACAGCGGGCCTTTGCCTCAGGGACTTTGCGGGCCGGATCAGCGCGGCTTGATGACCACGTAGTTGACCCACTCGCCGCGCCGCACCAGCACCGTGACCGACTTGTTCTTGTCGAGCTTGGCAATCAGGCCGCCGAACTGCTTCATGTCGCTGACCTCGACGTTGTCGAGCTGGGTGATCACGTCGCCCTCCCGCAGGCCGGCCCGTGCGGCCGCGCCTTCGACGGCCTCGACTTTGACCCCGCCCTTGACCTTCAGCTCGCGCTTCTGCGCGTCAGTCAGGTTGGCCACCGAGAGGCCCAGCGCTGTTTTCGCAGCCGAGGAGCCCTGCGGATCGGCCGATGCCGCAGCAGCGGGCTTCTCGGCCTCGATCTCGGCCACGGTCACGGCGACGTCCTTGTAGCTGCCGCGGCGGAACAGCTGCAGCATGGCTTTGCTGCCCGGCTTGGTATTGCCGATGATGCGCGGCAGGTCGCCCGATTTGTCGATGGTCTTGCCGTCGACCTTGACGATGATGTCGCCCGCCTCCAGCCCGGCCTTCTCGGCCGGCGTGCCGGGCTCGACGCCCTGCACCAGCGCGCCCTGCGCCTCGCCCAGGCCGATCGACTTGGCGACCTCCTCGGTGACCGGTGCGATGCGCACGCCGATGCGGCCTCGGATGACCCGGCCGCTGGTGCGCAGCGCGTCGGCGACGCGGATCGCCTCGTCGATGGGGATCGCGAACGAGATGCCCGCATAGCCGCCCGAGGGGCTGTAGATCTGCGAGTTGATGCCGACCACCTCGCCGCGCATGTTGATCAGCGGCCCGCCGGAGTTGCCGGGGTTGATCGCGACGTCGGTCTGGATGAAGGGCAGGAAGTCGCCGGTGTCGCGCTGCTTGGCGCTGACGATGCCGGCCGTCACGGTATTGGCCAGGTCGAACGGCGAGCCGATCGCCATCACCCACTCGCCCACCTTCAGGCGGCCGACGTCGCCGATCTTCACGGCCGGCAGGCCGGTGGCGTCGATCTTGACCACGGCCACGTCGGTGCGCGCGTCCGCGCCGATCACGCGCGCCTTGAACTTGCGCTTGTCGGGCAGCGTGACGGTGAGTTCGCCGGCGCCATCGACCACGTGGGCATTGGTCATCACGAAACCGTCCGAGCTCAGGATGAAGCCGGAGCCGACGCCGCGGCGCTGCGGCTGGTCGTCATCGTCATCGTTGCCGCGCGGATTGCGGCCGCCGTCCGGGCGGTTGGGCATGGGGATGCCGAAGCGGCGGAAGAACTCCTCCAGCCCGGGATCGACCTGCGGGCCGCTACCGCCGCGCGCAGCGCTGTGCGCCTTCTCGGTGGTGCGGATGTTCACCACCGCAGGCCCGACCTGGTCGACCAGGTCGGTGAAATCGGGCAGCGCGCGGGTGACGGCTGCCTGCGCCTGCACGCTGAAGGGCGTGCTCAGCACCAGCAGGCTGGAAACGGACCACATCGCCGCGACGAGCGCGCGCTTGGCGCCACCGGCGATCGACGGAACACGGGAATGCATGCGTTCTCCTCTTTTAGGGACAAGCTTGTTGAATTCGAGAACTTCAACGCAAGCGATGCAGCGGGCGCCGACCGGGCCGCGTGAGCGGACACCGGTGCAGGGCTCTCTTCAATGCTTGCGATCCAGCGCGGCTACGAAGCGCTTGAGCGTCTCAGCCGGCACGTCGCCCACCACGGTGATCCAGTGGTCACCGAGACGGACCATCAAGGTGTGCGTCGCGCCGATGGCGGCGTTCAGCTCTGCTTGGTGCCTTTGCGCTTGAAAAGGTTCTATGAACAGCGAGACGTGGGTCAGGCCGTCGGAGTAGATCGCCTGCAGCACCACAGGCGCCGAGTTGCCGCCGGTCGGGTCGAGCGAGCGCTTGGCGCACTGCACTTCCTTGAAGCCGGCCGGCACCGCGCCCAGGCTCCAGCCCTCGGCCTCCAGCGTGGTCGGCAGCACGGCGGGGCGCAGCACGCGGTAGCCATCGAGCCGCTTGAGCGGCTGCATCAGCAGGTCGGGCTGCGGCTTCACATTGATGGCCAGCTCGGAGAAGGCCGAGGACTCCAGCAGGCGCCCGTCGGCCTGCAGCGTATCGGAGCGCAGCAGCAGCCCGGTCTGCCGCTCGGCCCAGAGGCGCTGGCTGTAGCGCATGGCATCGCGCGCCTTCAGCAGCACCACCTCGGCGTCGTAGCCGGCGATGCGGTCGGGGCCTTGCACCTTCAGCTCGTACCACTCGAGCACGCCGCGGCCGCCGCCCGACAGCAGCGCGGGGAAGCTCGCACGCGTGTCGCGCTGCTCCACCACCGCCACCTTGGCCTTGGGCCAGAGCGTGTGGACCTCTTCGTTGCGGCGCACCATGCTGCGGGCCTGGCCGTCGAGCGCCTCGACGCGCTCGTACTGCTGCTTGCCGTCGCAGAAGTGGGCCACCCGCGAGCTGCTCACCGAGCCGGCCGTGGTGACGACCAGTGTGCCCTGGTAGTTGCGCCGCGAAGCCGCTTCGTGGATGCGCATCAACCAGCTGCGGGCATCGCGCGACTCCTCTTGCGGCGGCACCTGCGCAGCGGACTGCGCACCGGCCTGGGCATATGCGGCCGACGCCGCCGCGATGGAAAAAGCCCCCAGCCACGCCCGGCTGCGCAGGAAGCGCCGGGCCACGCCGGGCCGCTTTGCCCACTGGGCCGGCCGGCCTTCGTGCAGCGCTGGACCCACGGACCTCAACACCACGTTACCGACCCCATGTGTCGCCTGGCCATGCGCATGTCGCCTGCCATCTCCGAGCGGGCCACGTCAACGGCCGCCCGGCGTGTCCGCCACCTGGCGCACGCCGCCCGGCCCGGCCAGTGCCGGCCCCTGGGTGTATTGACGATGAGCATTCAGGTAACGGTCCAGCTCGGGGTTGCGCACGATCGCGACCTCCGGGTCGAACAGCAGCTGCTCGGTACGCGGCGGGTTGCGCAAGGGGCTGTTCTGGACCAGGGCCAAGGCGCCGCTGTCGGGCACCGAGCTGCGCATCGCGACCATCGCACCGGTCACCACCACGAAACCCGCCGCGACTGCGGCCGGGGCGACCCAGCGGCGCCGGTGCACGCTGCCGCGGCCGACGAAGCCGAGCCCAGCACCACCGCCGCCAACGGCAAGACGCGGCATGCCCTGCACCGGCACCTCGACCGGCTGGCTCGGCGCCGCGGCCGGCGCCAGTATCACCGGCTCTGCGGCCAAGCGCGCCCGCAAGCCCTGCAGGAACTGCGCATCGTGGGCCACCGGGCTGGCCAGGTCGTCGGAGCGCATCACGTCGCCGATCAGCGCGTAGGCATGCCACGAGGCGCGCACGCGCCCGTCGCGGCGCCAGACATCGCAGGCTGCCAGCAACTGGCCCGGCTCGCATTCGCCATCGGCCAGGGCCGACAGCTGCTGCAAGGCACGCTCTTGATCGTTCGACGGTTCAGTCATCATCTCGACACTCCAGGTTCGCCCCGCTCGCCCCACCTCGCCTGCATCACCAGCGTTCGCCATCGCGTGTGTCCAGCAACGGCCGCAGGCGCAGCGCGATCGCTTCACGGGCACGAAAGATGCGCGACCGCACGGTGCCGATCGGGCAGTTCATGGCTTCAGAAATCTCTTCATAGCTCAGCCCTTCGATCTCGCGCAGCGTGATCGCCTGGCGCAGATCTTCGGACAAGGCTTCGATCGCCGCGTTCACCGTGGCTGCAATTACCTTGCTGGCCAGCAGCGACTCGGGGGTCGCGCCGTCGGTTGGTTCCAATCCGGGCCGGGAAGTTTCATCATCGTCATCCCGGGTGCCTGCCAATGCGGTGTCGGTGATCACCGGGTCGCGTTTCAGGTCGACCAGGGCCTTCTTGGCGGTGTTGACCGCGATGCGGTAGAGCCAGGTGTAAAAGGCGCTCTCGCCGCGGAACTGCGGCAGCGCGCGGTAGGCGCGGATGAAGGTCTCCTGCGCGATGTCCTGCACCAGGTCGGTGTCGCGCACCATGCGGGCGATCAGCCGCTCGATGCGCCGCTGGTACTTGACCACCAGCATCTCGAAGGCACGCACGTCGCCTTGCTTGACGCGTTCGACCAGCGCGGCATCGACGTCGGGATTGACCATCATGGCGTGTCACCCCCGCGTGGGCACTGCCGCAGCGCCACCCTCAGCAGGTGCCAGCGTGACGGCAGGTCGCGGCGGGCCAGCGGGATGAAGGCATCATGCCGCGCGCCGGCGCCATCGCCCGCCGCGCTCGGGTCACGCCGCCAGCGCAGCAGCAGCCAGTCGCCCCAGTCCAGCGCCAGTTCGGGCACGCCGGCATCCAACGCGTCGCCCGCCGGGCCGCGGCGCTGCCAGCGGCCGCCGTCCCAATACAGGCTGCAGGCCGGCACGCGCGACCAGCGCCAGCCGGCCCAGGCACCCAGGCCCAGGCCGAGCAGCATGAAAAGCGCCAGGCCGCCCGAGCCGACCGGCAGGCCAGGCTGGAGCGCCAAGTGCGAGCTGGCCCACGCCGCAGGCACGGCGCCTACCACGCCGCCCAGCGCTGCGCCGATGCGGCGCCAGAAGCCGCCTTGGGAGGCCGGGTAGTCAACGGCGGGCGCAGCAGCGCGCATCGGGCGCGGGCAGCCTGGTCACACGCGGCGGAAAACCAGCGTGCCGTTGGTGCCGCCGAAGCCGAAGTTGTTCTTCACGCCGACCTCGATCTTCATCGGCCGCGCCTCGTTGGCGCAGTAGTCCAGGTCGCACTCGGGATCCTGGTTGAAGATGTTGATGGTGGGCGGCGCCACCTGATCGCGCAAGGCGAGCACGGTGAAGACCGATTCGAGGCCGCCCGCGCCGCCGAGCAGGTGCCCGGTCATCGACTTGGTGGAGCTGACGACCAGTTGCTTGGCATGGTCGCCGAAGGCCAGCTTGATCGCGTTGGTCTCGTTCAGGTCGCCCAGCGGCGTCGACGTGCCGTGGGCATTGAGGTACTGCACGCCGTCGGCATTGACACCGGCGTTGCGCAGCGCGGCCTTCATCGAGCGCTTCGGGCCATCGACGCTGGGCGAGGTCATGTGGTAGGCATCGGCCCCCATGCCGAAGCCGATCAGCTCGGCATAGATCTTGGCCCCGCGCCGCTTGGCGTGTTCGTACTCTTCCACGACCAGCACGCCCGAGCCTTCGCCCAGCACAAAACCGTCGCGGTCCTTGTCCCAGGGGCGGGACGCGGTGGCGGGATCGTCGTTGCGGGTGGACAAGGCCCGCGCCGAGGCAAAACCGCCCATCCCCAGCATCGAGATGGTGGCCTCCGAGCCGCCGGCGATCATCACGTCGGCGTCGCCGTACTCGATCAGCCGGCCCGCCTCGCCGATGCAGTGCAGTCCGGTCGTGCAGGCCGTACCTATGGCCAGGTTGGGCCCGGTGAAACCGAACCTGATGGAGACATGGCCGGAGATCATGTTGATGATCGAAGACGGCACGAAGAACGGCGAAATGCGGCGCGGGCCGCGTTCGACCATCAAGCGGGCGGTCGCCTCGATCTCCGGCAGGCCGCCGATGCCCGAACCGATGATGCAGCCTATGCGCTCGGCGCTCTCTTCGGTCAGCGCGTCGCCGGTCGGCAGGCCCGCGTCCTGCACGGCCTGGATCGCGGCGGCCATGCCGAAGTGGATGAAGCTGTCCATGTGCTTGGCTTCTTTGCCGGGGATGTACTCCTCGACCTTGAAGCCCTTGACCTCACCCGCAATCCGGCAGGTGATCCCCGACGCATCGAACCTGGTGATCGGTGTGATGCCCGAACGGCCGGCCAGAATGTTGGCCCAGGCTTCGGAAACGGTGTTGCCGACCGGGCTGACAAGCCCCAGGCCGGTAATGACGACGCGTCGACGGGTCATGCGATTAAATGAGCAAACTTCAGGAAAACACGCAGGCCGCTCAGGCCTTGGCGTGGGACTTGGCGTAGTCGATGGCCAACTGCACGGTGGTGATCTTCTCGGCTTCTTCGTCGGGGATCTCGATGCCGAACTCGTCTTCCAGGGCCATCACCAGCTCGACGGTGTCGAGCGAGTCGGCGCCCAGGTCGGCCACGAAAGCCTTTTCGCTGCTGACGTCGGCTTCAGGGACGCCCAGCTGCTCTGCAATGATCTTCTTCACACGTGCTTCGATATCGCTCATAACTCCTCCAGGGGATTGCGGAAAACGGGGCGGATTCTACGCTGCGGGGGTGTCGAATCCGGGGGGTGGGATCAGTTCATGAACATGCCGCCATTGACGTGCAGTTCAGCGCCTGTGATATAGCCGGCCTCGGGGGAAGCGAGGAACGCGACGGTGTGCGCGATTTCTTCGGGGCGGCCCAGGCGCTGCAGCGGGATCTGCTGCAGCAGCGCGGCCTTCTGCGCCTCCGGCAGGCCCTCGGTCATGTCGGTCGCGATGAAACCCGGGGCCACGCAGTTGACGGTGATGGCGCGGCTGCCGAGTTCGCTCGCCATCGAACGGGTCATGCCGGCCACGCCGGCCTTGGCGGCGGCGTAGTTGGCCTGGCCCGGGTTGCCCGAGGAGCCCACCACCGAGGTGATGTTGATGATGCGGCCGTAGCGCTGCGCCATCATCGGGCGCAACGCGGCGCGCGAGAGGCGGAACACGGCCTTCAGGTTGGTGTCCATCACCGCGTCCCAGTCGTCGTCCTTGAGCCGCACCGCCAGGGAGTCGCGCGTGATGCCAGCGTTGTTGACCAGCACGTGCAGGGCGCCATGCTCCTTCACGATCTCGGTCACCAGGCTCGCGGCCGCGGCCGCGTCGTTGACGTTCAGGCACGCGCCCTTGCAGCCGGGGAATGCCGACAGGCTCTGCGTGATGGCCTCGGCACCGGCCTCGCTGGTGGCAGTGCCCACCACCTTCATGCCCTTGCTCGCCAGCACCTGGGCAATGGCCCGGCCGATGCCGCGCGACGCACCCGTCACCAGGGCGACCTGCCCCGCCAAGATTTCTGCCTTGGCTGCCCTATCGCTCATGACAACAGTCCTTTCACTTCGGCCAGGCTGGCCGGGTCGAATACACAAGCGCTCACCGCGTCGGCGTCGATGCGCCGGACCATGCCGGCCAGCACCTTGCCGGGGCCACATTCGACGATGTGGCTCAAGCCCCGCGCACGCAGCGCCTGCACCACCTCGACCCAGCGCACCGGGCCGAAGGCCTGGCGATAGAGCGCGTCGCGTATCGCGTCGGGCTCGCTGGCGGCCTGCACGTCGATGTTGTTGACGACCGGAATCGCCGGCGCGGCGATGGCCACCTCGGCCAGGTGTGCCTTGAGGCGCTCCGCGGCGGGCTTCATCAGGCTGGAGTGGAAAGGGGCAGACACGGCCAGCAGCAAAGCACGCTTCGCGCCCGCCGCCTTCAGCAACTCGCAGGCCTTGTCCACGCCCGCCTTGGTGCCGGCGATCACGGTCTGCTTGGGATCGTTGAAATTGACCGCCTCGACCGCTTCGCCGCTGGCCTGCGCTGCCTGCTCGCAACCCGCCCGCACGCCGTCGGCGTCCATGCCCAGGATGGCGGCCATCGCGCCGACGCCCACCGGCACGGCTTGCTGCATCGCCTGCGCGCGCAGGCGCACCAGCGGCAGCGCGTCGGCCAGGCTCAGGCTGCCGGCCGCCACCAGCGCGGTGTACTCGCCCAGCGAGTGGCCGGCGACCGCGGCGGGCCGCAGGCCGGTCTCGGCCAGCCAGGCCCGGTAGCAGGCGATGCCGGCGGTCAGCATCACCGGCTGGGTGTTGGTCGTCAGGTCGAGCTGGTCCTTGGGGCCGGTGTGGATCAGCGCGGCGAGGTCTTCGCCCAGCGCGGCGCTGGCTTCGGCGAGGGTCTCCCGCACGGCCGGATGATCGCCCCAGGCGTCCAGCATGCCGACCGCCTGCGAGCCCTGGCCCGGGAATACAAAAGCAAATGAAGTCATCTCAACACCCGAAGTCAAGGGCCGCGTTCAGCGCGCGGCCCGTCGCTTTGTTCAGAAGTCCAGCAGCACGGCGCCCCAGGTGAAGCCGCCGCCGACACCTTCGAGCATCACGGTGTCGCCGCGTTTCACCTGGCCGCCGCGCACCGCATGGTCGAGGGCCAGCGGGATCGACGCGGCCGAGGTGTTGCCGTGCTCGTCGACCGTCACCACCAGCCGCTCGGCCGGCAGCTTCAGCTTGCGCGCCGTGCCGTTCATGATGCGGATGTTGGCCTGGTGCGGGATCAGCCAGTCGATGTCTTCCGCCTTGCGGCCGGCGGCCTCGAGCACTTCGCGTGCCACCTGCTCGAGCACCGAGACGGCGAGCTTGAAGACGGCCTGCCCGTCCATCTTGAGCAGCGGGTCGCCCAGCACCTGGCCGCCCGAGACCGCGCCGGGCGTGCACAGGATGCCGACGTGGCGGCCATCGGCGTGCAGGCGCGCAGCCAGGATGCCCGGCTCGCTGGAGGCCTCCACCACCACCGCACCGGCGCCGTCGCCGAAGAGCACGCAGGTGGTGCGGTCGTTGAAGTCGAGCAGGCGCGAGAACACCTCGGTGCCTATCACCAGCGCACGCGTCGCGGTGCCGGCGCGGATCATGGAGTCGGCCACCGAGAGGCCGTAGACGAAGCCGGAGCACACGGCCTGCACGTCGAACGCCGCGCAGCCGTGGATGCCCAGCTTGTTCTGGATGATGCAGGCGGTGGACGGAAAGATCATGTCCGGCGTCGAGGTGGCCACGATCAGCAGGTCGATCTCGCTGGCCTCGCGGCCGGCCGCGGCGAGCGCCTGGCGGGCCGCCACCAGCCCCAGGTCGCTGGAGTTGACGCCGGGGTCGGCGAAGTGGCGCGCCCGGATGCCGGTGCGCTCGACGATCCACTGGTCGGAGGTCTCCAGGCCGCGCTCGGCCAGCTGGGCGGCCAGCTCGTCATTGCTGACGCGGCGCGGCGGCAGCATGCTGCCGGTGCCGGCGATGCGGGAAAAACGGGGAGCAGGGGAACGGTAAGGCTGGTTCATGCGGCGGGACGCACCGGTATGTCGCCCGCGGGAGCGGGCATGGCCTGCAGGGTTTCGACGATGCGGTCATGCGCACGGTCCAGCAGGCGATTGCGGGCTGCATCATAAGCGCGGCTGAGCGCGTTGCCGAAGGCATAGGCATCGGCAGAGCCGTGGCTCTTGAAGACCAGGCCCTGCAGCCCCAGCAGGGCCGCGCCGTTGTAGCCGCGCGGGTCGAAGCGGGCGCGGAAGCGCTTGAGCACCGGCAGCGCCAGCGCCGCCACGAGCTTGGCGTACCAGTTGCTCGTGAAGGCCTCGCGGATCGACTGGCTCAGCATCGAGGCCAGGCCCTCGGTGGTCTTCAGCGCGACGTTGCCGACGAAGCCGTCGCAGACCACGATGTCGACCGTGCCCTTGAAGATGTCGTCGCCCTCGACATTGCCGAAGTAGTTCAGGTGGCCGTCGGCAGCGGCCGCGCGCAGCAGGTCGCCGGCGCGCTTGATGGTCTCGCTGCCCTTGATGGCCTCGGAGCCGATGTTGAGCAGGCCCACCGAGGGGTCTTCCTTGCCCTCGATCGACGACACCAGCGCGCTGCCCATGATGGCGAACTGCAGCAGGTGCTCCGGCGTGCAATCGACGTTGGCGCCGAGATCGAGCATGGTGGTGAAACCACCGTTGCGGTGCGGGATGACCGAGGCGATGGCCGGCCGGTCTATGCCCTCGAGCGTCTTCAGCAGGTAGCGCGAGAGCGCCATCAGCGCACCGGTGTTGCCGGCCGAGACGCAGGCGTCCGCGGCAGGCGGCGCGTTGTCGGGCCCGGCCTTGAGCTGGGAGATCGCGACGCGCATCGACGAGTCGCGCTTGCGGCGCAGCGCCACTTCGACCGGGTCGTCCATGGCCACGATGTCGGCCGCGGCGATGGTCTTGCAGCGCTCCCAGCCGGCGGCCGGGGCGATCGCCTCGGCGGTGCCGACCAGCAGCAGCTCGGCCAGCGGATGGGATTGCAGGAATTCGCGGCAGGCCGGCAGGGTGACCGAGGGGCCGTGGTCGCCACCCATGCAGTCCACCACCAGGCGAACCCGGTCCTTGGGCCTCAGATGATCGGTATGCGGCACGATGGCAAGCATCTAGGCCGGCCGGCAACCGGCGCCCGCGCGAGCGGCACACCGCCCACGGCCGAGCGCCGCCGCCGAACGGCATGCACAAAAGGCAAATGCCGCGACCAGGGCCGCGGCATGGCGATCACAACGAGGGGCAGGCATGGTGCCGACCCGCGCGCTGGATGCTGAGATCAGGCGTCCGCCTTGGTCTTCAGGACCTTGCGGCCCCGGTAGAAGCCGGTCGGGCTGATGTGGTGGCGCAGGTGCGTCTCGCCGGTGGTGGCTTCGATCGCGGTACCCGGCTGGGTCAGCGCGTTGTGCGAGCGGTGCATGCCGCGCTTGGAGGGCGACTTCTTGTTTTGCTGGACGGCCATGAAATTCTCCTGGGGCGCCGGCAAAGCGGCGACGATGGTGCCCGGCGCTGACCGCAGCTGGGCACATGAACACGCAGTGGATAGACGCATGGCTTGGGTTTGCCGCAAACGCCGGCCCTGGTGGGACCGTGCCGCGCAGACCAGCCGCCACGAAGGGCGCCATTCCGGAAAAGCCCATGAGTGTACCACGCTGGTGGCTGGCAAGTGGGCCTGGCACCAGCCGCCGCCGCTCACTGCGGCCGCTGCTTCAGGCGCGCCAGCGCCGCGAAGGGGTTGGGTTTCTCCAGCTCCTCCTCGGGCAGCTCGTCGCGGGTCGATGACGGCAGCGGCTCCGGGCACACCTCGTGGCGCGGCACCAGCGGCAGCGCCAGCAGCAACTCGTCCTCGACCAGGTCGCGCAGGTTCATCGCACGCTCCAGCACCAGCACGTCGTCTTCGAGCTCGGCATCCAGCGCCTCGGCCTCGGCCTCGGTCGCCACGAAGCGGAAGCTGCGCTCGGCCGCCACCTCCGTGAACACCGGGCCCAGGCAGCGCTGGCAGCACAGCGGCACTTGCGCCTGCGCGTCGAGGTGCAGCCAGATCTCGGGCTTGCCGCCGGAGACCGGCCGCGACTCCCCCTCGGCCTGCCATGCCACTTCCAGGCCGGGGAGCTGATCGGCCACCGCCAGGTCGGACAGGCGCGCCAGGCTGGCCAGCGGCCACTGGCCCGCCAGCTCGCCGGCATCGGCCGCAAAAGCGGCCATGTCCAGCCGGGCCGGATCGATGGTTTTGTGCTTCATCGCGCGAGTGTACGAGCGGCCGGCGGCACCGGCGTGCGATGGGACAATCCGGCGATGAACCTCGTCGCCCCGCCCGCCGCCCCGCTGATACTCGGCTCCACCTCCCGCTACCGGCGCGAGCTGCTCGAGCGCCTGCGCTTGCCCTTCGACGTGGTCTCGCCGCAGGTCGACGAAACCCCCCTGCCCGGCGAAGCCCCCGCCGATCTCGCCTGCCGCCTGGCGCTGGCCAAGGCCCGCGCGGTGGCGGCGCTGCACCCGCAGGCCGTCGTGATCGGCTCCGACCAGGTGGCCGACGTCGATGGCCAGCCGGTCGGCAAGCCGGGCAACCACGAACGCGCCACCGAGCAGTTGCGCGCGATGAGCGGGCGCAGCATCGTCTTCCAGACCGCCGTCGCGGTGGTGCGGCGCGACACCGGCTTCGAAGACATGCGGCTGGCCTCGGCGACCGTGCGCTTCCGCGCGCTCTCCGACGCCGAGATCGAGTGCTACCTGCGGCTTGAGCAGCCCTACGACTGCGCCGGCAGTGCCAAGAGCGAAACGCTGGGCATCGCGCTGCTCGCCGCGATCGACTCCGACGACCCGACCACCCTCGTGGGCCTGCCGCTGATACGCACCTGCGAGCTGCTGCGCGCGGCCGGCTTCGACCCGCTGCTGAGGGCTGCGGCATGAACAAGGGCCGACTGGTGCTGGTGCCCAACACGCTGGACCTGCACGCCGCCCCCACCCCCATCACCGAAGTGTTGAGCGCCGGTGCGCTGCGGCGCGCGGCGGGGCTGGCGCACTGGGTGGTGGAGAACGCCAAGACCAGCCGCGCCTTCCTGAAGCGGGTCGACGAGATCGCGCCGCTGGCGATGCCGCTGCAGGCACTGGACCTGCGCGAGCTGCCGCGCCCGCGCAAGGGCGGCTCGGCGCCGGGCGTGGACGAGCGCGAATGGCGCGCACTGCTCGCGCCGGCGCTGGAAGGCCACGACATCGGCCTGCTCTCCGACGCCGGCCTGCCCGCGGTGGCCGACCCCGGTGCGGCGCTGGTGGCGGCCGCGCACGCGCTGGGCGTGGTCGTCGAGCCGCTGGCCGGCGCCAGCTCGCTGACCCTGGCGCTGGCGGCCAGCGGCCTGAACGGCCAGCGCTTTGCCTTCGAGGGATACCTGCCCCAGCAAGCGGACGAGCGCAGCCAGCGCGTGCGTGAGCTCGAAGGCCGCTCGCGCCGCGAGGCGCAGACCCAGATCGTGATCGAGACGCCCTACCGCAACGGCACGCTGCTGGCGGCACTGGCCCAGCAACTGCAGGGCAATACCCGGCTCAGCGTGGCTTGCGGGCTGACCTCGCCGGGCGGCTGGTGCCGCACGCTGAGCGTGGAAGCCTGGCGGCGCGAGCTTCAGTCGCCGGGCTGGCTGGCCATGCCCGACAAGCTGCCCGCGGTATTCATGTGGCTGGCGGCTTGAGCTCGCCAACCTGATGCGGCACCCGCGCGAGCGCCTGCTCGCGGCGGTGCAGCAGCCAGCCCAGGCCGATGCCCACGGCATCGGCCAGCAGATCGGCAAACGAGGCTTGCCGGGTCGGCGTGAAGCTCTGCAGGAGCTCTATGCCCAGGCCAAAGCCCAGCAGGCCCAGCGCCAGCGCCCACGCCGGCATCACGCGGGCCCGGGCGCCGATCAGCCACAGCACGATGAAGGCAGCCAGGTGGCGCACCTTGTCGGCCTCGGGGAACAGCTCCGGCGTGGCGGTACCGGGTTTCAGCGCCAGCACCAGCACGCCCACCAGCGCGACGGCAAAAACGCCGCGCCAGGTGCGCCCGCGCTCGCCGGCGAGGCCCAACCCCATGCCCGCAGGCCTCAGGTCTTGGCGCCGCCCAACAACACCGCCACCTTGCGGCGCGGCCGGATGTTGGGTGACAAGCGGGCCGCCGACGGCACCGAGGCGCCGCCCTTCTCCCAAGCGGCCACCGTGTCGGCGCTGCTGGGCTCATAGGGCTTGTCGAAGAAGGGGTCGCGATGCTCGCTGCGCGACGGCGCGCGGCGCGGTGCGGCCGAAGCCGCATACGACAGCGACGGCGCCACGGCACGCGGCTCGCCGGCATAGTCGTCGTCGCGGCGGCGCGGCGGCGGTGCGGCACGGCGCGGCCGGTCGTCCTCGAGCTCGATAGGGTCGAGCTCGATCTTCTTCTTGATCAAGTGCTCGATGTCGCTCACCAGCCGCGCGTCTTCGCGCGTCACCAGCGTCACCGCCAGGCCCGAGGCGCCGGCGCGGCCGGTGCGGCCGATGCGGTGCACGTAGTCTTCGGCGTTGAAGGGCACGTCGAAGTTGAACACCGCCGGCAGGTCCACGATGTCCAGCCCGCGCGCGGCCACGTCGGTGGCCACCAGGATGTCGACCTCGCCGGCCTTGAAAGCGGCCAGCGACTTCAGACGCTCGTCCTGCGACTTGTCGCCGTGCAGGGCGGCCGTGCGCAGGCCGTCGTGCTCGAACGAGCGCGCCAGGCGCGCGGCGCCCAGCTTGGAGTTCACGAAGACGATGGCCTGCGTGATGGTGCGCTCTTTCAGGATCTGCAGCACCGCGCGGCGCTTGTCGTCGGTGGCGACGCTGATGAAGCGCTGCTCGACGTTGGTCGCGGTGGCGTTGGGCCGGGCGACTTCGACGGTGATCGGGTCTTGCAGGTAGCTCTGGGCCAGCCGCTTGATCTCGGGCGAGAAAGTGGCCGAGAACAGCAGGGTCTGGCGCGTCTTGGGCAGGTAGCTCAGGATGCGCTGCAGGTCGGGCAGGAAGCCGATGTCCAGCATGCGGTCGGCTTCGTCGAGCACGACGTACTCGACCTGGTTGAGCACGCAGTTCTTGGCCTCGATGTGGTCGAGCAGGCGGCCCGGCGTGGCGATCAGCACCTCGACGCCGCGCTTGAGCTCCAGCGTCTGGGGCTTCATGTCGATGCCGCCGAAGACGACCATGGAGCGCAGGGCGCTGTGCTTGGCGTAACCCTTGATGCTCTGCGCGACCTGGTCGGCCAGCTCGCGGGTGGGCGCCAGCACCAGCGCGCGCACCGGGTGGCGGGCGGGCGAGACGTGATGGGCGCAGCCCAG
>DATHWJ010000210.1:0-2871 GCA_035460745.1 Ideonella sp. | reverse complement strand
GGCCTGGTGTGCGGACTACCTGGCGTCACTGGCCGCGCTGGAAGGCCGGCCGGAAGCGGCTGCACAACTCGTCGGTGCGGCGGACCGGCGCTACGACGACACCGAGGATACGCGGCAGACCAACGAGGCCGCCGCGCGTGCCCGAGCCTGGGCGATGGCCGAATCGGCCCTCGGCGCAGATGAGGCACGGCAGCTGCACGCCATCGGGCGCGGGTTGGACGACGACGGTGTCGCGGCGCTGGCGTTCGGGCGACCCGCGCCATGAGTGCACGCAGCGCGGCATGCACACCTCGATCGACGGCGTGGCCGCGGGAGGACGCGACACCGGCGGAAGCTGCAGGCCGGCGCAGCGCCGTTCAGCCCGTTCGCACCACGCCTGAACGATGGGCCGTCAACGCGACCACCAGCACCACCAGCACGCCGTAGGCCATGGGCTCGAACGCGGGGTCCACCCCTGCGGCCGAGATGCCGACCCGCAGCACGGTGACGGTGAGCGTGCCGATCAAGGTGCGAGCGAGGCCACCCACGCCGCCGGCCATGGCCGTGCCGCCGATCAAGACCGCCGCAATGCTCGGCAGCAGCAGGCTGTCGGCAGCCGTGGGGCTGCCACTGTAGGTGCGCGCCACCATCACCATGCCGGCCAGCCCGGAGAACAAGCCCGACAACGCGAAGGCAACGACTTTCACCTGCCCGACACGGACGCCGCTGAGCAAGGCCACGCGGGTATTGAGGCCGATCGCGTAGAGGCGGCGGCCCCAAGGCGACCAGCGCAAGACCGCGGCCAGGCCCGCGAGCGCCGCCGCCGCAAACGCGAAGGCATGCGGCACGCCCAGGCTGCTGCCTTCCAGCCAACCCACGGCGGCATAACCTTCGGTGACCGGGATGGTGGTGTGCGCAATGGCCAGCGCGATGCCCGACCAGATACCCAACCCGGCGAGCGTGACGATGACCGACGGCAGCTGCGCGCGCGTGTGCACATGGCCCTGAAAGGCGCCGAGCAGCGTGGTCAGCGCCAGCGCGCCCACCACACCCGCGAACCCGAGGGCGGGCAGCGTGAGGGCCATCAGCACCGACGCGAGCGCGGCCAGCGCCGCCATCGACAGATCGATGCCGCCGAGCAGTATCACGATCGTCTGCCCGGTGGCCAGCAGCAGGATGACGCTCGATTCATCGGCCAGCACGCCGAGGCTTGCGAACGACAAGAACGACGGGGCCGCCAGCCCCAGGCCCGCCAGCAAGATCAGCAGAGCCACCAGCGGCATCGAGCGCACGATGGCTTGGCGAAACGGCGATGGGGCGGGCACGCTCATTCAGACCATCCGTTCAAGTATCTGAAGCTCGGACGGCTTGGCGCCCGAGGCAGGGAAACGGCCCGACACGGTGCCGTCTTTCATGACGAGGATGCTGTCGCTCAGCGCCAGCAGCTCGTCGAGCGTGTCGGCAATCAGCACGATGGCGATACCGCCGGCAGCGAACCCGCGGATCAGCGGGATCATCTCGGCGCGCGCCCCAACGTCGAGCCCACGCAGCGGGCGGTCGAGCACCAGCAGCTTGGGCGAGCGCGCGATCATCCACTTGGCCAGCACCACCTTCTGCTGGTTGCCGCCGCTCAGGTGCTGGGCTTGCGCGCGCGGCGCGTCGGGCCGGATGCGCAGCCGCTCGATCCAGCGTCCGACCACCGCCCGCTCGCGCGCAAAGTCGATCAGCGGGCCGCGGCACAGGTCACCCAGTTGAGCCAGCGTCATGTTCTGGCCCACGCTCATGCCGGCGACGATGCCCTCGGTGCGGCGCTCGGCGGGCACGTAGCCTATGCCCAGCCGCACCGCAGCGGCCGGCTCGGCAAAGCGCACGGACCGCCCGCCGAACTCGATATCGCCGCTGTCGGGGGCTTCGGCGCCGAAGAGCGTACGGCACAGGCTCTCACGCCCGGAACCCTCGGCCCCGGCGATGCCCAGCACCTCGCCAGCCCGCAGCTCGAAGCTGACCGCCCGGTAGCAATGCGCCCGGCTGAGCGCACGCACCGAAAGACGAGTTGCCGAGGCCTCCCCGGGCACCGCCGTCACCGGCGCCACCGGCACCAAGGGCCGCGCGGGCTCGGCGCCGGCACCCTGCCCCAACATGAGCCGGCGCAGCTCGGCCATGCTGCAGCCCGCCCGATCGCGCTGCGCGACCACGCGGCCATCGCGCATCACGCAGAGCCGGTCGCACACGCGCAGCACCTCGTCGAGCCGGTGCGAGACGAACACGACACTGGCACGCCCGCGCAGACTCTCGATCAAGGCGAGCACGGTATCGACCTGCCCGGCCTCCAGCATGGACGTGGGCTCGTCGAGCAGGATGATCGGCTCGTGCAGCGTGCGCTCTTCGATCGCCAGCACCTTGGCCAGTGCCACGATCTGCAGTTCGGCAAACGACAGGGTCTCGGTCGGGGCCTGCGGCGAGAGGCTGGCGCCGAGCTTGGCCAACTGCGCCGCGGCCAGCGCGTTCAGCGCGCGCCAGTCGTAGAAGCCGGCGCGCAGCGCAGCATCTTCATGGCCCAGCAGGATGTTCTCGGCCACACTCAGGTTGGGCAGGAGAGATGGCTCCTGGCCCACCAGGCCGATGGCGGCCCGGTCGGCGACGCCGGGGTGGTGCAGCTCGATCGGCTGGCCGCGCAGCACGATGCTCCCCGCATCTGGCCGGCAATGGCCGGCCAGCACCCTGATCAGCGTCGACTTGCCCGCGCCGTTTTCGCCCACCAGGCCCAGCACCTCGCGCGCACGAAGCGCGAAGCCCACGCCATCGAGCGCCTGCACGGCACCGTAGCGCTTGCTCAAGCCATCGACGCGCAGCAGCTCCTTGCTCACGGGACGACGCGCAACCGGCGGCGCA
>DATHWJ010000209.1:0-37546 GCA_035460745.1 Ideonella sp. | reverse complement strand
TGCATCTTCGCCGCCACCTCGCGCAGCGCATCGGTGTTGTTCACCTGGGCGATCTGCTGCATCAGGTGGTCCGAGACGCCGTCTTCCAGCGCGCCGAGCTGCTGGTCCGCCAGGCCCAGCGCCTTGGCCCAGCCCAGCAGTTGGCCGCGTTCGCCGGCCGTGTAGTGGCCGTCGGCGTAGGCCAGCAGCAGGCAGGACTGCACGAAGATGGTCTTCAGCTCCGGGGTGTCGAAGGTCGTGGGCAGCGTGCTCTCGTCCAGCGGGGTGCGCACGATGTCCTCGAACGAGGTCAACGCCTGGGTGTCAGCCTGGCAGCTTTCGTAGAAGCCGCGCAGCATCACGCGCTCGGTGTCGTGGATGCCGTCGTGCAGCGCCAGCGTGTACATCGCGCGGACGAGGGCCTGGATGTGGTGCATCTCGAGCTGGGGGGCGGCGGAGGTGAGTGTCATGGCGGGAGCCTTTCTGGGTCTTGACGGGTTCTGGGCGAAGTTCGGGCGAGTTTCTTGGGCCGATTTTTGGTGGCGGTCAGTGGATGGCGAGCGCGCGGCGCAGCTGCTGCAGGCGTTCTTGCACTTGCTGTGCCGTGAGGTCGCGCAGGCGGGCGGGCAGCATGCGGCGCCGCGAGGCTTCGAAGACGGCCAGCATCTCCATGTACTCGAGCATCAGGCTGTCGCGCGAGGGCAGGTAGTCGGCCGCGGCCTGGGCCAGGTGCTCGGGGCTGACGGGTTCGTCGCGCGCGCTTGACACGGCCAGCAGCACCAGTGCTTCGAGGTCGGCGTTGGAGTAGCCGACCAGCGGCGCGGCCAGCGCCTCACCGTGCACTGCCCAGTCGACCGCGGCGACGCCGTAGCGCTTGAGCAGCGCGTCGAGCACGTCCTGCACCTCTTGCGTGGTTTCGTTGTAGAAAAACGGGATCTTGCGGTCCAGCCGGCCGGCGCGCTTGATGTCGGTGTCCAGCTTGTCGGGCCGGTTGGTCATCAGGATGAAGAGCACGACGCCGCGGTTGTCGCCGTCGCTCATGAACTCCTTCAGCTTGGCGATCACGCGCGACGAGGTGCCGCCGTCGCTGTCCTCCGAAGCGCCGCCGAAGCTGCGGTCGCCCTCGTCGATGATCAGGATGATGGGGCCCAGCGCCTTCACCATCGCCAGCACCTTGTCGAGGTTGGCCTCGGTGGCGCCCACCCACTTGGAGCGGAAGTTCTTCAGCGTGACGGCCGACAGCCCCGAGCTGCGCGCAAAGCACTTGGCGACGAAGGTCTTGCCGGTGCCCATGGGGCCGACGAACATCAGCCCCATCGGGCAGCGCTTGCGGTCGCCGCTGCGCACGTCGGCCGCGATGTGCTCCAGCTCGGCCTTGATGCCGGCGTTGCCACCCACCGCGTCCAGCCCCAGTGGCGACGCGACGAACTCGATCAGCCCGGCGCACTCCTTCTCGATGATCTCGCGCTTGCGGCGGTGCACCAGCGCGATCAGCTCGTCGGTGTGGGCGCTGTCGGCCGGCGCAGCTTGCGGCGTCTGGCCCGGGTCGATCAGGTGGGCGATCTCGTCGGCGTCCATGCCGCGGGTCAGCGCGGTGAGCTTGTCGGCGCGCGCTGCCGCATCGGGCGTGTTACCGAGCAGCCCACGGATGAAGGCGGCGCGCTGGGCGTCGGGCAGGCCGTCCTGCGCCGGCAGCGGCGTCAGGATCTGGTGGATCTGCACCGCGCGCAGCCCGCTGGTGTGGGCGGCGAGGCGGTCCTGCTGCGCCTTGGGCAGGCTGGGGTCGGCGTGGGCGACCACGGCGGCGCGCTCGGCCAGGTCGGGCAGCGGCAGCTCGACGGCGGCGACGCGCGGGTTGCTGATGATCTTGCCGTTCAGCTCGGCGAGCGACTCGACCAGCAGGAAGACCACGTTGTCGCGTTCGGCCAGCGCCGGGCTGAGCGTCCAGCGGTGCAGCCGCACGGCCGCGCGGCGGTCCGAATCGCCGAGGAAGTTTTCTTCACCGGGCGGCGCCACGCTGCCGGCGTAGCTGACGATCAACGCCAGCCGGTGGCGAACCATCACCTCGGGCTCCAGCGTGGCCAGCACATCGTCCGCGCTGGCCTGCGGCGCGAAGCTGGGCGGCGGCAGCTCGCTCAGCCGGCGCAGATACTGCACGCCCGCTGAAGGGTCGAACTGGATCACGGTGTCCTTGTTGCCGGCCAGCAGAACATCGGACAAGAAGCTCACCAGCGGCAGCGTCTTGCCCTCGTGCAGGATCTGGTCGAAGACATTGCCGTAGAGCACGAACATCGAGGCTTCGTTGCCGACGTACTTTCGGCGAACGGTCTCGGCCCAGGCGGGCAGCGGTTTGACAGCGGCGGTCATGCGAGCGGGCCGCGGGCCATCACATCTGCTTGCCGGCAACACCCTGCGCCGCCGCAGCCGCCGCCCGCTGCCGCTTGATCTCGTCGAGCTGGCTGCGCGCCGTCACCGTGCCGCTCTGCTGGCGCAGCTTGTCCAGCCGCACGTCCAGGTCCGAGTCGCGCAGTTCCTTGCCCAGATTGGCCTCGGCAATGGTGGTCTTGATGTGGTCGCGCACCCGGTCCAGCGCCTGCACGTCGGCCTCCACGCTGAGGCCCTCGAGCTGGCTCTGGATCTGGATGCGGGCCTGCGCGCTCTGCATCTTGGCCAGCATGCGCTCGCGCTCGTCCTTCAGCTTGCCGATCTCGGTCTTGACGGCCAGCAGCGCGTTCTTGGCGTCCTCGGCATCGGCCTTGGCCTGCTCGGCCTCGGTGCTGAGACCAGCGAGGTCGGCCTCGACCGCGCTCTTCTTCTGCAGCAGCACCAGCGCCAGGTCGTCCTGGTTGGTGGCCAGCGCCGTCTCCAGCTCGCGGTTGACCTGGGCCAGCGCGGTGGACTGGGCGCCGACACGGGCGTCGATCTCCTCGCGGCGCCGGATGATGGCGGCGGTGGCGTTCTTCAGCCGGGTGTACTTGACGACCATGCTGTTGATCGCGTTCTCGTAGGCGATCTCGGGGTGGTCCTTCTCGACGTCGGCGATCCACAGCGAGACGAAGCCGCTCCACAGGTTGGAGAGGCGGGCGAAGAGGTTGGCGTTGGCCATGGTGGGCGCTCCTGACAGGGAAGGGTGTGTGCGGCCTCAGGCCGCGATGTTGACCTGCGTGAAGAACTTGCGGTGGTCGGCGGCAAAGGCCTGGAAGCCGGCGTGCAGCGATTCTTTCAGCCCGGCGTGCTGCTCGGGCGGCGTGAAGCGGTAGGCCAGGCGTGCGCCCTGCGAGGCCCAGTCGAAGTGGTCGGCCTCGGCGCCGCCGCCGTGGCCGGAGTGGATCGCGATCCACTGGTAGGCCACGTGCTCCTGGCCGGCGATCGCGATGCGGGTGGCCTTGAGCTGCTGCACCAGCTCGCCGGCCTTCTCGCGCAGCGTCTCGTCGATGATGGAGAACTCGCGGTCGGCCAGCAGCTCGGAGCCCAGGTGGTAGCCGATGCTGTGGAACACCGCCTGCGCCGTGTCGGGCGAGCCCACGCCGTAGCCGGCGGCGACATTGGCGCAGACCGCGTTGAGCCAGTCGGGCGTGGCGCACAGGGCATTGAGCTGGGCGGGGTCTTGCAGCGCCGCGGCTTCAGCGGCACCGGCCTGGATGAAGCCCTTCAGCGCGGCCTGTGCCAGGCAGCGGTGGGTGTCGCGGTGCACCGTGTCGCGGTCGTCGAACTCGTCGCGCGCGGCGTCGAAGAAGAAGCTGGCGACATAGACGCTGCGGTCGGCCAGCGCCTGCACCGGCTCGGCGGGGTCGAGAAAGATGCTGCGGCAGCGGCCTATCTTGCCCGCGAAGCCGGCCACGCCGCTGCCGAAGTAGCCGTTCCAGTTGGTGTAGCGGGCGAGGAAGCGCACGCGGGCCACCGGCTCGGCGAGGGTGGCGCCCAGCGTGTCGCGCACCAGCGCCTCGTGCGCCGCGAAGTCGCACAAGGCCTTCAGCTCGGGCAGGGTCACGTCGGCGGCGGTCGTGGTCATCAGGTTCTCCTTGGGCCCAGGGCCTGGGCGTTGCGGGCTTTGGTGCTGCCGTTGGCGGTGTTGGTTCCCCGCGGCGAGGCCGCCATGGGCACCGGCTCCAGGCTGAGCGTGTTCATCTCTTCGGTCAGCGAGCGTTCGATGTCCTCCTGGGCGCGCAGGCGCGAGAGGGCCTCGCTCAGCCGGACCTCGCCGGAGGCGGCGCCTTGCGAGGGGCCGAGTGCGAGGTGGATCTCCTCGACCGCGTCGGGCAGCGAGAGCAGCGCCGCCTCGACCGCGGCGAGCCGGCCGCCCAGGCGCTCGTGGCGCTCGCGCAGCGCGCGCAGCTCGCTCTGGGCCTGGCGCAGGCTGGGCAGGTCGCCGGCGCCTTGCTGCGCCTCGGCGATCTCGTCGTCCAGCACGGCGATGCGGTGGTCGAGCTCGTCGACATCCACCGTCTTGCGGCGCTGGCGCATGTCCAGCGAGGTCAG
The DNA here is from genome assembly GCA_035460745.1 of Ideonella sp. Taxonomy (GTDB): domain Bacteria; phylum Pseudomonadota; class Gammaproteobacteria; order Burkholderiales; family Burkholderiaceae_C; genus Ideonella. Next base: position 33,088 of record DATHWJ010000209.1, on the reverse strand, counting down.
CCAGAGCGAGAGGTACTCGCTGGGCGCGTCGCGCAGGCGGTCGAGGTCGCGCGGGGTGATGCTCGTATTGCCGGCCGGGATGCGCAGCTCGTGGGCGCGCGCGGCGCGGTCCTGCAGCAGGCGGTGGGTCTGCCAGCGGCGGTCTTCCTTGGAGACACGCGGGCCCAGCGTGGCCATCAGTTGCCCGTGGCGCTCGGCGCGCTGCGCGGCCAGCACCTCGGCGTCGACCTTGGCGCGAAAGCCCGGCGACGACGGGATGAACAGCGCCGCGATGGCCTCGCCGGCCGCGAAGACCACCAGCGGCAGCACTGCTCCCGCGCCACCCCAGGGGATGGACAGGGTGGCGCTGGCGATCACGGTGGTGAGCAGCGCATAGAGGTTGGGCTGGCTGGTCAGCATGCGCCGCAGGTAGGGCGGCTCGGGGAGATCGGTGTCGGACACGGCGGTGGGGGTGGGGACTGCGGGGGAGGGGGCCGCGATCGTTCTCAGATGGAAACGGCCAGCTGCCCGCGCCCGGCGCTGGTGCTGTGCAACTGGGCCAGGATGCGCTCCTGCAGGCGGATAGCCTCGGTGGAGCGCTGCCAGAGCTCGCTGCGCGGGCGCGGCTCCTCGATCGTGAAGTCGTCGGCGATGCGGGCCGGCTGGGTGCTGAGCACCGTGACGCGGTCGGCCAGCAGCAGCGCCTCGGTCACGTCGTGGGTGACGAAGACGGTCAGGCAGGGGTAGTCCAGGTGCAACTGGGCCAGCAGCGTCTGCATGCCGGCGCGGGTCTGGGCATCCAGCGCGCCGAAGGGCTCGTCCATCAGCAGGATGCGCGGCCGCAGCACCAGCGCACGGGCCAGCGCGACGCGCTGGTTCTGCCCGCCGGAGAGCTGGGCCGGGCGGTGCTCGTGTTTGTCCGCCAGGCCGACGGCTGCGAGCATGGCCTTGGCGCGCTCGCGCCACTCGGCCTCGGGCACGCGCTGGCGCCAGTGCCTGAGGCGGAAGGGCAGCACCACGTTGTCCCAGACGCTGAGGTCCGGCCGGTTGGCGTAGCGCTGGAAGACCATCACCGCGTCGTCGTGCGCGCCCAGGCAGGGCTGGCCGTCGATCAGCACCTCGCCGCGGGTGGGCGTCGCGACAGCGAAGGGCCGCACGCCGCCCATCATGTGCAGCAGCGTGGACTTGCCGCAGCCGGAGGGGCCCAGCAGCATGTGGATGCCGGGCTTGTCGAGCCGCAGGTCCAGCCCGTCGATCACGCGGACCACGCCGGGGGTGTCGCTGGCGCTGCCGGCGCGCGGAAACTCCTGCACGATGCCGCGCAGCTCGATGCTGGGGCCGGGCTGGCCGGGCGCGGCTGCGGTTGAGGGCGCTGTTGCGGACGCGGTTGTGGAGTTCGGCGCGGCGCTCATTGCTGGGTCTCCCACGCAAACAGCTTGCGCTTGGTCCACTGCATGCCGCTGTAGGTGGCCAGCGCCAGCGCGACGATCACGATGATGCCGGCGAAGACCTGGTCCATGGCGGAGAAGCGGCGGGCGTTCTGTATCAGCTGGCCCAGGCCCTCCTGGGCGTTGACGTACTCGGCCACGGTGATGTAGGTCCACATCACCGAGACGGCGACGATCACCGCGTCCGCAATGCGGGGCAGGGCCATCGGCAGCACGCCGTGCCGCACAGCCTCCCACGGCGTGCCGCCGAGGTCGCGGGTGCTGACCCAGTAGGCCTGCGGCACGGCCTGCACCGCGTCGCGCACCATCGGGATCAGGTAGACCACAGCACCGGCGAAGAGGAACAGCACCTTCATCATCTCGCCGATGCCGAACCACATCACCATGATGGGCAGCAGCGCCACCACCGGTGCCGAGCGAAAGGGGTCGATCAGCGGCGAGAGCAGGGCGTTGATGCGCGGCGCACCGCCCATCAGGATGCCCAGCGGGATGCCGATGGCCAGCACCAGCAGCGCGGCCACCACCACCCGCCCGCCCGACCACAGCGTGGCTTCGAGCAGCTGGCTGCGGCCGTTGTCGGCGTCCCAGGCGAGATAGGCCATCGCACGGGCCACGGCCCAGGGCGCGGGCAGCTTGTTGGGCCCGACCCAGCCGGCCGCGCTGACCACGCTCCAGACGACCAGCACCGTGGCCACGGCGCCCAGCCCCAGCCCGCGGCGCAGCGCCGGCGGCAGCGGCGCATAGGGGTTCCAGAAGCTCCGGGCGTCAGCCATGGCGTGCGCGCGGGTGCAGCGAGCGCATCAGCGCAGCACCGCCGCGCGGGTCGAGCGGTTCATCGCGCGGCATTGCTCCACCGTCATGTCCTCGGCAGCGGCGTTGGCCTCGACGCAAAGCGGCTTGTCAGGCCCGTTGCCGACGATCTTGAAACGCGCCGGCGCGAACTCCCACTGCTTGACCAGGTAGGCCACCACCGCCTCGGCGCGGGCCCGCGACAGCCGCATGTTGGTGTCGCGCGAGCCGACGCTGTCGGTGTTGCCGGAGATCTCGAAGTAGGCCGAGCCGTTGCTCTCGATGAAGGGCGCGAGCTCGTCGTCCAGCGTCTTCTGGGCCCGCTTGTTGAGCTCGGCCGAGCCGCTGGCGAAGCTCACGGTGACCGGCTTGGTCAGCGCGGCGCCCTTGGCGACGGCTTCGGTGCGCTGCTCCTCGGTGAACTTGAACTCGGGCACCGTGGCGGCCTGCTTGGCCGGCGCGTCCTTGGTCAGCAGGGTGTTGATGAAGCGATAGTCGAACGAATCCTGCGGCGCGATCACCGGCGACTTCGGGTTGGCCAGTGCGCCGGCCGCGCGGTAGATGCCGTCGAAGCGGGCATAGACGCGCTCGTAGTGGTTGGTGCCGCCGGCCAGGCCCAGGATGCGGGCGTTGTCCTCCAGCCCGGTCCACACCAGGTTGGCGAACAGGCCCTTGATGAAGGGCTTGCCCTGTTCGTCGGCCAGCAGCTTGAAGAACTTCTCGGTACGGATCAGCGCATCGACCGCTTCGTCCGGCGCCGCGCGGGCCGCCGTCACGCCCTGCATCCAGCCCGAGACGAAGGCGCCGATGGCGGCCTGGTCGGCCGGCGCATTGAGCACGCGGCTGTCGCAGACCATCACGTCGTAGATCAGGTTGCTGGCGGTCTTGGTGGAGTAGACGACCGTGGAGCCGGGCACCTTCTTCAGCGCCAGCGAGAGGTCGGGATCCCACAGCACGGCGGCGTCCACGTTGCCCGACTCCAGCGCGGCGCGCACGCCGGCCGTGCCTTCTTCGGCATTGATGTAGATCTGCTTGATCGAGCTCTTCTTGCGCGCGGTCAGGCTGGAGTTCTCGATCGCGTCGATCAGCATGCCGTGCGAGGGGGTGAACTGCAGCAGCGCGACACGCTTGTCGGCCAGGTCTTCGACGCGCTTGATGTCGGGCGTGCGGCTGATGATGGCGTCGGCCCCCTGGGTGTTGTCGACGATCATCACCGCGCGGGCGTCGTGGCCGGCGTTGCGCAGGTTGGGCTGCTCCTGGGCCCAGAAGTCGGAGGTGCGCCAGGCGCACTGCGCGGTCTTGGCCTCGAAGATGGTGGCCAGCGTCGGGATGTCGTCCTGGATCACGAACTCGACGTTGACGCCCGCCTTGGCGTAGATGGAGCCGGCCTCGGTGGCGAGGCTCTTGCCGTTGGCCAGCAGGCCGGGCGCGTAGCCGTGGAAGCTGACGATGCTGACCTTGAGCGGGTTGCCCGGCGAGCCCAGCGGGCCGCTGCCGGCCTTGCCGCTGGGGGTGGCCGGCGCAGCGCCGCCGCCGGCCGGCGTGGCCGCGGTACCGCCGCTCTGGCCACCCTGGCTCGATTGGCCGCTGGTCGCGGTAGACGGGCCGCCGGTGAGCCCGGGCAGGCGCGAGTCGATCATCTCTTTCAAGCCGAAGTTCCAGGCGACGGCGGCTGCCACGCCGACGATGGCGATGGTCAGCAGGCCTTTGGCGAGAGGGGTCAGTGTGGCCATGGTGGGGTGCTTGCGGTCCGGAAAGAGGAGTGGGAGGTGGGAGCGTGAGCGGCAAGTCGCCGGGTGGCGCGCGCCGGGTGGAGCCTCACGCCGCGTCGGGGCGGCGGCCGAAGATGCGGTCGATCTCGCCCAGGCGGGCCGCTTCGGCGTCGAGCTGGCGGCCCTCGGCCGTGCAGGCGTCCTGGGTGTTGCGGGCCTGGTGCTCGATGTCGGCACGCTCCTGGGTGCAGCGGGCCACCTCGCGCGCCATCAGCGCCTCGAGGTCGGTGATCTGGCCGCGGATGCGCGCGGTGGCGTCGGCCAGCGTCTGCTCGTTGGCGCTGACCTGCTCTCTAGCCTGCGCCTGCACCGAGTCGGAGAGGGCTTGCAGCTGGGCCTTGGCGTCGGCCAGCGCGGCGATCTTGCGCTGCGCGTCGAGCAGGATGTCGTCGATGGACCAGGCGTCGTCGGCCGCGTCCAGCGCCATCACCGCGGCCTTGCGCGAGACCGGGTCCAGGGCGGCCAGGCCGTCGAGCACCTTGATCAGCTTCTCGGCCGGGAAGGGCGAGGCCGGCACCTGGGCCTCGGCGTAGATCTCCTGCGGCTGGCGGCTGATGGCGGGCTGGGCCGAGGCAGCGCCTGGCTCGGGCGGGCTCGTGGCCGCGACCGCCGGCACCGCGGGCGACGGCGTGGGCGGCTGCTGCGCCTGGCGCGCCGCGCGCAGCTCTCCGATCACGGCGGCCGCGTCGTCGGCGCCGGAAACGGCTTCGGGCGGGAGCGCGTTGGGCTCGTCGCCCAGCTCCACCAAACCGGCTTTTTGCAGTGCTCGCATGAATCGGCTCACGGATCCCCCCGGATGGCCCTTGTTCGGAGGCGCAGTTTAGAGCACGGCGCCCCGGGAAGCCGCCGAAACCACGGCGCGGCCCCTGCTGCCGGCCTCCTGACATTCCGCCATGGCGCCGCGGCACGCCCGGCGCTATCGTCGGCGCCATCGCCGACACGCGCCCCAGGAGGAGCCCATGCACTACAAGACCGTCCCGACCACACCCATCGCGGGCATGAAGCCAGGCACCAGCGGCCTGCGCAAGAAGGTCACCGAGTTCGCCCAGCCGCACTACCTGGCGAACTTCGTGCAGTCGGTCTTCGACGCGGTGAAGCCGGCCGAGGGCTTCGCCGGCAAGACGCTGGTGGTGGGCGGCGACGGCCGCTACTGGAACCTCGAGGCCATCCAGCAGGTGATACGCATCGCGGCGGCCAACGGCTACAGCCGCGTGATGGTCGGCCAGAACGGCATCCTCTCGACCCCCGCCGCCTCCTGCGTGATCCGCAAGTACCAGACCGCCGGCGGCCTGATCCTCTCGGCCAGCCACAACCCCGGCGGGCCCGACGGCGACTTCGGCATCAAGTACAACGCCGGCAACGGCGGCCCGGCGCCCGAGAAGATCACCGACGCGATCTACGAGTGCACCCGCAGCATCGGCAAATACCGCATCGCCGAGTCGCCCGACCTCGATCTCTCGGCCCTCGGCGAGCAGCGGGTCGTCGAGACGGTGGTGCAGGTCTTCGACTCGGTGGCCGACTACAGCGCCCTGATGCGCGAGCTGTTCGACTTCGCCGCGCTGAAGGCCTGGTTCCAGGCCGGCGGGCGGCTCGCGTTCGACGCGATGCATGCCGTCACCGGCCCCTACGCCCACGCCATCTTCGAGCGGGAACTCGGCGCACCGGCCGGCACGGTGCGCAACGGCACGCCGCTGCCCGACTTCGGCGGCCACCACCCCGACCCCAACCTGGTGCATGCCAAGGCCTTGTACGACGTGATGATGGCGCCCGGCGCCCCCGACCTCGGCGCGGCCTCCGACGGCGACGGCGACCGCAACCTGATCATCGGCCGCGGCATCTTCATCTCGCCCTCCGACTCGCTCGCGATGCTGGCCGCCAATGCCCACCTGGCGCCGGCCTACCGGAGCGGCATCGTCGGCATCGCGCGCTCCATGCCCACCAGCGGCGCGGCCGACCGCGTCGCCAAGGCGCTGGGCATCCCGTGTTTCGAGACGCCCACCGGCTGGAAGTTCTTCGGCAACCTGCTGGACGCGGGGCAGGTCACGCTGTGCGGCGAAGAGAGCGCCGGCACCGGCTCCAACCACGTGCGCGAGAAGGACGGCGTCTGGGCCGTGCTGCTGTGGCTGAGCATCGCCGCCGCGCGCGGCGAGACGGTGCAGGCGATCGCGCAGCAACACTGGGCCACCTACGGCCGCAACTACTACACCCGCCACGACTACGAGGAGGTCGACAGCGCCGCAGCCAAGGTCTTGATGGAGGGCGTCACGGCCCAGCTCGCGGACCTGCCGGGCAGGGCGCTGGGCGGCAAGCCTGTGGCCCAGGCCGACGATTTCAGCTACCTCGACCCGATCGACGGCTCGGTCTCCAGCCACCAGGGCCTGCGGGTGGTGTTCGAGGACGGCTCGCGCATCGTCTACCGGCTCTCGGGCACCGGCACCTCCGGCGCGACGCTGCGCGTCTACATCGAGAAGTTCGAGCCCGACACCGCGCGCCACGGCATCGAAACCCAGGCCGCGCTGTCCGATCTGATCCGGATCGCCGGCGAGCTGGCGAAGATCCGCGAGCTGACAGGCATGAGCGAGCCGACGGTCATCACCTGAAAGCAAGCGTCCCCGGCGACGACCCTGCCTGTTTGAGTGGCCTCGCGCCAGATACACAAGCGGCGCCACGAGGGCATGAGACCGTCTATTGCACTGCTGCGGTCTGTGGCCCGCCCGGGTACTGCATGTCGCGGCCGAGCAGCACCCGCAGATCGGCACGCAGCACGGCCTCGGGCCCGAAGACGATATCGACATGCTGGGGCATGTGCCGGGCCAGGTCCTGCGCGGCGGCAGCGAACCCCGCGCGGTAGAGCACCACGGTGGTTGCCGTGTCGTAGGGCCGCGCGTTGCTGAGCAGGGCGGGCTGCGCCATGCCGCGTGCGCGAAGCCAGCCGTTCAGCCGGGCCGCCATGCCGGGCACGCCGTTTCCATTGGCGATCTCGACGCGGACCTCGGCCGCCGCGCCCGCGACGAGCGCCGGCCCGTCGGGCGAGGGTGGCGCGGCGATGGCCATCTCGCCATCGAGGCTGACGGCGGCATGGGGGGCAGGCGCGGAGGCCGGTGCGGGTGCCAACGCCAGAGCGCTGGCGCGGTCGATGCGTTCGAGATTGGCGCGTGCCAGGCGATGCCCGGCATCGCAAGCCAGCGCATCTTGCAGCGTCGCGCGGGCTTCGTCACCCCTGCCATCGAGCAGCAAGGCATGGCCGAGGTTGTTGAGCAGCGACGCCCGCCCCGGGGACAGTTTCACCGCACGACGCAGGGCCTCGACCGCGTCGCCGTACTGGCCCTGGGCGGCTTCGGCCATGCCCAGCGCATTGAGGGTCTCCGCATCCCGCGGCGCCGCCAGCGCGGCCTTGCGCCAGGCGTCGCGCGCTTCGCGCCAGCGGCGTTCCCCCTCGTACCGGCGGGCCAGTGCCACGTAGCCCTGGTCGGCTCCCGGGCCGGCATGGGAGACGCGGTAGTTCGGCGCGATCCGCCAGCCTTCGGTGGCCGGCGTGGTGCAGCCCGACAGAGCCGCGACGATGGCCGTCGCGACGACGGTACCGCAGCGAGAGCATGGGTGGATCGTGGTCATCGTTGCCTCCGAATCAATGTCCGCCCATGGAGGGCAACAGCACGCGGTAGATCTGGATCATGGCCGGCCCCATCAGGACCACCATCAGCGAAGGGAAGACGCAGAAGATCAGTGGGAACAGCAGCTTCAGCGCGATCTTGGCCGCGGCCTCTTCGGCGCGTTGGCGCCGCCGCGTGCGCAGCATTTCGGCGTGGGTGCGCAACGAGGCGGCGATGCTGGTGCCGAAGCGCTCGGCCTGGCTGATCATCGTGACGAAACCGCCCACCTCCTCGACGCCGGTGCGTATCGCCAGGTTGCGCAAGGCCCGCTCGCGGTCGGCACCGGCGCGCAGCTCGAGGTTGACCAGGCGCATCTCGTCGGCGAGCGCCGGGCTCTTGAACTGCAGGTCGTCGGCCACGCGCATCATTGCAGCCTCGGTGCCCAGGCCCGCCTCCACGCAGACCGTCATCAGGTCGAGCGCATCCGGAAAGGCCTCGAAGATGTCGCGCTGCCGCACCGTCACCCAGTGCGACAAGACCATGTTGGGCCCGTAGTAGCCCAGCGCCGCCAGGCCGAGTATGGCGAGCAGCAGGGTGTTGCCCTTGAGTGGCGAGCCGAACAGCGTCAGCAGCAGAAACCCGCCCAGCGGCAGGCCCAGCGTCAGCAGCGTCTTGATGCCGAAAAAGGCCGGCGCCGCGGTCGCATTGCGGATGCCGGCGTGGGCAAAGCGCAGCTTCAGGCTCGACCTCTCGAAGCCCTCCTCGGGCATCGAGAGGCCGCTGATGGGGCTGGTCAGCTGGGCGATTCGGTGCAGCCAGAGGTCTTTGGGCCGGGGCTGCAGGGAGCCCTCGTCGACCAGACTCATCAAGCGTCGGCGTGCGGCGTCGGGACGCAACAGCATCGCGATACCGAGCACGGCGGCGACCACCACCACGAAGATGAGCGCGAGCAGGCTGAGTTGGAGTGGGTTCATCGAAGCGTCTCCGTCAGACCCGGATGCGGATGATGCTGCGCATCCACAGGATGCCCGCCAGCATCATGAACAGCGCCACGCCAACCATGCGCACGCCGGCCGGGTCGGTCCAGAGCACGGCGATGAACTTCGGATTGACGAGGTTCACCACCAGCCCCACACCGAAGGGCAGGGCCGTGAGGATGATCGCCGACAGCCGGCCCTCGGCGGACAAGGTGCGAACCTCGCCGAGCAGCTTCAGCCGGTCGCGCACGATGATCGCGATCTTGTCGAGCAACTCCGCCAGGTTGCCGCCCGCTTCACGCTGGATCATCACGGCGACCACGAAGTAGCTGACGTCCGGCAGCGGTACGCGTTCGGCCAGGTGCGCGAGCGCGTCGTTCGTCGGTACGCCGTAGTTCATCTCGTCGAAGAGGATGCGGAAGTCGCGCCCCAGCGGATCGGCCATTTCCTCGGCGACCATCTTGACCGCCGAAGGGAAGGCGTGGCCCGCTCGCATCGCCCGGCCCATCAGGTCCAGGGCCTCGGGAAACTGGCGTTCGATGCGCTCGGCCCTGCTGCGGTGCCGGCTCGCCACGCGCCACCATGGCAGCACCGCCAAGCCCAGCGCGAGCACGGCACCGAAGATCGGCGGCTTGCCGACCAGAACCGGCAGGAACAGGCCGAACGCACCCAGCGCGGCCGACGTCAGTATCAACTCGGCCGGCGAGACCGCCATCGCCGAAGCGGTGACGAAGCGCTGCAGGCGCCGCACGGCACTGCTGCGGCCCAGCAAGGCATCGAGGCGCGGCATGCGCGACTGCTGCCGCACGCGCTCGATGCTGGCAGGACCCGGCGCCTCGCCGGAGAGCGCCTCGAGCCGCGTGGCGATGCGACGGGCCTCGGGGCTGCGGCGCGAGGCCCACAGGTTGTAGACCCCCTCCAGCGCCAGCACCACCGCGAGAAAGGCCACCACCGCGAAGAGCATGAAGGACATGTCCATGGCCGCTCCTTCAGACCTCGCGCCGCAGCGGCGCGAAGAGGGTTTGCGGCAACGAGATCCCGCGTGTCGCCAGGCGGTCCCAGCAGCGCGGCCGCACGCCGGTCGCGGTGAAGTGGCCCTCGACGGCGCCGGTGTCACCGACGCCGGTCTGCCTGAAAACGAAGATTTCCTGCAGCGTCACGGTCTCGCCTTCCATGCCGGTGACCTCCTGGATGCTGGTCAGCTTGCGCGTGCCGTCGCTCAGGCGGTTGGCCTGGATGATCACGCCGATCGCCGAGGCCACCTGGGCCCGTGCCGCCTTGGCGGGCAGGTCCACGCCTGCCATTGCGATCATGCTTTCCAGACGCGCCAGTGCGTCGCGCGCGGTGTTGGCGTGCACCGTGGTCATCGATCCCTCGTGGCCGGTGTTCATTGCCTGCAGCATGTCCAGCGCCTCAGCGCCGCGCGTCTCGCCGAGGATGATCCGGTCGGGCCGCATGCGCAGCGCGTTGCGCACCAGGGCCCGCTGCGCCACCTCGCCGCGGCCTTCTATGTTCGGCGGGCGCGTCTCCAGGCGCACGACGTGGGGCTGCTGCAGCTGCAGTTCGGCCGCATCCTCTATGGTCACGATGCGCTCCGACGCGCTGATGAAACCGCTCAGGATGTTGAGCAGCGTGGTCTTGCCCGAGCCGGTGCCGCCCGAGATCAGGATGTTGATGCGCGCCTGCGACAGTGCGCCGATGAACTGCGCCATCTCCTCCGACAGCGAGCGGAACTCGATCAGGTTCGAGATCTGCAGCGGTACCGTGGCGAAGCGCCGGATGGACAGCACCGGGCCGTCGATCGCCAGCGGCGGAATGATCGCGTTGACACGCGAACCGTCGGGCAGGCGTGCATCGACCATCGGGCTGGATTCGTCGATCCGGCGGCCCACCCGCGAGACGATCTTGTCGATGATCTTCATCAGGTGATCGTCATCGACGAAGGTGATGTCGGTCAGCTCCAGCCGCCCGCGGCGCTCCACATAGACCATCCGGTGGGTATTGACCAGGATGTCCGATACCGTGGGGTCAGCCAGCAGCGGCTCCAGCGGCCCCAGGCCCAGCATCTCGTACTGGATGTCGCGCACCAGGTTGCGGCGCTCGCCGGCGTTGAGGACCAGGTTCTCCTCGACCAGCAGGCGCTCGACCATCTGCCGCAACTCTTCCCTCAGGCTCTCGGGCGAGAGGCTCTCCATCGCCTCGAGGTCCAGCCGCCCAAGCAGCACCTGATGGATGCGGGCCTTGGTGTCCTGGTAGGCGCGGGTCGGCGTGGTGGGGGGCTCCAGTGCCGCGTCCACCGGGGACGGGAACCCATGGGTCGCGGCACCGAGTCTTTCGCGCAAGGTCATGGCATTCCTTTCAGTGCGGCGCAGCGCGGAACAGGCCCGACAGCCAGCCGCTGCGCCCCTGGGTTGCGGTCGGTGGTGCGATGCTCTCGGCCAGCTCGCGAAGGCTCTTGGCGATCGTGCTGGTGGGGGCGATACGCTCGACCGGTACACCCTGGTTGACCGATGCCGCGACCGCCTCGTAGTGATTCGGCAGCGTGATCACGGCGTCGATCGCCAGCGTCCTCTTCAAGTCGTCCAGCGTGAAATTGCTGTCCTTCTGATGGCGATTGACGATCCAGTGGATCTTTTGCGCCGGATAGTCGAGCGAACGAAAGACATTGCGCAGACGCTTGCCGTCGCGGATGAAAGGCAGCGTCAGCTGCAGCACCGCGTAGACCCGGTCGGAGAGATCCAGCGCCTGCAGCGTGACCGAGCTCAACGAGCGCCCGGCGTCGATGACCACGAAGTCGAACATCTCGCGTGCCAGCTCCATGATCTGCCGGACGTGCTGCGGCAGCACGTCGACCGCCTGGGCCGGGTCCTCCGGCGCTGCGAGCACCCACAGGCCTGCGGCCACTTCGCTCATCGAGGAGCGCAGCAGATCGGCATCCAGGCGAGCGATGTTGCGAGCCACCTCGGCCACATTGCTGACCGGCGCTTCGCTGCTGACGAAGAGTGCTGCATCGCCGAACTGCAGGTTCATGTCGATCAGCGCGACCCGGCGCTGGCCGCCGGCCGCCAGCAGGTGGGCCAGGTTGGCGGCGACGAACGTGGCCCCGCTGCCACCCTTGCACGACACCAGCGTCAGCACCTCGCCATGCCGCGGTGCGGGTGGCGTGGCGGCCGGTGCGCGCTTGCGCAGCTGCCGGCGCAGCGTCGCCAGCACATCCTCGGGCGCGGCCGGTGCCGGCAGCACCTCGCGCACGCCGGCGCGCATCGCCCGCAGCAGGAACTCGGGGCCGAGCTCATTGCCTACCAGCACGTAGTCGATCTCCGGGTGGGCGTTGGCGAGCCGCTCGAGTGCCTCGAAGTCCTGCGGCGTGGTGGTCTCGACGAGCACCAGGTCGGGCCGACTGCCGTTGACGAGCACGTTCACGTCGCGCAGCGCCCGCACGATGGGCGTGACCGCGAACGCGCGCTCGGCGCGCAGTGCTTCGGCCCAGGCCTCGGCGTTGTGCGGATGGGGTGTGATGAGTTTGATCTTCACTGGCAGATTTCGTTGTCGGCGCTGCTCATGAATTCCTTGCGCAGCGTGGTCTCGAACGCAGGCAGCGTCAGCGACAGCGGTACGAAGGGGATGATGGTCTCGTGGGTGTAGCCGGTGAGGGACACCTGCACGGCCTTGCAGTCGAGTGCGGTACAGGTGTTGATCGCGGCGGGCGGGTTCAGATAGGTGAGCGTGATGTGGTCGGTCGTGAGCGAAGGCAGGCGGTCGATCATCCGGGCCTCGATGGTGCTGTCGTTCTGATCGCAGACCGCGGCCAGGCGCGCACCGAGGCGGGTGGCCTCGACGGCGGCGTTCCAGGTCCACAGCAGCCGCCCCATCTCCACGACGCCCAACAGGACCGTGAAGAGCAACGACGCGACGATTGCGAACTCGACCGCAGCGACGCCGCGCTGGCCCGAGGGGCGGCGACTCTTGATCACAGCTGCGCCCTCAGCGTGACCGAGATGTTGTTGAAGACCATGTCTGGAATCACGAGCTCCACCACCGAGTCGTAGGCATAGCTCTGGATGCCCACCGTGACCAGATTGACCGAGCCGAGGCCGGTCGACTGGTTGGCGTTGGTGTCGGGGCACAGCACCGCATCGCAGAGGGTGACCATGCCGATCGTCAGCCCCGGTGCCACCGGCGAACCGGAGCAGGCGGTGTTGCCGTAGACCGCGAGGCAGCGCGCCTCGGCGGCGATGGTCGTGTCCCCTGGCCCGTGCTGCGAGAGGTGGCGGGCCGCGTCGCGCACCGCCTTGTCGAGGGTGTTGTAGCTGTAGATCGCGCGGCCGAGTTCGGTGGTGCCGAAGATCATCAGCACCAGTGGCGTGATCAGCAGCGCGAACTCGACTGCCGCGACGCCGCGCTGGCACGAAGGAGGGCAAGTGAAGGGGATCATGCCGGGCCTTCCTCTATTGCACCAGTGCCGGCACCAGCGGCCCCTGGGAGCTCAGGTCGCCCGCGATGCCCGAGCTGGCGCAAGGGCTGCCGGCCAGGTTCGAGCGGCCGATGTATTCGAACTTGCTCGCCACGGTGTTGCCCTGCTTGCGATAGGGGTCGAGCAGCAGGATGCAGGCATACGCCCGCACCGGTGCATGCTGCCCGCCGCCGGTGAAGCTGGTGCAATCGACGATCGGCGCCGTGACCAGGCGCCGGTCCGCTCCGTAGGTAGTGTGCTGGGCCACCGTCGATGCGTCGTAGGGATTGGCGAAGAACGCCGGGTTCAGGCCGGCCACGTTGGTCGTGGCGCGATGGGTTGCGCGTGCGGCAGCGAAGTTGGGCGTGGTGCCGGATGTGCCTGCATAGGCATTGCGCCCGAGCGACCAGTTGCCCGCACCGCCCTCCCACGCATAGGCCTGGCCGGTGATGTCGGGCGCCGCCGTCGTCACCTGCGGATTGCCGGCGCCGTTCCGGTACACACCGAAGCGCGAGTTGTACGCTGTCTGCATCGAGGCCACGTTGCCGTTTTGCCCAACGCATCCGGGTGTCGGCGTCGAGTTGCCCGAGGTCGAGCAGGCGCCGCTGACCGGCGGCGGCAGGCTGCATTGGCCGCTGCCGGCCATCAGGCAGGCGAGCTCCTGCGCGCCGCCACCCGGGCACCCGGGCGTCGACGCACTGGGATCGAAGTCGATCCAGCGGAAGTTGCCGGTGTAGCTGGCCGAGCCGCCGCCGTCGTTGAAGTCCAGTCCATACCAGTCGCCGGGAACGTAGCCGTAGTTCGGCGCGCCGGCGCCCGATTTCACGCACAAGCCCATCGGTACCGCGCAGTTCATCTGCGCCGGCGCGAGAGTCGCGGTGGCGAGGGAACTGACGGACTGATCGCCGAAGCCCAGGACCTGCATGAACCAGGGCGCGATGCCGCCACGGGTGATGGTGCAGCGCACGTACTTCGCGCTGGGCGGCGCGGCCCCGGCGCTGACCCAGGCGCTGGCCGCGCTGAGCGCGCTGCCGAAACGCACCAGGATCTCGCCGTCGGCGATGGCCGAGCTCTGGAAGTCGACCTTGTTCTGCCTCCCCACGGTGCGGCCCGCCGCTTCTGCGCGATGGAAGGCGGCGGTCGTGATGTTGGGGGGGTCCGTCAGCTCGTAGCTCGCCGCCAGCGCGCAGGCATCGGCGCTGTTCTGAAGCTCTGTCTTGGTCAGGTAGAGATGCCCGCCGTCCAGCGCCAGGCCGATGCTGCCCACCAGCACGACGATGGTCAGCCCGACGACGATCGCCACCGCGCCGCGCTGGCGCGCTGGGCCGCTTCGGGGGGCATGTCGAGGGCGCGGGGATAGGTTCATGGGGATCTCGGTGAAGCGGGCAGGGGATCAGCGGCTGCCGCCCACGCCGATGTTGATCACGTTGCTGGGTGGCGGGCTGCGATAGCTCTCGACGTGGCGCTCCATCGCCTCGCGCGTCGTGCGGCCGTCGGTGGGCGCGCTGGCCTGCGCATTGCGGGTGGGTGCGGCCGGGTCGATCAGCTGCTGCGCCTGCAGGACCCGCAGGCGATCGCCGAAGCGAGCGTCCCAGTCGGGTGAGGCCGTGGCGGCGCAGCCGCCGAGCGCGAGCAGGCAGGCTGCCAGACCCATGGGGGTAGAACTGCGCATCACTTGATCTCCTTGTCGAAGCCGCCTTGGCTGGGAGCCTCCGCACTCGCAGCCTCGCCCCCGCTGCGTTGACCCTCGAGCTTGCCGCCCAGGATCAGCTCGCTGCGGGTCGGAGGCACGTAGCCGTCGGTCGGCAGCTTGTAGCCCGGCGGCAGCGGCTTCACCAGCCGCGGCGTGATCACGAACACCAGCTCCGAGCGGTCGGTCTGGAACTGGGTGCTGCGGAACAGCGCGCCGACCACGGGCAGCTCGCCGAGCAGCGGAAAGGCCTTGATGTTGGTGGTCGTGTTGTTCTTGATCAGCCCGCCGATCGCGAAGCTCTGGCCATCCATCAGTTGCACGGTGGTCTCGGCCTTGCGCGAGGTGAACGACGGCAATACCGCACTGAGCCCGCCGCCGCTGATCGTTATCCCGGTGGCGTTGAGCTCGGAGACCTCGGGCCGCACGCGCAGGTTGATGAGCCCGTTGCCCAGCACCGTGGGCGTGAACTTGACCGAGACGCCGAACTCCTTCTCCTCCAGCGTGATCGTGCGACCGCCGCCGACGCCGTTGTCCTGCGAGACCGGGATGAAGATCTTGCCGCCGGCCAGGAAGCTGCCGGTCTGGCCGCTGATGGCCATCACCGTCGGCTCGGCCAGCACCTTGACCAGCCCGTCGGTCTTCTGCATGTTCAGTGCGCCGTTCGTCACGCCCCGGCCCGGCACGGTGCCATAGGTGGTCGTGTAGGTGGGCCGGCCGCTGGTGTCGTAGGTCACCGTCACGTTGCCGCCGTTGATGCCCGGGATCGGCACCGTGCCTCCCACCACCGCGTCGACCGAGCTGAACGGCACGCCGTTCGCACCGGTGCCGCTGATCTGGCCCAGGGCGCCTGTCGCACCTCCGAAGATGCCGGACAGGAAGCGCAGCATCGAGCCGTCGCCCGGCACGTAGGCGCGCGAGAAATCGATACCGAACTGGTCGAGCAGTGCCTTGGAGATCTCGGCCACCTTGACCTCGAGCATGACCTGCTGCGGCGCGGCGACCTCCAGCATGTTGACGACGCGCTGGTTGCGCGAGCCGCCGCCGTCCTGGCCGCGCACATAGGCGTTGGCCAGATCGATGACGCGCGACATCGCTTCGCTGTCCGAAACCATACCCGAGAGCACGATCGAATCGAAGGCCGGCGTGATCCTGATCTCCTTCTCCGTGGGCAGCAGAAGGGTGATCACCGCCTGCAGCGCGGTCGTGTCCATGCCGACCACCACGTCGAAGGCGGTGCAGGCGCCGCTGCGGTCGAGCATCACGACATTCGTCGAGCCGATGGTCTTGCCCAGCAGATAGACCTCGGTGGGCGCCAGCAGCAGCACGTCCACATCGGCCACGCCGGGGCGGGTGTCCATGGCCGGTGCCTTGACGCCTTCTTCCTTCTTGGCGTCGGGGCTCTCGGCCGGGCGGGCGGCACGCGCGTTCTCCGGGTTGCCCAGCAGGATACGGGTGACCGGCGAGCTCGGCCGCATCACGGTGGACTTGCCGACGGGGATCTGCACCAGCGGCGCAATGTTGACGCTTGCGCACAGCCCCGTCAGCGACGGCGGTGCAGCGCGCGTGGGGTCGGTCGCCGGGGCGGCTGGCTTCACCGCTGCGGGTTTGCCGGCTTGCGCCGCGGCGCCGATCACCTGCAGGGCCAGGCCGGTGGCCAGGACCGCGCGGGCGACGGCGATTGCGCGTGAGGGCGAGGACATCGGCGATCTCCCTGTGGTCTGTTGGGGTGGGCACTTCAGAAGCATTCGGTCACCTTGCTCAGGCCACGAATGATCTCGACGCAATTGCGCTGCGCGGCCGGTGCTTCGGCGACGAGGGGGGCCGTGGCGCGCGGCGCGGCGCGGCGCGCGGGGGGCGCCGCCGGTACAGCCGCCTTGGCGGGCTCGGGTTCGGCCTGTGCCATGCCGAGCAATTCGGACTTCGTCGCACCGCCGCCCCGGGTTGCCGTCTTCGGGTCGGTCTGGTTGCGCAACACCAGCGACAGCGTGCCCACGCTGCGCGCCAGGTCGAGCATCTCTGCGTCTTCGGGCGTGACTTCGAGCGTCACCGCGTTCACCACCTTGGGCTTGGTGGCGTCGCGGTCGGCCTCCTGGGCCACGGCGAGCACCAGGATGCGTTCGAGCACGATCTTCGAGATCGAGTGATCGCGGTCGTTGCGCTGGCCGCCCTCGTCCTGTGTGTTGACCATCACATCGACGAAGGTACCGGGCAGCGCGAAGCCGGCCACGCCCACCACGTCGTTCACGCGCACGGTCATCGCCCGCTTGCCTTGGGGCACCACGGCGGACAGGCCCCCCTTGGTGCCGATAGGCGCCAGCCGAACTTCGGTGAGGGGCTCGCCGCGCTGCATCGAGACCGTGACGACGCGCCCTTCGAGCAGGCCAGGCTCGTGGAAGGCACCGCCGGGCACGCTGCCCTGCGGCCAGTCGGCCATGCGGACCATCTCCGGCGAGATGCGCCCGCCGAGCTCGATGTCGGCGTTGGCCACCGCGATGCGGCCCTTGTCGCCGCCCTGGCTCTGCATCCAGCGTGTGGCCAGCAGCACGGCGGCGAGGCCGGCGACGAGCGCAATGAACAGCATCAACATGCCGCGTGATCTCATACCGCACTCCCAGGTTCGGACGCCATCTCGATCAACGCCTCGTTGCCAAAATACGCATGCCAGGCCCAGTCAAGCAGGTCGGCGGAGAGCTCGGCCGGCACGCCCAGAAAGCGCGCGCGGCTGGCGATCAGGTGCAGCAGATCCCTCGGGTAGCAGGCCAGCAGCGGGCGCTTGTGCGGCGCGTGGTAGCCGTGCACGAGCTGCCGGAACGCCTGCGGCTCGACGGGGATGCCCTCGGCCTCGCAGGCCCGCTCGAAGATCAGCGCGTAGTCGGCCGGCGAGACGGCCTCGATCGGAATCTTGCTGCCCAGGCGGCGCAGGAAGGCCATGTCTTCGAGCTGGTCCGGCCGCAGGTTCGACGAGAACACCAGCACCATGTCGAAGGGGATCGTGAACTTGCCGCCGTTGCGCAGCATCAGGTGGTCGTGGCGGCGCTCCATCGGAACCACCCAGCGGTTCATCAGCTCGCGTGGCGTGATCACCTGGCGGCCCAGGTCGTCGATGATGAACAGGCCGTTGTTGGCCTTGAAGTGAGGTGGTGCCTCGTAGTAGCCGGCGCGCCCGTCGAAGCTGAGGTCGAGCATCTCGAGCGTGAGCTCGCCGCCGGAGACGATGCAGGGCCGCTCGCACAGCACCCAGCGTGCGTCGGGCCGCGCCCGGTTGTCGAGCGCCGCGCGCGGGGCGCCGTCGACCGCCACCGGCAGGTGGCACTGGGCGTCGAAGACGCGTATCACTTCGCCGTGCACGCAGATCGCGTGCGGGATCGCAACCGCACCGGTGATGAGGCGCCGCAGATGCTCGGCGAGGTAGGTCTTGCCGGAGCCGGCCGGGCCATGCAGCAGCATCGGCCGCCCCGAGTTGATGGCGGTGCCCAGCAGGTCGATCAGGCGCTCGGAGACCACCAGGTCGGCAAACGCGGCCCGTACCTGGTCGATCGAGACACTGTGCGCCGTGACGGACTGGGCGCGCACCCGCTCGGCGTAGGCCTCCAGCGGCACCGGCGCCGCGCCGACATAGGAGCTGCGCGCCAGCCACTCGGCGGCGCGCGCACGGCCGGCCTGGGTCAGGTCGTACTGCACGTCGGCCTCGTGCTGGCCACGCCGCGTGACTTCGAGCAGCGTCTCGCGGCGCATGAACTGGCATACCGCCTCGACCACCGTGCCGGCCAGGCAGAGCTGGGCGCTGAGCTCGGTGAGCCGCGTCAGGCCGAGCTGGAACATGCTCTTGGCCAACAGCTCGACGACGAAGACGGACGACAGCCCGGTCTCTTCGAGCGTCTGCGGCGCGTGGGGCAGCGCAGCGCGGGCCTCGTGCGTGCTGCGGCCGGGTACGGCGGGGAAGTGCAGCAGGCTCATGGTGCGGTGTTCCGTTCGGGTTCAGGCAAGCGGCCGGAGCAGGGCTGCGCCGGTGCCGAGCGCGATGGCCACGGCATAGGGCAGGCGCGCGGCGGTGTGTTGCAGCGGCGCGAGTCGCACGCCTTGGCCGGTACCGGCGCGCACGGCCCAGTCGGTCAGCAGCAGGCGCAGGTTGGCCAGCGTCTGCGCCGCGACCCCGCGGCCGAGCATGAAGACCAGCGACAACAGGCCGCCTGCGATCAGGGTGTAGAGGGTGGCCGCGAGCACGGCCTGCACGCCGACGAAGGCGCCGACCATGGCCATCAGCTTGACATCGCCGGCGCCCATGGCGCGCAGCAGGTGCAGCGGCATCAGCAGCGCGAGGCCGGCGGCGAGGCCGGCGAGCGGTGCCCACCAGGTGGGGCCGGCGAGGGGCGCGTGGCCCGTAGCCATCGCGACGGCATGGGTGCTGAATGCGAGTGCAACGCCGGTCAGGACCAGGCGGTTGGGGATGCGGCGCGAACGCAGATCCATGACGACGGCGCCCAGCAGCAAGGTGGCGAGCAGGATCTGGTGCATGGTGGCGATCAGGAGGGGCACGGGGTCGTTTGGCGGCCCGGCCGGGGACACAAGAGCGCCCCCAGCTGGGAAGCGCTGGCTCAGGCCAATGCGGCCGCGAGTTCGTCGCCGATCTTGTCGAACACCAGGGCGAGCTGGTCCCCGACGTAGGTGACGGTGAGGATGATCCCGACCGCGATCAGCGCGGCGATCAGGCCGTACTCGATGGCGGTCACGCCCTCTTCGTCACGGACGAACTTCTGGATGAAACTAACGATCTGCATGGTGAGCTCCTGGCGTTGGGTCAATCAATCGACGCGGTGAAGCGCCTGCCTGGCGATCCGAAGAGGGTCGGATCCATACCCTGCTGGCCTGTTGCGTCGACGCCGGCCGGCGAATCGCGTCTTTCTTGTTCAGCCCTGCAGCGCAGCAATCACAGCGGCGGACCAATAGGTGTAGAGAGCCTCGAGCGAGGTACCGGTCGCGCTGAGGGCGCCGATGATCGCGACGGCGATCAAAGCCGCCAGCAGGCCGTACTCGATGGCCGTGACACCCGACTCGTCGGCGAGCCGTTTGGCCAGGCACTGTGCTGCGGTGTTCATGGAGCTCACTCTAGGGATGGCGCCGCGCCGGCGCATCTGAGGCGGCGACCATCGGCGGGTAGGCACTTGCCCCTTGCCCCCCGGGAGCTTTGTCCCCCCGGGTTTGCACGCAGCCGAGGCGCACGAGCGCGCCGAGCAGTTCGGCGGCGGGTTGATGCTTCTCGATGAAGGCGAGGGCACCGAGCTCGCGAGCGCGTTCGCGCGTGGCCGGATCGCCGTGGCTGGTGAGCACCAGCACCGCGGCGGTCTGCACGAGTTGCGGCAGCAGGGCAAGGCCGTCCTCGCCGTTGAGATCGACGTCGAGCACCACCAGCTCGGGCCGCAGCAGGGCCGTGGCACTCAGGGCCTCGGCGCCTGTGGCGGCAGTGCTGACGAAGCGCAGCGCCATCGGTGCGCATGCGATCAGCCGCGCGAGGCCTTCGCGCACCGCCGGCTGGTCATCCACCACCAGCACGCCGATGGGCGAGGCGGGGCGATCGTGGTCGCTGCCGGAAACGGGCGGAGGGGTCATGCACCCATGCTAGGCAGGCCGAGCCCGCTGCGCATGGGAGGAACGGGGTTGCAGCGGGGGGAGCTTGCTCCCCGCTACCGGCCGAAGTCTTCGCCTATCGACACAGCGCCGCGGCGGACGGGCTCAGGTGTCGGCCTTGTTGCGCATCGCGGCGCCGAGCCCGTGCGTGGTGGCATAGACGTGCAGCTCCAGCCGTCCGTGCACTCCGAGCTTGCTGTAGATGGTGGTCAGGTGGTTGCGCAGCGTGTGCTCGCTCATGACGAGCTCCTCGGCCACGGCGAACTGCTTGGCGCCCGAGCGCTGCACCATGGTCACCACGATCTCCCGCTCGCGGCTCGTCAGGCTGCCGATGCGCTGCGCGTCCGGGTCGGATGCCCGCGGCGTGGCGGCAGGGCCGTCCTCGGTCAGCAGGCCCAGCACTTCGCCGAGCAGCAGGCGGTGCAGCCAGACTTCACCGTTGTGGACCTTTTCGATCGCCTGCAGGATGGTTGTCGCAGGCGCCGACTTGTGGATGACGCCGCGCGCCCCCTTCATCACCGCGCGCCGGTGCTGCGCGATGTCGTCGGAGGCCGTCAGCACGAGCACGTGCCCGGGGCAGCGCTGGCGAAGACTGGCGAGCGAGGCGGCCGTGTCCTCGCCGCCGAGATCGAGGTCGAGCAGGATGACGTCCGCCGACGCTGCGGCGTCGTGGTTCATCAGCTCCGCTCGCGAACAGGCCGTGCCTATCACTTCCATCCGGGCGCTCGAGGTATCGATCAGCTGTTTCAGGCCCCACAGGGTGATGTGGTGGTCCTCCGCCAGGAAAACGCGGATCGCGCGCGGCGCTGAACCGAGATCGACACGAGGGCTGCAGGCAGCGTGCATGTTCATGCCTTTCGTACTACAAGGGAATCTGGATGGCCAACTCGGTGTTCAGCCCATCGGGATGGGATATCTGCAGGCTGCCTCCGAGTTCCTCGGCGCGCTCGCTGAGCGAGCGCGGGTGGAAGGCTTCGCCCTGGCGGCCGCGCATGCTGCCGGCGTTGTCCCGGACCACCAGCCGCACCGTGTCAAGCTCGACGGACAGGCTGATCCAGACGCGGCGCGCGGTGGTGTGCTTGCGGATGTTGTTGAGCACTTCGTTGATCATGTGGAACAGCGAACTGGCCAGCGCGCGGGTGGTCGGCAGGCTGTCGGGGCAGTCGATCTCGACGTCGATGCCGAAGAGCACGGCGAAGCGCCGCACCTGGCGGCGCACGGCGGGCACCAGGGCGTTGTCGCCGCGATCGTTGCCAGTGCGCAGGCCCGAGATGAGTTCGCGCAATGCGGCCACCTCGCCGTTCACCAGCTCGGCCAGCGAGTCGACCTCGGCACGGGCCGGGTTGTCCGGCGGGATGCGCAGCGCCACGCACTCGACTGCGTATTTCAAGCCGAGATAGGGTTGGATCGCGCTGTCGTGCAGATCGCGGCCGATGCGTGCGCGCTCATGGGCAGAACTCTCTTCCTGCAGTTGATCGACCAGCGTGGCTTGCTCGACCACGCGCAGCAACTCCGGTGCCGCACTGGCCAGCGCGCAGACGGTGTAAGGCGCACCACGCGCGCCGGCGTAGCCCGCCACCAGGTGCCCATGCTGGCGTGCGTAGCGCGTCAAGGGGACGACATGCAGGCAGCGAACATCGAGCACGTGCGCGAGCTCGGCGAGGGGCCCGGAGAGGCCGTCGGGCATTGGCAGGTCGGCATGGAGCCGCGTGCGCGGCCGCAGATCCCACCATCGGCGTATGACGTGGCTCACCGGGCAGGGCGGCGCGTGCGACAGCAGTGCCTCAAGACGCATGTGCACCTCGATCTTGGCGCGGAAACTGCCATCTTCGCGGCTCGCGATCATCGCCGGTGCCCCCAGGCCGCTCGGCAGTACCAGCGCAACGACCTCGGCCTGGGTGCTGTTGCGCAGGCGCTCCACCAACTCCGCGCAGATTGGATCGAGGCCGCGGCGCGGATCGAGCTGTGTTTCGAGCTCGTCGATCAGGACCTGGCGCCGGCGCAGCGCGCTCATCGGCCGTGCGAACACGGCAGTGGCAGGGATGACGGCCAGCACGACCAGCAGCGGCAGGCCTTGGAGCCCGCCGACGCCGATACCGAACATCCGCTCGCTGCCGCTGTCGAGCAGCAGGCCAGCGCTTGCCGCCAGCGCCAGCAGCAAGCCTTGTGTCACGCCGTAGCCGATGCTGGTCAGCACCACCGGGTTGACCAGGGTGAGCACCAGCAGCATCGTGCCGGTGCTCAACAGTTTCATCGACAGGCACGACCAGGCTACATCGATCCAGTAGACCCACAGCGCGGCGCGCTGTATGCGCCCGCTGGCCTCGCGCCAGAGCAGCCAGCATGACCAAAGGCAATAGGCCAGCAGCACGCCGGTGCCCCAGAAGCCGGTTTGCTGCTCCCTGGTGAACAACAGCATCGTGCACAGCAGCGCGGTGATCGCCCGCATGCCAGCCGAAAACCGGCGCATCTCCGCGGAAGGCCCCTTGTCGATCGTCGGGGCGATCAGGGTATCGGGAGTTGACGCCGAACTACTCATGGCGCGCTTGTTGTATCCAATTGAAACAGCCGTCGGCAGTTTCGCACGACATGTCGGCGTGCCGACTGATCTATGTCAATCGCTTTCCCTGGGGTGGTACGGGTGGCGCTCCAAAGCCGGGAATTTCACACACGAGAATTCGTCGGCAGCGGCAGCCCGTTCCAGACCGACTCGCGCGCCTCGCCGCGGCGCGGCAGCACGGTGGCCTTGCCGGCGTGGGCGTGGGTCAGCGCCTGCAGCGGGCTGGGCCGGCCCAGCAAGAAGCCCTGCAGCTCGTCGCAGCCATGCTCCTGCAGGGCGGCCATCTGGCTGGCCGTCTCCACCCCCTCGGCATTGACGCGGATGTCCAGCGAGTGCGCCAGCGAGATGATGGAGCGCACGATCAGGTTGACCTTGGGGTCGTCGCCCAGGTTCTGGGTGAAGGCGCGGTCGATCTTGACCTTGTCGAACGGGAAGCGCCACAGGTAGGCCAGGCTGGAGTAGCCGGTGCCGAAGTCGTCCATCGCGATGCGCACGCCGATCGCCGAGAGGCTGTTCAGCGTGCTCAGGATCTGGTCGGTGTTGCTCATCAGCAGCGACTCGGTGATCTCCAGCTCCAGGCGATCCGGCGGCAGGCCGGCGTCGGCGAGCGCGTCGCTCACCACGCCCAGCAGATCGCCATGGGCAAACTGCGCGGCCGAGAGGTTGACGGCCACGCTCAGCGGCGCCGGCCACTTCGCCGCGTCCGCGCAGGCCTGGCGCAGCACCCAGCGGCCCAGTGCGTCGATGGCGCCGCAGTCTTCGGCCAGCGGGATGAACTCGGCCGGGCCGACCGCGCCGCGGCTCGGGTGCTGCCAGCGCAGCAGGGCCTCGTAGCCGGTCAAGGTGCGGCCGTCGCCGGCGTAGAGCGGCTGGAAGTTGAGCGACATCTGCGCGCTGCCTATCGCCTCGCGCAGGTCGCGCGTCAGCGTGCGCCGCGCCTGCAACTGCTCGTCCATGGTCGCGTCGTAGAAGCTGAAGGTGGTGCGGCCCGAGGCCTTGGCGCGGTAGAGCGCCAGGTCGGCCTTGTGCATCAGCTCCTCCTGCGTGGTGGCGTCGATGCCGTGGATGGCCGCGCCAACGCTGCCGCTGCAGTGCACCCGCTGGCCCGCCACTTCGTAGGGCGCGGCCAGCACTGCCACGACGCGCTCGGCCAGCGTGGTCACGTCCAGCGCGCTCGCGACGCCGCTCTGCAGCACCGCGAACTCGTCGCCGCCCAGGCGCGCCACGCGGTCGCCATTGCGCACCACCTCGTTCAGCCGCTGCGCAGCCTGGCGCAGCACCTCGTCGCCGGCCGCATGGCCGAGCGAGTCGTTGACCTCCTTGAAGCGGTCGAGGTCTATGCACAGCAGCGCAAAGCCCGGCCCGCCCTCGCCGCGCCGCCAGATGGCCTGGGCCAGTGCTTCGTTGAAGCTGGCGCGGTTCAGGGCGCCGCTCAGCACGTCGTGGTGGGCCAGAAAGCGCATGCGCTCCTCGGCGCGCCGCTGCTGGCGCTGCCGCAGCCACCATTGGTAGCCGCCCAGCGCCGTCAACATCGACAGCAGCACGGCCACCGCGCTGGCGATGGTCGCGAAAGCGCGCTCTATGCTCGCGGCGCGCTCGGTCTGGTTGACATACACCTCCACCACGCCCAGCACCCGCTGACCCTGCCGCACCGGCACATAGGCCTCGCTGTAGACGGGTGGGCGGTCGGCCCGGCTCTCGCGCCGCAGCTCGATCTCGATGCCGCCGGCCAGCACCTTGGGGCCGGGGCCGTCGCCGTGCGGGTGATTGGCGTCCTTCTCGGCATGGGGCAGCGGGGCGCCCACGCCGGCCTGGTCCAGGTGGTCGGAGACCAGCAGTTGCCGCCCCTCCCGGTCGAAGAGCTTGAAGCGGAAGACCTGGGTCGAGTGGCGCAGCCGGCGCATCTGCTCCAGCGCCTGCGGGCTGAAGCCCCGGCCGGCAAAGGCCTGGTCGAGGTCCGGCACCGTGGAGCCGACGAACTGGGCCCAGCTCATGGCCGACTGCTCCGCGTCGCGCCGCAATTGGTCCGCCGCGGCTTCGCGCATCACCCAGCCCAGGGCGGCCGCCGCCGCGACCAGGGCGGCGATCGATACCACCGAGGTTCTCCAATCGCCCAGACGCAGTTTCATGTACCGGTACTCCCGGCCCGACTCAACGGGCCCTCGAAAGCTATCGGTATGCGGCAGGGGAACATGAGCGCCCCCTCGGGAGGGGGCAAGGGGATCCTGGGCCCCCGGGCTTGGCTTGTGAGCCACGGCCAAAAGGGATAGCCGGCGGCAAGACCGAAGGAGGGCGCGCTTCTTGCTGTGGCTCTTTACATTGGGAGCTCCAAGCTGCCTCCCTGGGAGAAGACCATGCAGTACACCCACCACGCCCAGACCCTGCCCGACCCCGCAGGCGCACCAGCCCGCTGGGCGGCTGCCGGCCGCGGCGAGGAGAGGCACTGGCCACCGGTGCGGCAGACCATGCCGGCCTGGCTGGCCAATTCGGCAGGCGACCGCCTTTTCGTCGACATGCTGCACGCATTCCGCCCGACCGGCGGCCTGGCGCGCGAGAGCGAGCTGCTGGCGCGCTGGCGCGGCCGACCGGGCGCCGGCGCCCTGGGCTGGCACGAGGCCCTGGGCGGCGAGCCGCTGATACGCTTCGACTGGGGCGAGGCGGTGTGGCTGCCGCTGTTCCAGTTCGTGCCCGGCGAGCTCGCGATGCACCCGGTCGCCGCCCAGATCGTGGCCGAGCTCCAGCCGTCCTACGACGGCTGGAGCCTGGCCAACTGGTTCGCCCAGCCCAACACCTGGCTGGGCGACCAGCGCCCGGTGGACATGCTGGCCGACCACCCGGCGCGGCTGCTGGAAGCCGCGCGCGTCGATCGCTTCATCGTCGCGGGCTAGACAGGCGAGGCCGACCGCGGTGCCTGAGCCGCCGCGTGAAGGCTGCCATGGCCCTTACTTGGAGCCCGGGATCGGCGTGTTGAGGTAGGGGAACTTCGCCAGGAAGCGCTGCGCCGCCTGGTCCACCGCGTCGTTCACCACCAGCGAGGTGGCGCCCAGCGGCACGGCCGCGGGTTTGCAGTCGGTGCCCAGCCCCAGCGCGTTGGTGTCGCCGTTCAGCACGCACAGGCCGCCCATCACGGCCACCAGCGAGATGTCGACCACGTCGTCCTTGGGCCGACGGCCGTTCGGGTAGCCGGCCGCGTCGCCGCCCGGCACGCCGAGTCGGTTCTGCTGGGCCTCGGGCGTCGCCGGGATGCTGGTGTTCAGCCGCAGCATCTCGGAGGCCACCACGTGGGCCGGCTGGTTCACGCCCGGCAGGCCGAGCAGGAAGGTCGTGACCAGGTCGTTGCGCGGGAAGTTGGTCGGCGCGGTGCCGGGCAGGCCCTGGGCGATCTCGAACAGCGCCGGCAGCGTCGGGTTGGTGACGTAGGTCAGGAACTGGCCGTCGCCGGTGGGCTCGCTGTAGTTCCACTTGTCCTTGTCGGGCAGGCCGATGACCACCTCGTTGACCAGCGGCATGCCCAGGCGCGAGACCTGGGTGTAGCCGCGGCCGTTGAGCGGGAAGACCTTGCCGCCCTGCGCCGCCTTGCCCGCCGTGGGGGTGGGCGTGACCTGGGTGCTGGGCACGCTGGCCGTGGTCCAGCCGCCGATCACCGGCTCGGCGCCGCGGGTCAGGCAGCTCTTGTGCACCTCGAGCTCCAGCGCGGTGACGTTCTTGTCGGCCAGGGTGTTCTTCTGCGAGTTGATCTTGGTGGGGTCGGTCATCACCTCGACCGGGATGTTGATCAGGTCGAAGATCTTGCCCAGGTTGACCGCGAACGGGTCCTTGCGCTGGCCGACGAACATGCGGGCCGGCTTGGCGCAGCCGGGGATGTCGACGCTGTAGAGGTGCTTGCCCGCGTAGCCGGCGTAGTCGGGGAGGGTCTTGCTGCCGATGTTGTCCACCGGCTTGTCGAACACCGCACTGTGGGTGGCCGCGTTGGTGATCTTGGAGACCTGGCCGCTGACGCGGTCGCCGCGTATCAACTGCACCGTGTAGGTCTCGTTGACGTTGAGCGCCGCCGCGTTGGGGTCGCTGACGCCGCCGGCCTGTATCAGCGGGATGGGCACCATCGCACTGCCGATGGGCAGCGTGATGCCCTTGAGCGCGTTGTTGAAGCGGAAGCGGAAGGTCAGGTCCTCCTTGGCGTCGCCGTTGTTGTCGATGTGGATGTCGTAGACCGCATCCGAGTCGAGCTGGAAGTAGTTGGGGCCGCCATACGGGTCTTGCAGCGGCAGGTAGTTGGCCACCAGCGTCACGTAGCCGTCGCGGCCCGGCTCGTAGCTGGAGAACATGTAGAAGTCGGTGCCGTCGACGCGCGGCTTGCCGCTGATGAACGGCGCCTCGCGGTGGCTGGAGGCCTGGGCCGGGGGCAGGGCGATGGCCGCAAGGGCCGTCGCGGCGGCGAGCGCAAGGGTGGTGCGCGCCACGAGCGGGCGCTGGAACACGGTAGGTTTCATGGCTGTCTCTTCCTGTCGGGTCTGTCGGTGCAAAGCTCCGCCCACTCGGGGGTTTCAGGGCCCTGAGGACGGTACGGAGGCGGGGACATGCGCGCTCAAGTCACGCATGTCTGCAGCGCTTTACGAGACAGCCTGGGCTTTGGATGCACGACCGCCCGCCATCGGGCCCGCGGCAGAAACCACCGGGCAAGCTTCTGCCGTCCGGGCTGCTGGTTGCGCCTGGTACCGCGCTGCGCTCAGCGCGCCAGGCCGCCCAGCGGCGCCACCCAGGTCGAGGGCTCGAACCAGGAATGCTTGTCGCGGCCATGCCCGTCCCGGACCGCCTGGCCCAGCACCGCGGAGGGCAGGTTGGCCAGGATCAGCTCGCCCAGCCCGCGCACCGTGGCTTCGCGCGGGTAGCGGTGACGCCAGACCAGCCCGATCTTGCGCGTGGGCACGGGCGCCGCAAACGGGAGGATCTCCACCATGTGGTTGGCGATCGAGCCGACGCCGGGCGCCGCGGCCAGCTGCGGCAGCAGCGTGCAGCCCACGCCCGCCGCCACCATCTGGCGCAGGGTCTCGATGCTGGTGGCCTTGAGCTCCTCGCGCTGATCCGACGACACCGCGCTGCAAATGGCCAGGGCCTGCTCGCGCATGCAATGGCCTTCTTCCAGCAGCAGCACGTTTTCGCCGGCCAGGTCGGTCTCGCTGAGATGGCGCCGGCTGGCCAGCCGGTGGTCGCGCGGCAAGGCAACGACGAAGGGCTCATCGAACAAGGCCATCGCATCGACATCTTCGCCGCGCACCGGCAAGGCCAGCAGCAGCGCATCCAGGCCACCCTGGCGCAGCCGCTCCAGCAGGTTGACGGTGAGGTCCTCGCGCAGGAACAGGTGCAGCTGGGGCAGGCTGGCGCGTATCGCGGGCAGCAGGTGGGGGATCAGGTAGGGGCCGAGCGTGGGGATCACGCCCAGGCGCAAGGGCCCGTTCATCGGGTCGTGGTCGCGCTTGGCGAGGTCGCGTATCTCTTCGATCACGTCGAGCGCGCAGCGGGCGCGCTCGATGATCTGCTCGCCGATGGGCGTGGGGCGCAACTGGTGCTTGTTGCGCTCGAAGAGCGTGACGCCGAGATAGTCCTCCAGCTTCTTGAGTTGCGTGCTCAACGTGGGCTGGCCCACGTGGCAGGCATCGGCGGCGCGCACGAAATGGCCCTTGTCGGCCAGCGCCACGAGATAGCGCAGCTCTTGCAGTGTCATGTTTCCTCCTCGGTACGGCCTGGGTGGAAATCGTCGCTGTCGATATTGGTTATCGACGGCATGGGTCCAGCGGCAAAGCCGGCATAACCAATATCGAGAGATTCAATTTGCGAGTGCGGATATGGGCTGCCTAAACTGCCCACACCATAGGACGAAGGTCCTGCCAGAACAAGAAGGAGACACCCCATGAGGACAGCTCTGCTGCTCGCCGGACGGCGCGCTGCGGCCATGATCGGCCTGGCCTGCGCCACGGCGGCCGCACCCGCCCTGGCCTATGAGGCCGGCCCCGTTTCAGGCGGTGGGCGCATCGAGGGCCGGGTCAGCTTTCTCGGCAATGTGCCGGTGAAGAAGATCATCCCGACCAAGGACCGCGAGGTCTGCGGCGGTGCGCGCGACGAGCCGCAGATACGCGTGGGCGCCGACAAGGGCGTGCAGGACGCCGTCATCTATCTCAAGGGCATCGAAAAGGGCAAGGCCTGGGGGCCGGTCGACAAGGCGCCGGTGCTCGACCAGGAGAAATGCGTCTTCAAGCCGGCAGTGCAGGTGGTGCGCGCCGGCAAGATCGACATCGTCAACTCCGACCCGGTGCTGCACAACACCCACGGCTTCTACGGCCAGCGCACCGCCTTCAACCTGGCCTTGCCCGACAAGGGCATGAAGATCGCGAGCGAGCTGCCGCGGCCGGGCCTGGTGCGGGTGGAGTGCGACGCCCACGGCTGGATGCTGGCCCACGTCTACGTGGCCGACAGCCCCTACTACGCGCTGACGGGCAGCGACGGCAGCTTCAGCCTGGCCGACGTGCCACCCGGCACCTACACGCTGGTGGCCACGCAGTACTACGCCGGCGACACCGAAGTGCAGGTCACGGTGAAGGCGGGCGAGGCCGCCAAGCTGAACATCGAGCTGAAGAAGAAGTAGCGCCAGGCGCAGCGCCGAGCGTGGCGCGAGACAGCAGGGCGGCCAACCGCAGGAGGTTCCCCATGAACACCCACGACATTGAACTGCAGCACAGGCTGGCCATGGCGCAGCGCGACGGCGCACGGCCCGATCCCGGCACGGTCTGGACGCGCCGCAGCTTCTTGCACCAGTCGCTGCTGAAGGGCACGGCCGGCGCTGCGGCCTACGGCTTCCTGCCATTGATCAATACGCTGGACGTGGCGTATGCGCAGGGCCAGGGCTTCCGCTTCGCCTGGGTCTCGGACACCCACCTCTATCCCAAGGACGTCAACACCCGCTTCGTCGAGAAGGCGGTGCGCGCCTTCAAGGAGGTGCAGAGCATGAGCCCGCCGGCCGACTTCATGATCTTCGGCGGCGACCTGGCGCAGCTGGGCGACCCGGTCGAGTTGCGGCTCGGTGCCGAGCTGCTGAAGGAGGTCAAGATCCGCCAGCTCTTCATCCCCGGCGAGCACGACTGGTACCTCGACATGGGCGCCACCTGGAACAAGATGTTCGGCGCCACGCCCTGGACCTTCGACCACAAGGGCGTGCGCATCATCGGGCTGGACACCATCAGCCACGCGCCCGACTTCTGGACCTCGCGCAAGTACAGCGCCAAGGAACGCATGGGCCACATGGCCACGCTGGACGGCACGCTGGGCGGGGCCTGGTCGGCGGTGGGCGAGAAGCAGCTGCGCTACATCAGCAGCACGCTGGCCAACTGGCCCAAGGGTTCGCCGGTGATCATCTTCACCCACACGCCGCTCTACGAGTACTACCCGGCCTGGAACTTCTGGGTGCGCGACTGGAAGGTGGTGCAGGAGCTGCTGGCACCCTACACCAATGTCACCAACGTGCACGGCCATGTGCACCAGCCGCTCTACAACGAGATCGGCACGCTGCGCTCCATCGGCATGCTGGCCACCTCCTGGCCCTGGCCCTACGCCCCCGAGGGCGTGCCGGCCCTGACCCGGCCGATGCTGCGGGCCGACCCCGGCGACCACTTCGACGGCGTGGGCTGGGGCCAGTTGGGCAGCGCTGCCAATGGCCGGGTCGAGAGCGAATACAAGATGTGGCGCAAGACGGTCTTCGCCAATGCGGGGCCCGACTCCGGCACCGACGACAACCGCAACCAGGTGCTGAGCCCGCGCGTCGCGGACCGGCTCTAGGCACCAGGAGAAAGATCATGGCAAACCGGAAATGGCATGCGTCGTTGATCACGGTCGGTGCAGCCGTGCTGCTGCTGGGCGGGCACGACAGCCACGGGCCGCTGGCCCACAAGGAGGCCCACACGGCCGACCAGCTCAAGGCCTTCGAGGACGTGTTCATGGAGCAGGTCAAGCTCGGCGACCTGCTCTTCCACGGCGACCCCGACGCCGAGAAGCGCGCCAACACCAAGCTCTCGCGCACCGGCATGGCCTGCGCGATGTGCCACCCCTTCGCCTCCGACACGCACCCGCACGAGTTCCCCAAGTTCCAGGAGCAGATGAACAGCTTCGCGACGCTGCGCGACATGGTCAACTGGTGCATAGAGAAGCCGAACGAGGGCGAGAAGCTGCCGGTCGATGGCGACGCGATGAAGGCGCTCGAGGCCTACATCTACTGGTCGAACCGCAACTCCAAGCTCGACCCGGGCAGGCACTGAGCGCCGCGCGGGCCGGCAACAGGAGAGGGAGATGTCATGACCGAGCCACGCGCCGAACCTCAGCCCATGGCCTTTGCCGAGCTCGACGCGCTGCTCGACAAGCCGCTGATACTGAAGTGGCTGTACTGGGGCCTGTTCTGGCTGATGTTCACGCCCAGCATAGGCGCGGCGGCGTCGTCGCTCTTCAACTACCCGGACTACCTCGGCACCTCCGAGTACCTGACCTTCGGGCGGCTGCGGCCCATGCATGTCAACGGCGTGATCTTCGGCGCCTTTTCGACGCTGTTCATCGGGCTGTGCCACTACGTGCTGCCACGCTTGTGCGGCGTGCGCATCTGGCACGGCGAGTGGGGGCACTGGCTGGTCTGGGCCTGGAACCTGACGCTGGTGGCCGGCATGTTCTCGCTCGCGCTGGGCTACAACCAGGGGCTGGAGGCGGGCGAGTTCCCGGTGGCGATCGACACGCTGATCTTCATCGTGCTCACCATCACCACGGTGCAGTTCCTGATGACGATCGCCAAGCGGCGCGAGCCGCAGCTCTTCGTCGCCGTGTGGTACCTGATCGGCGCCTTCGTCTGGACGGTGCTGAACATGATTCTCGGCAGCTTCATCCTGCCGTACTACATCACGGGCATCAACAGCGCGGCCTTCCACGGCCTGTTCATCCACTACATCGTGGGGCTGTGGATCACGCCGGCGGGCTACGTCATCATCTACTACTTCCTGCCGGCCAGCATCAAGAATCCGATCTACAGCCACAAGCTCTCGCTGGTCGGCTTCTGGTCGCTGGCGCTGTTCTACCCCTTCGTCGGCATCCACCACTATCTCTACAGCCCGATCGCCGACTGGGCGGAGACGCTGGCCATCATCACCTCGATGCTGCTGATCGTGCCGGTTTGGACGGTGCTGCAGAACTTCTTCGGCACCATGATCGGCCGCTGGCAGAGCTTCGGCCGCAACCTGCCGGCCAAGTTCCTGATCATGGGCTCGCTGATGTACCTGGTGGGCTGCTTCCAGGGCTCGACCGAGGCGCTGCGCTCGATACAGCAGCCCACCCACTTCACCGACTTCGTGATCTCGCACTCGCACCTCACGGTGTTCGGCACCTTCGTGGTCTGGGCCATAGGCGGCACGGTGTATGTCATCCCCAAGCTGGTGGACCGGGCCCTCTGGTCGTTCAAGCTGGGCAACTGGTCGTTCTGGCTGATCACCTGCGGCATCAGCGTGATGGGCCTGGACCTGACGCTGGCCGGCCTGCAGCAGGGCTACATGCTGATGGCCGGCGCCGAGTGGCTGGACACGCTGGTCTCCATCCGGCCCTACTGGCTGGTGCGCACGGTGGCGGGCATCTCGATGGACCTGGGGATGACGCTGCTGGTCTACAACCTGATGCGGACGGTGGTGTCGGCGGAAGTGCCCGTTGCGGCGGCGGTGGGTGGCGCTTCGTTGAAGCCGGGGGTGGTGACGTGAGGCTGGCCTCGATTGTGCGTGGTCTTTGGGCGCGAGCTGAGCCGGCCCTGCGCTGTGCGGCGGCTGGGGTCGGCGGTCGGCTTCGCCGACTGCTCTGCGGTGCTCGGGCAGCCGGCCCGTCGCAGAACTCACTGCGCTCACTCCGTTCGCTGCGTTCGATCAGCCGCGACGAGTCAGATGTCGAGGCGCGCTGCGCGCGCTGGCCGGCCACCCTGGCCTTGCAGGCCGCGCCGGGCCAGCGGCCCGGCTGCTCGCCAGGCACAAACAGTCCACTGGACTGTTTGTGTCCGGGGCTCGACTCCTCGACGCCTCTCACAGCCGCCGCACAGCGCAGGGCCGGCTCAGCTGGCACCACTGTTGGCATGCGGAGGTTTTTTCTTGGCGTGCCTCGGTCGTGCCAGCCGCTGCCGGGAGCCCTGCCTGCGC
>DATHWJ010000208.1:0-6281 GCA_035460745.1 Ideonella sp. | reverse complement strand
GGTGCAATCGGCCCTCGACGGCCTGATGAAGGGCCGCACCACCTTGGTGATCGCGCACCGGCTGGCCACCATTGAGCGAGCCGACCGCATCGTGGTGATGGACGCCGGGCGCATCGTCGAAGTGGGGCCGCACCGCGAGCTCCTGGCGGCCGGCGGGCTGTACGCACGGCTGCATTCGATGCAGTTCAGGAGCTGACGGCCAAGGTGGACTACACCACCCTCGTCACGCCGCTGCAGAAGATCCACATCATCGAGCCCTTCGTCGCCAGCGTCGGCTTCGTGCACAACGAAGAGGGCCGGGCCTCGCGGCTGCGCAACCTCAGCATCGAGGCCTACCGCGCAGAGAAGCAGGCGCGGGGCGGGTAGCCGGCATGGGCTGGACCACGGCGGCCGAGCTGCGCGCGCAGGCGCAAAAGCTCTGGGACAAAGGCTGGCTGCTGGCCGCCATGGTGGCGCCGGAGGGGCGCTTCCCGCTGCGCCTGGCGATCAAGGGGCCGGCCTCGGCAGACCTCTCCGAGCGCTTCGACGAGGTGCGCCGCTGGGCCCGCGAGCCGCAGCAGGGCGCCCTGGACGGCGCCGGCTACCGGCTGGTGCTGCGCGAGGTGCGCCACCGCGTGATCGGGCAGAACGCGCTGCCGCAGGAGGCCTGGCTGGACGACCTCGACGACGCGCTGAAGCTGGTCGCCCGGCAGCGCGACGCCATGCGTTTTGGCGAGATCCTGGCCTGCACCCGCGCGTCGCACCCCGGCTTGCTGCCCTGGCTGCAGCAGGCGCCGCTGCGCGCGCTGGCGCTGGCCGGCGAGTGGCCGCGGCTGTTGTCGGTGGTGGGCTGGCTGCAGGCCCGGCCGCGGCCGGGCATCTACCTGCGCCAGGTCGACCTGCCGGGCATCGACAGCAAGTTCATCGAGGCGCACCGCGCGGTGCTGTGCGAGCTGCTGGACGCGGTGCTGCCCGAGAGTGCCATCGAGCGGGCCGCCAGCGGCAGCGCGCAGTTTGCGCAGCGCTACGGCTTCCGGCCCAAGCCGCTGCGGGTGCGGCTGCGCGGGCTCGACCCCGGCCCCGCCGGGTTGATGGGCAACAGCGGCGACGGCAGCGGTGGCGACGGCGGCGATCGGGACATCACGATCACCCAGGAGAGCTTCAACCGCCTGGCGCCGGCCGCCATCCGGGTCTTGATCACTGAAAACGAGATCAACTTCCTCTGCCTGCCACCGCTGGCCGCCGGGCTGGCGATCTTCGGGGCCGGCTACGGCTTCGAGGGGATCGCGCAGGCCGGCTGGCTGCGGCACAAGGCGATCTGGTACTGGGGCGACATCGACACCCACGGCTTCGCGATCCTGGACCAGCTGCGCGGCCACTTCCCGCAGGCGCGCTCGCTGCTGATGGACCGCGCCACTCTGCTCGCCCACCGCGCCCAGTGGACCCGCGAGCCGCAGCCGACCTTGCGCGAGCTGGGGCGCCTCGGCGCCGACGAACGTGCGCTGTACGACGACCTGCGCTGGCATCGCCTGGGCGAGACGGCCGTGCGGCTGGAACAGGAGAGGATCGCCTTCCACCGGCTCGAGCAAGCCCTCGCCGCGATCGACGCCCGCGAATAACCCTATCGGGTGACCCAAGATCGACTCTTTTGACCGCGTGACGGTCACAAATCCTGCACGTACATTGCATGGCACCGTATCGCCGCGGGTGGCCCGAAAGCTGCTGCGGCACCACGCCCACGGCCGCGCTCGACCACAAGCGCCCGCCACTGCCACCCCTTGCCTTGGACCTTCGCATGATCTCGAGAACCTCGCTGGCCGCCTGCCTCGCCCTGCTCGGCACGGCCGCCGCCGCCCAGACCGCCCCCTTCGCGCTGAACGACACCGGCAGCCAGCGCTGCGTCGGTCGCGACGGCACCTGGGCCGCCACCTGCGCCGGCTCCGGCCAGGACGGCGCTTATGGCCGCGACGTGGCCTACCCCAAGGATGCCGACGGCCACGCCGGCTTCCAGTACGTCAAGCTCGACGACGCGGGCAAGCCGCTGCCGCGCAGCGCCAAGACCTGGCGCTGCGTCGCCGACCGCGTGACCGGCCTGGTCTGGGAAAACAAGACCGACGACGGCGGCCCGTCCGACAAGGACCGCAACTACACCAACTGGGGCGATGGCCGCCCCGGCGACACCAGCGTCGCCGTCCAGGACGCCAACACCCACGCCTTGTGCGGCGCCACCGGCTGGCGCCTGCCCAGCATCCTGGAGATGCAAGGCCTGATCGACTACGGCCAGGCCGAAGGCGCCAACGTCGACCCGGCCTGGTTCCCCAACACGCGGGACTGGTGGTACTGGGCCGGCACCACCTACGCGACCGACCCCAACGCCGCCTGGGCGGTCTACTACAGCGCCACCGCCGGCGGCGACGGCGCCGCCAACCGCGACTTCAAGCTCTCGGCCCGCCTGGTGCGCAGCGCCGCCGGCGAGATCGAAGCCGGCCCGCGCTACACCTTTGCCGGCGACGAGGTCACCGACACCTACACCCAGCTGATCTGGAAGCGCTGCGCCGCCGGCCAGAGCTGGACCGGCAGCACCTGCGACGGCAAGGTGGCCATCCGCCAATGGCCGGAAGCCCTGGTCTACGCCAAGCGCGAGGCCGAGCGCACCGGCCAAGCCTGGCGCCTGCCCAACACCAAGGAGCTCTCCACCACCGCCGACCGCACCCAGAAGGGCCCGGCGATCGACCTGAGCGTGTTCCCCAACGTGCTCGCCCACCAGTGGTACTGGACCGCCACGCCCTTGGCCTCGGACCCGAGCTACGCCTGGACCATGGACTTCGAAGGCGGCTACACCCAGAGCTACCCGGGCCGGGGCTACGACCTGGGTATCCGGCTGGTGCGCAACGCACCCTGAGGATGACGGCGGGGGCGCGCCGCGCCTGCCCGACCTGCTGCTGCGGCGGCAGGAGGGCGCGCATCTTGCGGTCGGGGCGGGCATCATTCACCAGCCCGCACCCACGCACTGCATGCTTTTCGCCCTCCACCCTCCCCTCGCCCGGCGCACTCTCGCCGGGCGGCCGCTGCTGGCGGCCCTCGCCCTGCTCTGGGGCATCGCCAGCCACGCCGCCACCGAACAAGATCTGCCCAGCACGGCCGTGCTGTTCCAGGGCTTCCACTGGCAATCCGCCGCCACCGCCTGGTACCCCGATCTCGCCGCCAAGGCCGCCGACCTGAAGGCGCTGGGCATCACGCACGTGTGGTTCCCTCCGCCCTCCGACTCGGCCTCGGCCGAGGGCTACCTGCCGCGCCGGCTCAACCTGCTGGACTCCGCCTACGGCACGGAGGCCCAGTTGCGGGCCGCCACTGCGGCCATGGCGGCGCAAGGCCTGCACAGCGTGGCCGACATCGTCGTCAACCACCGCGTCGGCACACGCGACTGGGGCGACTTCACCCAGCCGAAATGGGGCTGCGACACGGTGGTCGCCGGCGACGAATGGGCGGGCGCCTGCGGTGGCGCCGATTCCGGCGACAGCTACGCCGCCGGCCGCGACCTCGACCATGGCAAGCCGCAGGTGCAGGCCGACCTGCAGGCCTGGCTCTCGCAGCGCCTGCGCGGCGCCGGCTTCAGCGGCCTGCGCTTCGACTATGCCAAGGGCTACGCGCCGGCCTACGCCGCGCTGTACCACGACGCGATGGCGCCCGACTTCTGCGTCGGCGAGATCTGGACCACGCTGAACCTGAAGCAGGTGGACGCACACCGGCAACAACTGGTGGACTACGTGGACGGCACCGGCGGCCGCTGCGCCGCCTTCGACTTCACCACCAAGGGCCTGCTGAATCAGGCGCTGAGCACCGCCCAGTACCAGCGCCTGCGCGACACCAGCGGCCAGCCTGCCGGCGGCATAGGCTGGTGGCCGCAGAAGATGGTCAGCTTCGTCGACAACCACGACACCGGCCCCAGCACCGCCTGCAACCAGGGCCAGAACCTCTGGCCCGTGCCCTGCGGCAAGATCCTGCCGGCCTACGCCTACATCCTGACGCACCCCGGCATCCCGACGGTGTACTACCCGCACGTCTATGACTTCGGGCTGCGCGATGCGATCGCGGCGCTGATCAAGGTCCGGCTCGACCAGGGCCTGAACTCGAGCTCCAGCGTGGCCATCCAGCGCGCCGAGAAGAACCTGTATGCGGCGCTGGTGGACGGCAAGGTCGCCGTCAAGCTGGGCAGCAAGACCTGGAGCCCGGGCACGGGCTGGACGCTGGCGGCGAAGGGCACACAGTACGCGGTCTGGGTGCGCAGCTCTTGAGGGCCTGGGCCACAACGGCGAAGAGACCAGCGGGGAGTTGGGGGGTCGAGGGTGTGAGGAGTGTCAGACGGCCGCGTTGTCTATGCAAAAGCGCCACTCGCGTGGACTTGGCTCAGACATGAATCGCCTCGTTCTCGACGAACGGTCGGAGCTCCGCGCGCAGCGCCTTGTCGGTGACCAGATCGACCGGGCGGCCGAGCAGATCTTCGAGGAAGAACTGCACCCCGAAGTAGCGTTCGGAAGTGGCGGGCCCGTCGAACGACACCAGGATGTCAATGTCGCTGTCGGCCCGCGCGGTGCCACGCGCTGTGGAGCCGAACAGCGCGATGTCAGTCACACCATAGCGAGTGACCAAAAAGGGCTTGTTGCGGGCGAGGCTGTCCAGTACGTCGGCGCGATTCACATCGGTTCTCCGGTCACGGGTTGCCATGATGGCACGCCCGCCGGGGGGCTGCGGAGATGGCAAGGCGGGTAGATCGGGGCTTTGGGCACTGGCGAACTCCGCGCCCGAAAGCCTTGCGGTCAATCTGACGGCGAAGCTCGCGCACGCTCCATTGCTCGGCAGCGCTCTGATGGGCGTAGAACCAGCGGGCTGGCTCGGCTTTCAGGGGCAGCCAATGCAGGAAGTTCGTCCGGCTCAATTGGCGCATCAGTGATGCGACATTCTCGGGCACCCTGAGGTTTATGAAGAGCCATGGCTCGCTTACCTAAGCTGGTACCAAACGCCGCGACCGCTGCCATGCTGCGCCAGGTGGCTGCGTTCCACCAGCGCACGGAAGTGCTGCTTCAGCGTGTTGCGATTGCCGCCGGTCACCTTGACGGCGTCGCTCATCGTCACGCGGCCATGCTCGCGGGCGAACTCGATGATCTGCAGCGAGAGCTCGGGCAGCACGGCCAATACCAGTCTTTCGCGCTCGACCTTGTGGTTGAGCCGCCGCACTTGCTCCGCCAAGGCGCGCAGAAAAAAGACCAGCCAGGGCTGCCAGTCGGGTGTCTCGCTGCGGATGCTGCCTTGGGTCTGGCGCAAGGCGAGGTAGTAGGCCTCCTTGCTCATCTCGATCACGCTCTCGAGCGAGCTGTAGGGCACGTAGCCATAACCCGCCTGCAGCAACAGCAGCGTGGTGAGCACGCGGCTGACGCGGCCGTTGCCGTCCTGGAAGGGGTGAATCTCCAGGAAGACCACCACCCATAGGCCGATCAACAGCAAGGCGTGCAGGCGCGCGTTGCCCCGCTCTTCGCTGCGCTCTGCGTTGAACCAGTCGACCAGTTCCGCCATCAAGCGCGGCGTGTCGAATGGCGTGGCGGTTTCGAACACCACGCCGAGCTCCCGCCCGTCTTGATCGAAAGCGACGACACTGTTGGTGGAGGTCTTGTAGCTGCCGCGGTGCCAAGCGTCCTTCTCGCAGTAGACCAGCAGATCGCGGTGAAGCTGCTTGATGTGGTTTTCGGTCAGCCTAATATCTTGCCACGACGAAAAGACCAGCTCCATGACCTCGGCGTAGCCGGCCACTTCCTGCTCGTCGCGGGTGGCGAACGACTTGACCTGCAGGTTGGAGAGCAGCCGTTCCACATCGCGGTCAGACAGCTTCGCGCCTTCGATGCGGGTGGAGGACCCGATGCTCTCGATCGTCGCGACCCGGCGCAGCGCAGAGAGGCGATCAGGCGCCAAGGTGCCCAGCGCACGCCAGGCCCCTTTGAACTCGTCGATACCGGCAATCAGGGCCAGGATTTCGGGCGTGATGCTGAGGGTGTCGGTGCGGAACATGGCGCCCGATCATAGACCCAATTACACCCATTTCTGGGTTTCACACCCATTCTTTCACCCAATCAAACCCATTCTTGAGCGCGCCACGCCGACTACAACAGCACGATGTCGTACTGCTCCGGATTCATTGTCGGCTCCGCGCTCAGCGAGATCGGCTTGCCGATGAAGGCCGAGAGGTCGGCCAGGTGGGAGCTTTCTTCGTCGAGCAGCATCTCGACGACGGCCGCGCTGGCGACGACGCG
>DATHWJ010000207.1:0-15942 GCA_035460745.1 Ideonella sp. | reverse complement strand
CGGGTTGGCGGCGGGCCGCCGGGCCACCGGCTGCGGGCGGCTCACGTCGGCCAGCAGCAGCGTGCTGTTGACCAGGCCCTCCACCGCGTCGGCGAGTTCGGCCGGCGGCTCCAGCGACGCTATCGCCTCCAGCAGCGCATCGGCGTCTTCCAGGTCTTCGGGGTCGAAGGCGGCGTAGAGCACTGCCAGCGGCTCCAGCGACTCGGTCGAGTCGATGCGCATCAGGGCCGGGAACAGCTCCATCGCGGTGGCGAAGCCGGCCACCCAGGGCATCACGGTTTCCAGCGGCTCGGCGTCGTCTTCCAGCTCGAAGACCCAGGGGTCGAACCACTGGCGCTGCGCGATCGCCCGGTCGAGCTCGGCATGGCGGCGCTCGACCAGCGCCTGCAGCTCGGCCAGCGGGTAGCCAGCCGGTGCCGCGCGACCGTCCACGTCCGGCACATGGCGAAACCACTGCGCCAGCGGCACCGGGCGCGGCTGCAACAGCACGCCGCAGAGGTAGCCGTCCAGCATCATCAGATCCAGCGGCTCCAGGGTTTCCGCAGGCGCGGCGGTCTTGCCCCGGGCGCGCGGCGGCGGCGCGGTGAGCTGGTCCAGCAGCTGTTCCAGGGTGTGCAGCTCGTCGTCGGTGAGCGGGTCGGTCAGGGCAGGCATGGCGCGATTGTCGTCGCTGGCAGCAAAGCGAGCCATGGGCCACGCAGCGCCGGGCGCCGTGAACAAATCGCCGAACTGCCACGAACAGGGGATGGCGGCGCGCCGGTCCGGCCCCTACAGTCCTGCCAGTTCATGCGGTCCGCCTTGCAGCCGGCCCATCGACAAAGATCCCAACGACGTCCTCTTGGAGGACCTTGACCGACCCGCTTCGCGAGAGGCGGGTCGCTTTTTTTGGCGCGGCCGTTCTGGATCAGAAATCCGGCGGAAAGCGCCGGTCCAGCCACTGGGCGAGCTGGCCGAGCACCTCATTGCGCTCGGGCTCGTTGAAGAGCTCATGCGCCAGGCCGGGCCATTCGTGGGCGGCGACCACCGTGGCCGGTGCGGCCAGCGCAAAACGCGCGCTGCCGGCCGGCTGCACGCAGCGGTCGGCGCCGGCCCACATCAGCAGCGTGGGCACGCGCCACTGCCGCGCCAGCGAGACCACCTGCGGGCCTGCTTCGGCGATGAAGCTGGCCAGCCGGCCGCTGATGCGGTTGTGCACCAGCGGGTCGTCGATGTAGGCCTGCACCACGCCGGGGTCGCGCGAGATCCAGTGCGGGTCCAGGCCGTTGCCCAGCGCCAGGTCGGGCGCCAGGCGCAGCGCGCCGGCGGCGAGCAGTTTTTGCAGCGGGCTCATGCCGGCGTCCAGCGCGGGCGACGAGAGCACCAGCGCGTCCAGCGGCCGGGCCCAGGGGGCCGGCTGCGCCGCCAGGCTCTCGGCGACGAAACGCGCCGCCACCAGCCCGCCCAGGCTGTGGCCCAGCAGTATCAGCGGCGTCGGCGGCCGGCCCGGCTCGGCGTGCACCCTGTCGATCACCCGCGCCAGGTCGCACAGCAGGCTGTCGCTGGCGGCGATCACGCCCCGCTCGCCCTCCGAGGCCCCGTGGCCGCGCTGGTCGTAGGCCGCGACACGCCAGCCGTAGGCCTTCAAGGCGGCCGCCACGGCCTCGTAGCGGCCGGCGTGTTCGCCCAGGCCGTGCACGATCAGCACCTGGCCGCGAGACGCGGCACCCGGCTCCCACAGGCGCAGATGCAGCAGCAGGCCATCGGCGGTGAGCACGGGGGCGTCGTTCGGCATCCGCAAAGGGTCAGATTCGCTCGAACTTGAAGACGGCGACGCTGGCGCGCAGGTTGGGCCAGCGCCGCACGACCCGGCCGTGCTGCAAACCGAAGCTGTCGATGATGTCCAGCCCGTTGCGGCGCGCCAGCACGCCGAAGTCGGCGTAGGTGCCGACGCGGATGTTGGGCGTGTCGTACCACTCGTAGGGCAGGGCCTTGGTCACCGGCATGCGGCCGCGCGCCACCGAGAGGCGGTTGGGCCAGTGCGCGAAGTTCGGGAAGCTGACGATGCCGATGCGGCCGACACGGGCGGTCTCGCGCAGCATGCTTTCGGTGTTGCGCAGGTGCTGCAGGGTCTCGAGCTGCAGCACCACGTCGAAGCTGCGGTCCTCGAAGAGCTGCAGGCCTTCTTCGAGGTTCAGCTGTATCACGTTGATGCCGCGCCGGGTGCAGGCCAGCAGGTTGGCGTCGTCCAGCTCGACGCCGTAGCCGGTGCAGCCGCGCCGCGCCTGCAGGTAGGCCAGCAGCTCGCCGGTGCCGCAGCCCAGGTCGAGCACGCGCGCGCCTTCGGGCACCAGGCTGGCGATGACCTCCAGGTCCTTGCGTTCACTCACTGGACTACCCTCCGCGCTACGCGCTGCGGGATGAGCGCTTCGGAACGGCCGTGCGCGCTCATGCGGCATACCCCCTGGCCTGCAGCGGCGTGCCGGCGGTCTCGGCGGCGATGCGATCGAAGTAGGCCCGCATCACGCCGTGGTAGCGCGGGTCTTCGAGCAGGAAGGCGTCGTGGCCGTGCGGGGCGTCGATCTCGGCGTAGCTGACCTCCACCCGGTTGTCGACCAGCGCCTTCACCAGCTCGCGCGAGCGGGCCGGCGAGAAGCGCCAGTCGGTGGTGAAGCTGACCAGCAGGAACTTCTTCTCGCGCGCCACCGCGAAGGCCTTGCTGAGATCGCCGCCGAAGGCGCGGGCCGGGTCGAAGTAGTCCAGCGCGCGGGTGATCAGCAGATAGGTGTTGGCGTCGAAGTACTCGCTGAACTTGTCGCCCTGGTGGCGCAAATAGCTCTCGATCTGGAACTCGATGTCCTGCGTGGTGTAGCCCAGCGCATCGGCGCGCAGCTCGCGGCCGAACTTGGCCTCCATCGAGTCGTCGCTGAGGTAGGTGATGTGGCCGATCATGCGCGCCACCCGCAGGCCGCGCTTGGGCACCGTGCCGTGGGCGTAGAAGTGGCCGCCGTGGAAGTCGGGGTCGGTCACGATGGCGCGCCGCGCGACCTCGTTGAAGGCGATGTTCTGGGCCGAGAGATTGGGTGCGGTCGCCACCGCGATGCAGTGGCGCAGCCGCTGCGGGTAGCGCAGCGTCCAGGCCAGCGCCTGCATACCGCCCAGACTGCCGCCCAGCACCGCGGCGAGCTGTTCTATGCCCAGGCGTGTCATCAGGCGGGCCTGGGCATCGACCCAGTCTTCCACCGTCACCACCGGGAAGTCGGCGCCATAGGGCTGGCCGGTGGCGGGGTTCAGGTGCATGGGGCCGGTCGAGCCGAAGCAGGAGCCGGGGTTGTTGACGCCGATCACGAAGAAGCGCTCGGTGTCCAGCGGCTTGCCGGGGCCGATCAGGTTGTCCCACCAGGCGCTGCGGTCGTCGGCCGAATACTGGCCGGCCAGATGGTGCGAGGCATTCAGCGCGTGGCAGACCAGCACCGCGTTGCTGCGATCCGCGTTCAGCGTGCCGTAGGTCTCGTAGACCAGCGTGTAGTCGGCCAGCCGCGCGCCGCTCTGCAGCGGCAAGGGCTCGGGGAAATGCATCTGCTGCGGTGCGACAAAACCGACCGAGGCAGGCGGCGCCACGAGGGCGGCGGTAGCGGCTGTAGCCATGGAGATCACCAAAAAACAAACCCGGCGCCGCCAACTGAAAGCGGACGCCGGGTGAGAGGCGGTCCCTGCTTTAGCGGCATTTGTTGAAAGCGCCCGCAATCCGGACAAATCGGCGCTATGCGGCGGGAGTATATAGAACGTCGTGAATTGCACACTCGATCGGGTTTGTGCGCATGGCGGGCCAATAATGAGCGCGCTTGGCTTGGCGGAGCGGATGCACGGAACGACCCTGTGCGGACGGCCGCCGGCCGCAAGGAGCCCGCATGGAGTCGA
Source organism: Ideonella sp. (assembly GCA_035460745.1). Taxonomy (GTDB): domain Bacteria; phylum Pseudomonadota; class Gammaproteobacteria; order Burkholderiales; family Burkholderiaceae_C; genus Ideonella. The sequence continues at coordinate 12,045 of DATHWJ010000207.1, read as the reverse complement.
CCGCCTTCCCCCACACCCCCACCGCCGAGCCGGCGCAGCCCGGCGCGGCCACGCGGCTCGCGGTGGTCGGCGCCGGCCCGGTCGGCCTCGCGCTGGCGCTGCTCGCGGCGCGCCAGTGGCCGCAAGCGCACATCACCGTCTTCGACGCCCGCTCGGCCGAGCACGACGTCTCCGGCGACCCGCGTACGCTGGCGCTGTCGCTCGGCAGCGTGCAGCTGCTGCAGCGCCTGGAGGCCTGGCCGGCCGAGACGGCGCAGCCCATCCACGCCGTGCATGTCTCGCAGGCGCCGCCCACCTTTGCCGGCGCGCTCGGCGGCGCGCTGCTCAAGCCCGAAGTGCGGCTCGACGCGGCCAGCGAGGCCGTGCCCATGCTGGGCGCCGTGCTGGCCTACGGCCAGCTGGTGGCGCCGCTGCAGCGCGCCTGGCTGGCGGCCTGCGCGGCCGAGCCGCGGCGCTGTGAGATGCGCTTCGGCGCCCGTGTCGCGGCGCTGAAAGCCCTGCCGCACGGGGTCGAGATCGACGCCGGCATCGCCGAGGCCTTCGACCTGGCGGTGATCGCCGAGGGCGGCGTGTTTGCCGATACGGCCTTGCGCTTGAAGCCGCGGCCGGCCTTGCAGCACGACTACAAGCAGACCGCCTGGGTCGGCACGGTGGTGTTGGAGAGCGCCGGTGCGGCCGACGGCTCGGCGGCGCCGGCCGTGGCTGGCGTGCCGGGGGCCGGGCCGGACGCGGCCGACGGTGGGGTCGCCTTCGAGCGCTTCACCCGCCACGGGCCGGTGGCCTTGTTGCCGCTGAAGTCCCGCGCCGGCCTGGCAACCGGGCAGCGCCGCGCGGCGCTGGTGTGGTGCGTGCCCAGCGACGACGACCCGGTCGAGCCGCTCAGCGCCGCGCAGCGCCGAGCGGTGCTCGCCACGCTGCTGCCGGAGGCGGCCGGCCGGCTCTGCGAGGTCGGCCCGCTCAAGCACTTCCCGCTGGGCCTGAGCGCCGAGCGCACGCTGGTCTCGGGCCGCCAGGTGCGCATAGGCAATGCCGCGCAGACCCTGCACCCCGTCGCCGGCCAGGGGCTGAACCTGGGGCTGCGCGACGCGTTTTCGCTGGTGCAGACGCTGCGTCTGGCGAAGGACGTCGATGCGGCGCTCAGGCGCGTCGAGTGGAGCCGCGCGCCCGATCGCTGGAGCATGATCGCCGCGACCGATTTCCTGGCCCGCAGTTTCACCTGGCAGCTGCCCGGCCTGGGGGCGGCGCGCGGCCTGGGGTTGGCCGCGTTGCAGGCGTTGCCGCCGCTGAAGTCAGCCCTGGCCAGGCAGATGATGTTCGGCCGGCGCTGAGCCGGTGGCCCGCCGCTGCCACTCGGCGCGTGCCAGCCGGTAGAGGCAATGCCGCCGCAGCGCATGTCCTTCGGGCAGCGCCGGGTGGTCGAAGTCCTCGCCCGCGTCGTGCATGCCGATGCGTTCCATCACCGCCCGCGAGGGCGTGTTGCCCAGCGCGGTGAACGAGACGATCTCGTCCAGCCCGAGCCGCTCGAAGCCGGCCCGCAGCGCCTCGCGCGCGGCTTCGCTCGCGTAGCCGTGGCCCCAGAACCCATGGGCCAGCCGCCAGCCTATCTCCACGCAGGGCGAAAACGGCAGCGTGCGCCGCGGCACGCTGAAGCCCACGAAGCCGATGAACTCGCCGCTCTCGCGCAACTCGACCGCCCAGTTGCTCCAACCGCGCTCGGCGAACTGGGCCTGCCAGGCGGCCATGCTGGCATCGCTGGCCGCGCGGTCCTGCGTCGACGGGAAATACCGCATCACGCGCGGGTCGGCGTTCAGCGCCGCGAAGGGCGCGCGGTCGGCGTCGCGCCAGGTGCGCAGCCGCAGGCGCGGGGTGGCCAGCTCCAGGGTGGCGGGCATGTTGTTCAGGCTTCCTGCGCCATGCCGGTCTGCCACGGGTTCACGAGTTGCAGGCCGCAGCCTTCGAAGTCGGTGGTGTTGCGGGTGGCCAGTGCCATTCCGCGGGCGCGTGCGATGGCCGCGATCAGGAGGTCCAGCCCGATCAGCGGTCGCCCAACGCGCCGCCTCGCCGCAAAGAGCTCGCCGTACAGGCCCGCAGCCGCGCTGTCGAACCCGTAGACCCGCGGACCCAGGCCTTGCTGTATCAACAGCTCGACGCGGGACTGGAGGTCGCGGCGCCGGGCGCCATCGGGCAACACAGCGATGCCTGCGTTCAATTCGGCGATGGTGATCGTGGTGGTTGCAAGCTGATCCGGCGCTTGCCGCGCTATCCAGGCCAGCACTGTCGCAGCGGGTTGCGGCAGCATCAGCTCCGAGATCACATTCGTGTCGAGCAGGATCATTCCGCCAGCGGAGGCAGGTCGCGTGTGGCGCCGCGGGGCTCCAGCTGCAGCTCGATGCCGTGCGCCGGGCCGAACAGCGACAGCGCGATGTCCGACAGCGTCGTTGCTGCCGTGCTTTCAGGCTTCAAGGCTTCGCCAATCAACTGGCGCGCTTCTTCTTCCATCGACCGGCCATGCTGCGCTGCCCTGATGCGCAGGCGGGCCTTCAGGCCATCGTCGAGGTTGCGGATCGTGAGACTGGCCATGAGACATCCTCTGTTGCCATGGGCGATGATTGCAATGATATCAATGACTGCAATCCAACGCAGCACCAGAGGCTACTCCACCACCTTCAAGAACAGATCCCGGTCCGGCGCGAAGTTGGCGTAGAGCGGCAGCAGCGCGCCGCCGATGGCGCGGGCGTCGGAGCCGATGGCGCCGGGCAGCACCTGGGGCCGGCCGACGCCTTCCCAGCTATAGCGGTTGAGGGCGGCGTCGAGCTCGGTCTGCAGCGCGTCCAGCATCTCGCGGCTGAAGGAGCCGTCGAGGATCACGCCTTCGAGGTCGAGCAGGCAGGCGGCGCTGTTGCTGGCCAGCGCGATCGCGGCGCCGGCCTGCTGCAGCCAGGTGTGGGTGATGGGCAGCCAGGGCGGCTGCAGCGCGCGGGTGTCGCCGGAGGCCAGCGGGTCCAGGCCGGCGGCGCTGTAGTGCGCCTCCAGCGTGAGCAGCGAGGCTACGCTGAGCAGCTGGGCCGGCGGGCCGTCGCTGTGGCCGTCGGCCAGGCCCAGCGGCAGCGAGCCGATCGCGCCGGCGTTGCCGTGCAGGCCGGCGCGCAGGTGGCTGTCGATCACCAGGCCGCCGCCGATGAAGGTATCGACGAAGACGTAGAGGAAGGTCTTGACGCTGCGGCCGCGGCCGGCGACCAGCTCGGCCACGCAGGCGGCGGCGGTGTCCTTCAGCAGGTCGACCGGCAGGCCGGTCAGGGTCTCGACCTCGGCGCACAGGTCGGTGGCGTGCCAGCGCGCCGCCAGCGACGACGGGAAGCCGAGCAGCTGCTGCCAGCCGCCCATGGTCAGCGGCGCCGCCAGGCCTATGCCTTGCAGCCGCTCGCGGCCTTCGGCGCCCAGCCGGCGCGTCAGGCCCTGCACCCGCAGCCCGATCTCGGACAGCACCAGGTCGGGGTCGGGGAAGGGATAGTCGCGGGTCGAGCGCTCGCGCACCCGGCCCTCGAAGTCGACCAGCAGCACGTCCAGGCTGCGCCGCCCGACCTTGACGCCGATCGAGAAGGCGCCGTCGGGGTTGAGCGCCAGCGGCACCGAGGGCTGGCCGACCTTGCCGCGCTGCGGCGCGCCCTTCAGCAGCAGGCCTTCTTCGATCAGCCGCTTGGTGATCATCGAGACGGTCTGCGCCGTCAGGTGGGTCAGCCGGGCGATCTCGGCGCCGGGCAGCGCGCCGTGCAGCCGTATCGCCTGCAGCACCACACGCTCGTTGTACTGGCGCAGCCCGCCCTGGCTGGAGCCGCGCGGCCGCAGCCGCGAGCCCTCGGCCATGGCCGACCGGGGCGCTGGAGAAGAGGGGGCGGGGGCGGTCACGGGTTCGGCGCCTTCGGCGGCGACGTCGGGCACGACGTCAGGGGACAAGGTTCTCTCCGATCACGCCTTTTTTGAACAGGAAGTTGCCATAGGGCTGCAACTCGCCGGTCAGCACGATGGCGTGCACCCGGCGCACCCGATCGTAGAACGAAAAGCGCTCGACGGCCTCGCACTGTGCGGCGCTGGCGTGGCCGGTGTCGGCCAGCATCGCCATGACCGCGCGCTGCAGCGCGCTGCAGTAGCCGGCCGGGCGGTCGCTGACCTGCATGTAGGCGACCGGCTGCGCCACCGCCGCGTCCAGCGGCAGCAGCGAGAGCAGTGCGCGGCAGACCCGCTCGACCCCGAGGCCCGGCAGGTGGATCACGGCCTTGCCGGCTCCCAGCGTGGTGGCGGTGAAGTTGGCGTCCGCCACCACGATCTCGTCGCCGTGGCCCATCTCCGCCAGGGTCTTCAGCAGCTCGGGCGTCAGCAAGGGGTCTATCCCTTTGAGCATGGCGTACTCCTCTTCAAATGGGCCCGCCAGCCGCCTGATGGCGGCCGCGGGGGCGGCGTTGCATCGGTCAGGCCAGCGATTCGGCCGGCAGGTCTTCGGGCCTCAGCGCGCCGGTCATCACCGCCACCGTGTCGCTCATGCTGATCTTCTTGGGGTTGAGCACGCAGCCGCGCTTGCCCAGCCGGGCGACGTGGATGCGGTCGGCGATCTCGAAGACGTGCGGCATGTTGTGCGAGATCAGCACCACCGGCAGGCCCTTGTCGCGCACCCGGCGTATCAGCTCCAGCACCATGTTGCCCTCCTTGACGCCCAGCGCCGCGGTGGGCTCGTCGAGTATCACCACATGCTCGGCGAAGGCCGCCGCGCGGGCGACGGCCACGCACTGGCGCTGGCCGCCGGAGAGCGTCTCCACCGCTTGCGTCATCGAGCGTATGCCCACCTTCAGGTCGTTCATGCGGGCGACGCTCTGCTCCAGCATCTTCTTCTTGTCCAGCATGCGCAGCACGTTGCCGGCGAAGCCTTCGCGGCGGATCTCGCGGCCGAGGAAGAGGTTCTCGGCGATGGTCATCGCCGGCGCCACCGCCAGGTCCTGGTAGACCGTCTCGATGCCGACGCGGCGCGCATCGATGGGGCCCTTGAAGTGGATGATCTTGCCGTCCAGGATCAGCTGGCCTTCATCGGGGATGGTGGCGCCCGAGAGGCACTTGATCAGCGAGGACTTGCCGGCGCCGTTGTCGCCGATCACCGCCAGGATCTCGCCGGCGCGCAGCTCGAAGTCGGCGCCGTCCAGCGCAGTGACCTGGCCGTAGCGCTTCACCAGGCCCTTGGCCTGCATCACGATTTGAGGAGCAGCAGCCATCACCGGCCTCCCTTGCGCGAGAGTTGATCAACAGTCACCGCCAGGATCACGAGGATGCCGGTGATGAGCACCTGGTAGACAGAGGAGACACCCATCAGCGTCAGGCCGTTGCGCAGCACGCCGACGACGATCGCGCCGATCAGCGAGCCCAGCACCACGCCGCGCCCGCCGAACAGGCTGGTGCCGCCCAGCACCACCGCGGTGATGGCGTCCAGCGCCTCGGTCTGGCCGGCGTTGGGATCGCCCACGCCGGTGCGGGCCACCGACAGCACCGAGGCGATGCCGTAGAACACGCCGGACAGGCCGTACACCGCCAGGATCACGCGCTCCGGCGGGATACCCACCAGCCGCGTCGCCTCGGGGTTGTTGCCCACCGCATAGACGTGGCGGCCCGACGGCGTCTCGCGCAGCCAGAACCAGACGCCCAGGTAGAGCAGGATCATCAGCACCGTGCCGTAGGCGACGTTGGTCTGGCCGATGGCGAAGGTGCCGCCCAGCCAGGTCATCATCGACGGTACCTCGGTCACGGTCTGCGCGCCCGAGTAGAGCTGCGTGATCGCGAAGGCGATGTTGAAGACGCCCAGCGTGACGATGAACGGCGGCAGCTTGATGCGGGTGACGAGCACCCCGTTCAGCAGGCCGAAGAGGGTCGTCACCGCGATCCCGCAGAGGATCGCGATCGGCGCCGGCATGCCGAGGTCGGCGGCCAGCTTGGTCATCACGATGCTGCCCAGCGCCATGATCATGCCGCAGGACAAGTCGATGCCGGCGGTCAGGATGATCAGCGTCTGGCCGATCGCGATGACGCCCACCACCATGACCTGCTGCAGGATCAGCGAGAAGTTCTCGCCACTGAAGAAGCGGTCGGTCGTCGAGCCGAAGATCGCACAGGCGATCAGCAGGGCAATGAACGGCCCCAGCTGGCCTATGGGCGGCAGTTTCTCTTTCAAGGTGCTCACGGGGTGGTCCTTAAAGCGGTGCGGATGTGGTGCGGGGGCGCCCGCCGTGACCGGCGGGCGGAGGCTTCAGATCACTTTTTGCCCCAGCAGAGGTCCGTGCCGACCTTGGTGTCCTTGCTCTCGACGCCCGCCACCGGCTTGGCCGAGATCAGCGTGACGCCGGTGTCGGTGTAGCCGCTGACCTTCTTGCCGCTCTTGGCGTACTCGATGCCCGCCTCGACGCCCATCGCGGCCATCTTCAGCGGGTATTGCTGCGAGGTGGCGGCGATCTTGCCGGCGGCCACGTCGCGGATGCCGTCGCAGCCACCGTCCACCGAGACGATCATCACGCCCTTCTCCTTGCCCGACTTCTGCAGCGCATTGAAGGCGCCGGCGGCGGCCGGCTCGTTGATGGTGTAGACGAGGTTGATGTCCGGGTTCTTCTGGAGGCAGTTCTCCATCGCCGTCTGGCCCTTGGCGCGGTCGCCGAAGCTGTCGGCCATGCAGACCACCTCGGCCGGCTTGGCCAGTTCGTTGTTCTTGGCGTCGTTGCTGGCCAGGCCGAAGCCCTTCAGGAAGCCGTTGTGGCGCTGCGCGCCCACCGGGTGGCCGGGGAAGAGATCCAGCGTGGCGATCTTCACCGGCTTGCCCCCCATGGCTGCCTTGGCGTACTCGCCGATCAGCACGCCGGCCTTGTAGTTGTCGGTCGCGAACAGCGCGTCGGTGGCTTCGGCCGGGTCGGTCGGGCTGTCCAGCGCGATGATCATCACGCCCTTGCCCTGCGCCTTCTTGATCGCCGGGATGATGGCCTTGGAGTCGCTGGGCGTGATCAGGATGGTCTTGGCGCCCGCCGCGATCATGTTCTCCATCGCGGTCACCTGGCCGGCGTTGTCGCCGTCGGCCTTGCCGGCGCCGCTCAGCACCTTCGCGCCCTTGGCCTTGGCCGCCTCCACCGCGCCCTCTTTCATCTTGACGAAGAAGGGGTTGGTCTCGGTCTTGGTGATCAGGCCGATCACCGGGACGTCCGCGGCGAAGGCCGAGCCGGTGAGCGCGGCCAGGCAGGCCAGCGTGGCGAGCTGCAGGCGAGGGGTGGCGTGCGGGCGGGTGGAAGTGATCGAGTGCATGTCGTCTCCTGGGGTCGTTTGAGAAAGGTGTCCGTCTGGGACTGCTGTTTTCGCGGCCGGCACCCGGTCCGCAGGGAAGTTCCATGGGCGGGAACGGGATGGATTCTGCGCGTCGGTATTTAATAAATCAAGTTGATTGATTAATGGAAAACCCCAATCGGCAGCGCCAAGGGAACGCGGCATGCTGTCGACGTTCCAAGCGGTGGTGTGTCGCGCCGCGGCCACGGCCACCCCGGCTGCGCCCCCTGTGGACGGCTGCATCGGCCAACCGTTGCAAAATGTTCCGCGGGCGAGGCCGCTGATGCGGCGCGAGCCCCACATAACGCCAAGGAGGGCATGATGTTTGTGATTTGTGGCGAGGCGCTGTTCGACGTCTTCGCAACCGGCGACACGCCGACCGGCATGACGCTCGACGCCCGCATCGGCGGGTCGCCCTACAACGTGGCGCTGGGCCTGGCGCGCCTGGGCCAGCCCTCCGCATTCATGGGTGGCGTGTCGCGAGGCTTTCTCGGCGAGCGGCTGATGCGCTCGCTGCGAGATGAAAACGTTTCCACCGCCTGCGTGCAATTGCTGGACGCGCCGACCACGATCAGCCTGGTCGGCCTGAACGCGGCGGGCGTGGCTTCATACAGTTTCTACGGCCACGGCTGCGCCGATCGGCTGCTGCCACGCGCCGCCCTGGACACGCTGCCCGAGACCACCCGCGCGATCCACTTCGGCTCGTACGCGATGGTGGTCGACCCGGTCGCCGAGACCCAGCGCAAGCTGGTCGAGCGCGAGTACCGCGACCGGCTGATCTCCTACGACCCCAACGTGCGGCTCAACGTCGAGCCCGACCTCAACCGCTGGCGCATCACGCTCGACTGGATGGCCGCGCGCACCCACTTGCTGAAGGTCAGCGACGAAGACCTGGGCCTGCTCTACCCCGCCGAGCCCCATGCCAAGCTGGCAGCGCGCTGGCGCCACGCCGGCGTGGCCGCGGTGGTGGTGACGCGCGGCGGCGAGGGCGCGATCGCCTTCACCGAGCGCGGCGAGGTCAAGGTGCCGCCGGTGGCCGTGCAGGTCGTCGATACCGTCGGTGCCGGCGATACCTTCCAGGCCGCCATGCTGACCGCGCTGGCCGAACGCGACCTGCTGGACCCCGAGGCGCTGCGCGAGCTCTCCAAGGACGGCTGGCACGAGGTGCTCAGCTTCGCCGCGCGCGCGGCCGCGATCACCTGCAGCCGCCGCGGTGCCGACCTGCCGCGCCGCGCCGAGCTCAACACCCCGCTGCAGATCGCGCGCTGAATCTACAGGCGCTGGTGCGCCAGCGCCGGTAGCTGGGTGCGCACCGCATCGCGCCGGTCCAGCGGGCACTCGGCCAGCACCACGCCCTCACCTTCGTCGCGCACCGCCAGCACCTCGCCCCAGGGGTCGACCAGCATGCTGTGGCCCCAGGTGCGGCGGCCGTTTTCGTGCGTGCCGCCCTGGGCGGCGGCCAGCACGAAGCACTGGTTCTCTACCGCGCGGGCGCGCAGCAGCAGCTCCCAGTGGGCCTGGCCGGTGGTGTAGGTGAAGGCCGCCGGCACGACCAGCAGGTCGCAAGGTGCCGGCCGGCCGAGCGCGCGGTAGAGCTCGGGGAACCGCAGGTCGTAGCAGATCGACAGGCCGACCCGCCAGTGCTCGCTGCCGTGCGCGCCGTCGACGGTGGCGTCGAACGCCACCGGCGTGTCGCCCGCCTCCAGCACCCGTGCCTCATCGTAGCGCTCGCGGCCGTTGTCGTAGGCGAAGAGGTGGATCTTGTCGTAGCGGGCCGCGCGCTGGCCGTCCGGCCCGTAGACGCAGCTGGCGTTGCGCACCCGGCCCGGCGTGGCCGAGCGCATCGGCAAGGTGCCGCCCACCAGCCAGAGCCCGTGTTCGCGCGCCGCGCCGGCGAGGAAGTCCTGGACAGTCCCCTGCCCATCGTGCTCGGCGATGGCGAGCTTGTCGTCGTCGCGCCGGCCCATCAGGCAGAAGTACTCCGGCAGGGCCACCAGCCTGGCGCCAGCGGCCGCCGCCTCGGCGATCAGCCGGCCGGCGGTGGTCAGGTTGCGCGCCAGGTCGGGTGTGGCGACGGTTTGCAGGGCGGCGATCTTCATGAGAGGGGGCTCCTGTGCGGCAAGGTCAAGGGGGCAGCGGCATCGAGGCGGCGGCGGCCGGCCCGTCGAGGTCGGGCAGCGGCTCGGTCAGCTTGCGGTCCACCGTGTCCACCACCGGCTCGCCCCACGGCCCGGTGACGCGGAACTCGCGCGTGCCGGCCTGCATCAGCGGCTTGCGCAAGAAGACCTGCGCGAGGAAGGTGCCCAGGCCGATCGCGGGGTTGATCGCGGCGTAGGCCAGCGACGCCGTGCCGGCATTCACCTCGGGCACCACCACCACGCGCAGGTCCTGCGTCTCGCGCTGCAGGTCGGCCGAGCCTTCCATCAGCACGACGGCCTGCACGCCGCGGATGCGCAGGTTGTTGGTGCGCGCGACGCCGCCGGCCAGCTGCAGGTCGCCGCTCACGTTGTCGAAGGCAAAGCCCTCCTGGAACACGTCGCGGAAGTCCAGCGTCAGCCGGCGCGGCAGCGCCTGCAGGCTGAGCACGCCCAGCAGCCGCGCGGCGCCCGGCTCGGCCTTGAGGAACTGGCCGCTGTCCAGCGCCAGCTGCAGCATGCCCTCCACCTGCGCCCAGTCGGGCGAGAGCGGCGAGCCGTTCCATGCGAGCTGGCCTTGCAGCCGGCCCTTGCCGCCGCGCACCGTGCGGCCCATGCCCAGCCTCTCGACCAGCGCGCCGCTGTCGCTCAGCTCCAGCTTGAAGTCCATCGCCATGCGCTTGCGCGGGCCCGCGCTCCACGAGCCGCTGCCGAGCAGGCGGGCCTCGGGCAGCGTCAGGTTGAGCTTGTACAGGCGCCAGTCGCGGCCGGCGCCGCCCGGGCTGCGCGCCTCGATCTCGAGCTTGCCGAGCGGCTTGCCGCGCCACTCGAACTCGTCGACCACGATGTCCAGCGCCGGCACGCTGTCGGTGGACTCGGGCATCCCGGCGTTGCTGTCGGCATTGCCGCTGCCCTCGGGCGCCGGCACGGCCAGCCGCGCCAGCCTGGCGTAGACGCGGCCGGCCGGGGCACCCGTTGCCGCCGGCCGGTACTCGATCCGGCCTTGCGCCTGGCTGGCCTGCAGCGTCGCGCGCCAGACCTCGCCGTCGGCGTCGCTGCGGTGCTGCACGCTGGCGTCCAGCTGGCTCAGGCGGTGCCCGCCGGCCAGCACCAGCTCCTGGGTGCGCAGGCTGAGGTCGCTGGGCAGGTAGCCGGCCGTGGCCCCCACCGCCGCCCCTGCGGCCGCGCCTGGCGCGGGGCCGCCGGCCGGGGCGCTGCCGAGCAGCTTCTGGCCCACGGCCTTCCAGGCGTCCAGGTCCAGCGCCGGCAGCCTGAGCTGCGCCACCACGCTGCCGGGCTGCGTCGCCGGCAGGCTCTCGCCGGCACCTACGCTGATCGCGCCGCGCAGCACCTTGGGCACGCCCTGCGAGAGGTCGCGCTGGTACTCGGCCTGCAGCAAGTTGCCCAGCTCCAGCCGCAGCGTGTCGCGCAGCGGTGCGCCGGCGGTCTCCTGCAGCGTGCTCTGCAGGCGCAGCTGCAGGGCGGTCTCGGCGGTCTTCTTCAGCGGCGCCGGCAGGTCCAGCGCCATGCCGGTCAGGGGGCTGGTCAGGTTGAACTCGCTGTGGCCGTTGCGGATGCCCAGCTGCAGCCGGTAGGCCGTCTGGCCGTTCATCAGCCCGGCCAGCCGGGTCGCGTCGCCCAGCTCGGCGGTGCGCCGCAGCCCCTCGGCGCTGAGCGTGCCCTGGGCGTTGAAGCGCCAGGCCCCGTCCGGCGCCGAGCCGCCATCGAAGGCCAGCTCGCCGCCCAGGGCCCGGGCGCTGCCGGCGCTGACGCCGAAGCCCTGCTGGGTGAAGTCGATCCGCGCCTTGGCGCCGGCCAGCAGCGGCACGTCGGGCCGCAGCCGCACGTCGTTGCCGAGCAGGCTCACGCTGCCGCGCACGGTGGTGCGGTCCACGTCGTGCAGCGGGATGTTCAGCGCCAGCGCCAGGTCGGCCGCGCCGTTGCCGCTGGCCACCTGCAGCGCGTGCTGGGTCCAGCCGTCCACCGGCGTTGCGGCGACGAAGCGCAGCGCGTCGGCCAGCGGGCCGCGGCCGCCGCCCTCGATCACCAGCGTCGGCTCGTGGACCAGGTTGGCGATGCCGCCGTTCACGTCCTTCAGCGCAATGCCCCAGAGCTGGGCCTGGGCCTTGCGGATGCTCATCGCCTCGCGCTCGAAGACCAGCTCGCCGCTGAGCTGGGTGAAGGGCGGCCACGGCGGCGATTCGCCCGGCTGGGTGGCCGGCACGTAGGCCAGCGTCGCGTCTTCCACCTGGCCGGCGATGCGGAACTCGCCGCTGCGGGCCTGCGCGAACGGAAACTCCCACAGGTCGCCCTTGGCCTTGAACTGCACGTTCCTGACCGTGCCGCCGAGCACCGCGCGGGCCACGTAGTCGCGCGCATGCGCCGAGACGCCCAGCGGCAGGTAGCGCGCCACCGCGGTGGCCTGGCCCTGGCTGAGCTTGCCGCTCAGGTCGATCTGGCCGGGGAAGCGTGCGCCGGCGCCGTGGGCCGCCGCGGCGGGCGGGCCGCTGCCTGGCGCGGTGGCTGGGGCCGGTGTCGCGGCACCCGGCCCGGTGTGCCAGCGCGCCTGCAA
>DATHWJ010000206.1:0-16328 GCA_035460745.1 Ideonella sp. | reverse complement strand
GGCCGCATCGTGCCGGCCGGAGACGTCGGCGCAGGCGTCGGTGCTCCACTCGCTGAGCGCGGCGCAGCGCAGCAGGAAGTCGCGCAGCGCTGCCGGCAGCCCGGCCAGCGCCTCGCTGTCCAGGTAGTCGAAGACGGCGCGGTCACTGGTGTACCTTCGTACTCCGCACTCAGGGATTCGCCCCAGGACTGGGAGAGGCCCGGCCGGCTCATGCGCCCTGGCCGACGGCGCCTGGGCCAGCGCCAGGCTGATGCCGGCGGGCCAGCCCTGGGTGCGCTCGTGCAGGCGCTGGACGGCAGCGTCCGGCCAGCCGGGCGCGCGGCTGCGGGCCAGGGCCTGCGTCTCGGCAGGGGAAAACTGCAGCTCGGCCGGCTGCAGCTCGGCCAGCTCGCCCAGCGCGCGCAGCCGGGCCAGCGCCAGCGGCGGGGCCTGGCGGCTCGCCAGCAGCAGGCTCCAGTGGCCGGGCAGGCGTTCGAGCAGAGCGTCCAGAAAGGCGAAGGCGGCCGGGTCGGTGATGCGGTGGGCATCGTCGATCACGATCACACCGCGCGGCACCGGCGCGGCGGCCAGCGCGTTCTGCAGCGCCCAGGCCAGCGCGGGGCGGTGCGTGGGCTGGTGGCCCTGCGCTGCCAGCAGCGTGGCCGGCGCGCCGTGCCAGGGCAGGTCCAGCGGTGCCAGCGCGGCCAGCAGGGCGGCCAGCAGGCTGGCCAGGTCGTCGTCGGGGTCGGCCGAGATCCAGGCCGTTGCGGTGCCGGCCGGCAGCAGCGCCAGTTGGCGGGCCAGTGCGGTGGTCTTGCCGAAGCCCGCCGGGGCGCTCAGCAGCACCAGGCGCGAGGCCACGATCGCATTGGCCAGCCGGCGCTCCAGGGCCGGGCGGGCCACCAGGCCTGCCCGCAGGCGCGGCGGCGCCAGCTTGGTGACCGCCACGCCCGGCAACGGTACCTCCGTGGGCACCGGTGGGGCGGGGCGCGTGGCGATGGAGTCTGCGGGCGCGGTACTGGCGGCGGCTTGCATGGGACGCTCCTGTTGAAGCGCCCGAAGTCTATGGATTCACCCTGCTGCGTGACATCGTTGCGTGACGAAATGCCGCTTTCACGCCGCGAAACGACGTCAAAGGGTGACGAAACGAAAGCTCAGGCCACCGCGACTGGGATCTTGCCTATCTTGGCCTGCCAGGTCTTGGGGCCTTCGATGTGGGCGCTGGTGCCGCCGGCGTCCACCGCCACCGTCACCGGCATGTCGACCACGTCGAATTCGTAGATGGCTTCCATGCCCAGGTCGGCGAAGCCCAGCACCTGGGCGTGCTTGATGGCCTTGGAGACCAGGTAGGCGCTGCCGCCCACAGCCATCAGGTAGGCGCTCTTGTGCTTCTTGATCGCCTCGATCGCCACCGGCCCGCGCTCGGCCTTGCCGATCATCGCGATCAGGCCGGTTTCGGCCAGCATCATCTCGGTGAAGGAGTCCATGCGGGTCGCGGTGGTGGGGCCGGCCGGGCCGACCACCTCGTCGCGCACCGGGTCCACCGGGCCGACGTAGTAGATGACGCGGTTGGTGAAATCCACCGGCAGCTTTTCGCCCTTGGCGAGCATGTCCTTGATGCGCTTGTGCGCGGCATCGCGGCCGGTCAGCATCTTGCCGTTCAGCAGCAGCGTGTCGCCGGGCTTCCAGCTGGCCACCTCGGCGGGGGTCAGGGTGTTGAGGTCGACGCGCTTGCTCTTGTTGTAGTCCGGTGCCCAGGTCACGTCGGGCCACAGGTCCATGCTGGGCGGCTCCAGGTAGGCCGGGCCGGAGCCGTCGAGGTGGAAGTGGGCGTGGCGGGTGGCCGCGCAGTTGGGGATCATCGCGATCGGCTTGCCGGCCGCGTGGGTCGGGAAGGTCTTGATCTTGACGTCGAGCACGGTGGTCAGGCCACCCAGGCCCTGGGCACCTATGCCCAGCGCGTTGACCTTCTCGTAGAGCTCGATGCGCATCTCCTCGAGCTTGTTCTGCGGGCCGCGCGCGAGCAGCTCGTACATGTCGATGTCCTCCATCAACACCTCCTTGGCCATCAGCACGGCCTTCTCCGCCGTGCCCCCCACGCCTATGCCCAGCATGCCGGGCGGACACCAGCCGGCGCCCATGGTGGGCACGGTCTTGAGCACCCAGTCGACGATGGAGTCGCCGGGGTTCAGCATGTACATCTTGGACTTGTTCTCCGAGCCGCCGCCCTTGGCCGCGACGGTCACGTCCAGCGTGTCGCCGGGCACCACCTCCATGTGGATCACCGCGGGGGTGTTGTCCTTGGTGTTCTTGCGCTCGAAGATCGCGTCGGCCAGGATGGAGGCGCGCAGCACGTTGTCCGGGTTCATGTAGCCCTTGCGCACGCCGGCGTTCACCGCGTCGGCGATCGAGCCGGGGAAGCCCTCCCACTTGACGTTCATGCCAATCTTGAGAAAGACGTTGACGATGCCGGTGTCCTGGCAGATCGGGCGGCGGCCCTCGGCGCACATGCGCGAGTTGGTCAGGATCTGCGCGATCGCGTCCTTGGCGGCCTCGCTCTCCTCGCGCTCGTAGGCGCGCGCCAGGTGGGTGATGTAGTCGGCCGGGTGGTAGTAGCTGATGTACTGCAAGGCGGCAGCGACGGACTCGACGAGGTCGTCGTGGCGGATGGTGGTCATGGCGGGTGCACCGGTGGCGCGGTGAGGTGGGGGTAAACGGGTCGTACGACGAGCTGCGGCCGGGGTACGGCAGGGGGTGCGAAAGTGTACCCAGCGCGTCGCGGCCCGGCAGAGCGGCTGCAAAAGTCCCGATGGCACGTGGCGGGTCGGCCAGGGCCAATGCATCCCTAGAATCCCCCAGCCTCTTGACCTGGCCGGCCGGCTCCCCGTCGCAACGAATGACTCCGCTGTTTCTCATCGTGCTGCTGCCGCTGCTGCTGGGTACCACCCTGTGCGCCTGGAGCGGCCGCCGCAACACGCCGGCCCGGCGCGCGCTCACGGCCTGGGTCGCGGCCGCGGTCACCGCCGCCTCGCTGGCGCTGCTGCTGGCCCAGGCACCGGCGGTGTTCGCCGGCGAGACGCTGCTCTCGGCCACCGAGTGGGTGCCGGCCATCGGCCTGAACGTCAACTTCCGGCTCGACGGCCTGGCGCTGATGTTCGCCGGGCTGATCACCGGCATCGGGCTGCTGATCATCCTGTACGCCGCGTGGTACCTGCACGAGAGCGACCCGGCGGGCAAGTTCTTCAGCCAGCTGATGCTGTTCATGGCGGCGATGCTGGGCATCGCGCTGGCCGACAACCTGCTGCTGCTGGTGGTGTTCTGGGAGTTGACCAGCGTCTCGTCCTTCCTGCTGGTGGGCTACTGGAGCCACAAGGCCGAAGCGCGCGCCGGTGCCCGCATGGCGCTGGCGGTGACGGGCGGCGGCGGCCTGGCGCTGCTGGCCGGCGTGCTGGTGCTGGGCCAGATCGGCGGCAGCTACGAGCTCTCGGTACTGCTGGGCCGTGGCGCGCAGGTCCAGGCCGACCCGCGCTACCCGCTGGCGCTGGGGCTGATCCTGCTGGGCTGTTTCACCAAGAGTGCGCAGTGGCCGTTCCACTTCTGGCTGCCCGAGGCGATGGCCGCGCCGACGCCGGTCTCGGCCTATCTGCACTCGGCCACGATGGTCAAGGCTGGCATCTTCCTGCTGCTGCGCCTGTACCCGGTGCTGGGCGGCACGGGCCTGTTCGAGACCGTGGTCTCGACGGTGGGGCTGGTGACCATGGTCTTCGCCGCCTACGTGGCGGTCTTCAAGCACGACCTGAAGGGCCTGCTGGCCTATTCCACCATCAGCCACCTGGGGTTGATCACCTTTCTGATCGGGCTGGCGTCGCCGCTGGCGTCCGTGGCGGCGGTCTTCCACATCCTCAACCACGCCACCTTCAAGGCCTCGCTGTTCATGACGGCCGGCATCATCGACCACGAGACCGGCACGCGCGACACCCGCCGGCTCGGCGGCCTCTTCGCCTTCATGCCGTGGACGGCCTCGCTGGCGATGGTGGCCGCGGCCTCGATGGCGGGCGTGCCGCTGGCCAACGGCTTTCTCTCGAAGGAGATGTTCTTCGCCGAGGCGGTAGCCGGTCAGGGCGACTTTGCGTGGGGCGGGATGGTGCCGCTGGCCGCCACGCTGGGGGGCATCTGCTCGGTGGCGTATTCGCTGCGCTTCATCCACGACGTGTTCTTCAACGGCCCACCCAAGGACCTGCCCAACCCGCATCCGCACGAGCCGCCGCTGTTCATGAAAGTGCCGGTCGCGCTGCTGGTGGTGCTGTGCGTGTTCGTCGGCGTGTTGCCGGCGCTGAGCTTCGGCCCCATCGTGCAGGTGGCCGCCAGCGCCGTGCTGGGCCATGCGCCGCCCGAGTACCACCTGGCGATCTGGCACGGCCTGAACCTGCCGCTGCTGATGAGCGGGGTGGCGCTGGTGGGCGGCATCGCCTTCTACTTTGCCCTGCAGCGCCGCTTCGACCTGCACCTGCACCACCCGCGCGGCTGGACCGGCCGGCTGCTCTTCACCCGCGGCATGGACGGCCTGCTGCGCGGGGCGGGGCTGTTCACCTCGCGGCTGGAGAACGGCTCGCTGCAGCGCTACGCCGCCTGGATGGTGGGCGCGGCCGTGCTGGCGGCTGCCTGGCCCTTTGTGCTGGGCCGCGGCGAGGGCCTGGCCGCCGGCTCGCGCACACTGCTGCCGGCCTCGGCGCTCGCGGTGGTGCTGTGGGCGCTGCTGCTGGCGGCGGGCGCCGCGCTGGTGCTCACGCACCGCCAGCGCTTCCAGGCGGTGGTGTTGGCGGGTGTGGTCGGGTTGGTGACCTCGCTCGCCTTCGTGGCGCTGTCGGCGCCCGACCTGGCCTTGACCCAGCTCTCGGTCGAGGTGGTCTCCACCGTGCTGCTGCTGATGGGCCTGGCCCTGCTGCCGCCCACCAGCCCGCGCGAGTCCAGCCCGCTGAGGCGGGCGCGCGACGCGCTGCTGGCGCTGGCCGGCGGCGGCGGCGTGGCTTGGCTGAGCTGGCTGATGCTGACGCGCGACCACGACGCGATCTCGTGGTTCTTCCTCGACAAGGCGCTGCCCGAGGGCGGCGGCAGCAACGTGGTCAACGTGATCCTGGTCGACTTCCGCGGCTACGACACCTTCGGCGAGATCACCGTGCTGGGCATCGCGGCGGTGGGCGTGCTGGCGCTGATGGACGGCTTTCGCACCCGCATCGCGCCGGCCGACCCGGCCGGGCGAGCCTGGAGCTTTGCCCGCCCGCCGCTGATGCTGCGCGTGGCCGCGCGCTTCGTGCTGCCGATGGCGCTGGTGCTGAGCGCCTACATCTTCTGGCGTGGCCACAACCTGCCGGGGGGCGGCTTCATCGCCGGCCTGGTCACCGCGGTGGCCTTGACGCTGCAGTACATGGCCACCGGCCAGCAGCGTGCCGACGCGGTGCTGCGGGCCGCCGGCGGCCGGCGCTACATGCGCTGGATCGCCACGGGGCTGGCCATCGCCGGCTTGACCGGGCTGGGCGCCTTCGCCTTCGGCCGCAGCTTCCTGACCAGCGCGCACGGGCACCCGACCGTGCCGCTGCTGGGCGAGTTGCCGCTGGCCACGGCGGCGCTGTTCGACCTGGGGGTCTACATCACCGTGGTGGGCGCGACGATGTTGATGCTCTCGGTGCTGGGCGCGGCGAGCAAGCCGGCACCGGCGGGGGCCGCGGCATGACCCTCAGCCTGGAGTTCCTGGTGGCCACCGGCATAGGCTGGGTCACCGCCTGCGGCATCTACCTGCTGCTGCGCGGGCGCAGCTACCCGGTGGTGCTGGGCCTGAGCCTGCTGGGCTATGCGGTCAACGTCTTCATCTTCGCGATGGGCCGCCTGTGGCGCGCGGCGCCGCCCATCCTCGGGCAAGGCACGCCGCTGGCCGACCCGCTGCCGCAGGCGCTGGTCTTGACGGCGATCGTGATCGGCTTTGCCACCACCGGCTTCGTGATCGAGCTGGCGCTGCGCAGCCGGCACGAGTCCGGCACCGACCATGTCGATGGCCAGGCGGCCGACGGGGAGGGCGCTTGACGGACCTCTTCGCGCTGCTGGAGCACCACCTCGCCGTGCTGCCGGTGCTGCTGCCGGCCTTCACCGCGATGGCGCTGCTGGCGATGGGTGACCACGGCGGCAGCGCGCACGGCCCGGCCCGGCTGAAGTGGGCGCGCCGCATCGCGCTGGGCTCGACGACGCTGGCGCTGCTCATCGCCGTGCGACTGATGGCCGAAGCCCACGGGGCAGCGCCAGGCGACGCCCCGCGGGTCTACGCGCTGGGCGGCTGGCCGGCGCCGTTCGGCATCGTGCTGGTGGTCGACCGGCTCTCGGCGCTGATGCTGGTGCTGACGGGCTGTGTCGCGCTGGCGGCGCTGGTCTATGCGACGGGTGGCTGGGACGCTCGCGGGCGCTACTTCCATGCGCTGTTCCAGTTCCAGCTGATGGGGCTGAATGGCGCCTTCGTCACCGGCGACCTGTTCAACCTCTTCGTCTTCTTCGAGGTGCTGCTGATCGCCTCCTACGTGCTGGTGGTGCACGGGCAGGGCCGCGAGCGCTTCCGCGTCGGGCTGCAGTACGTGGTGCTGAACCTGGCGGCCTCGGCGCTGTTCCTGGTGGGCGTCGCGCTGATCTATGCGCTGACCGGCACGCTGAACCTGGCCGACCTGGCGCTGCGCGTGCCGCGGGTCGCCGGGCCCGAGGCGGCCGTGCTGCAGGCCGCGGCGCTGCTGCTGCTGGTGGTGTTCGGCTTCAAGGCCGCGCTGATGCCTCTGGCGATGTGGCTGCCGGCCACCTACGCGGCGGCGAGCGCGCCGGTGGCCGCGCTGTTCGCGATCATGACCAAGGTGGGCGTCTACGCCATCCTGCGGGTGCACGGCGTGGTCTTCGGTGCTGACGCAGGCGCCTCGGCCTTCACGGTGCAGCCGCTGCTGTTGCCGCTGGCGCTGGCGACCAGCGCCGCCGCGGTGCTGGGCGCGCTGGCCGCGCAGACGCTGCCGCGGCTGGTGGCCTGGCTGACGGTGGCCTCGGTGGGCACCATCCTGGCGGCCATAGGCCTGTTCAGCCAGGCGGCCTGGTCGGCGGCCTTGTACTACCTGGCCCACAGCACACTGGTGATCGCCGGCCTCTTCCTGCTGGCCGAGCTGGTGGCGGCGCAGCGCGGCGACGCGGCCGGCCGCCTGGTGCCCGCCTCGCCGGTGGCGCAGCCGGCCCTCCTGGGCACGCTGCTGCTGCTGGCAGCCGCCTCGGCGGCGGGCCTGCCGCCGCTGCCGGGCTTCATCGGCAAGCTGATGGTGCTGCAGGCGGCCGGCCCGCACCCCTGGGCCGCGCCGGTCTGGGGCGTGGTGCTGGCGGCGGGCTTCCTGACGCTGGTCGCGCTGGCGCGGGCCGGCAGCATCCTGTTCTGGAGTGTGCGGGCTGACGGTGACGGCACCGTGCCCGCTGGCGCCAGCGCGCGCCTGCTGGCGGCCACGCTGGCGCTGCTGGCGGCGGGGGTGGCGATGTCGGCCTTCGCGGCGCCGCTGAAGCGCTATACCGACGCCGCGGCCGCGCAGCTCGCCGACCGGGCCGCCTATGCGCGCGCCGTGCTCGCGGCCCAGGGCGGCGAGCGGGCCGATACCGCGCGGCCCTACCGCGGCGCTGCACCGGAGGGCGGGCGATGAAATCCACCCAGGCTGGCGGGTCCGGTGGCGTTGGGCGGCAGTGGCTGCTCTCGCTGATGCTGGCCGCCGCGTGGCTGCTGCTGCAGCAAAGCCTGGCGCTGCCGCAGCTGATCGTGGCGGCGCTGCTGGGCTGGGGCCTGCCGCGGCTGCTGCGGGGCTTTCTGCGGCCCGCGGGCGAGGGGCATGCTGCGGCCGGCCGTGCCCGGCGCGTGGCGGTGGCGGGCCGGCTGGCTGCCGTGGTGCTGTTGGACATCGTGCTGTCCAACCTGGTGGTCGCGCGCATCGTGCTCTCGCCCGCCGCCCGGCCGCAGCCGGCCTGGGTGCGGGTGCCGCTGGCGCTGCGCGACCCGACGGCGACCGCGTTGCTGGCCACCCTCATCACCACCACGCCCGGCACGGTCTCGTGCGTGGTCGACGACGAGCGCTGGGAGATCGTCGTGCATGCGCTGGACTGCGCCGACGCCGCCGCGATGGTGGCCCAGATCAAGGCGCGCTACGAAGCGCCGCTGAAGGAGATCTTCGAGTGATCATTGGCTGGGCCCTGGACTTCGCCTCGCTGGCGGTGGCGCTGGCGATGCTGCTCTGCGGCGTGCGGCTGCTGCGCGGGCCCAGCCTGCCCGACCGCCTGCTGGCGCTGGACACGCTGTATGTCAACACGGTGGCGCTGATCGTGCTGCTGGGCCTGCGCTGGCAGACCGGGCTGCTGTTCGAGGCGGCGCTGATCGTGGCGCTGCTGGGCTTTGTTTCCACCGTCGCGCTGGCTCGCTTCCTGAGCCGCGGCGACGTGATCGAGTGAGGTACGCGCGATGAACCCTGATCTGCCACTCTGGGCCGAGCTCGCCGCCGCCGCGATGCTGGTGGCGGGCGGCCTGTTTGCGCTGGTCGGCGCGGTCGGCCTGCTGCGGCTGCCGGACTTCTTCATGCGGCTGCATGCGCCCACCAAGGCCACCACGCTGGGCGTGGGCGGTGTGCTGATCGCCAGCATCGTGGTGCATGGCGCGCGCGGCCAGTTCGGCTGGCACGAGCTGCTGATCACCGCCTTCCTCTTCGTCACCGCACCGGTCTCGGCCAACCTGATGGCGCAGGCGGCGCTGCACCTGCGGGTGGCCTCGAAGGCGGCGCTGCCCGAGGACCTGCCCCGGGATTGAGCGCGCTCAGTGCTCGGCCTTGCCGCCGCCGTTGTGCGACATCAGCTTGTCGGTGTAGGCGATCGCGATGGCCGAGAGCAGGAAGGTCAGATGGATCAGCGTCTGCCACATCAGCACCTTCTCTTCGTAGTTGCCGGCGTTGATGAAGCTCTTCAGCAGGTGGATGGAGCTGATGCCGATGATGGCGGTGGCCAGCTTGACCTTGAGCACCGAGGCGTTGACGTGGCTGAGCCACTCGGGCTGGTCGGGGTGGCCTTCGAGGTTCATGCGGCTGACGAAGGTCTCGTAGCCGCCGACGATGACCATGATCAGCAGGTTGGAGATCATCACCACGTCGATCAGCGCCAGCACCACCAGCATGATCACGGTCTCGTTCAGCTGCGGCGCCTCGTAGCCGGTCACCGTGCCGGCGGCGTCCTTGATGGCCGGGAACTGGTAGCCGATGCTCTTGACCAGCGCGGCCAGCGCCGTCTGGTTGCCGAACACCGCCTCGATCAGGTGCACCAGCTCGACCCAGAAGTGGAAGACGTAGACGCACTGCGCCAGGATCAGCCCCAGGTAGAGCGGCAGCTGCAGCCAGCGGCTCATGAAGATGAAGTTGGGCAGGGGGCGCATGCGCACCTGCGTCGGGTCGGGAAGGTTGGCCATCAGGTCTTTCAGGGATAGTCCGCTTGGTGGAAATTGTATTGGGCGCACCATGACAGATTGCTCGCCCGTGCACGGTTCGTGCCTGAGTAAGCCCTTCGTAAGAGCGGCTGTCTAAGGTATGGGGGAAGAGCTAGACCTTTTGGAGACACTGATGACGACACCCGAGACGGCCCCCGGCCAGGCCCAGAACCTCTACGCACCGCCCGAGGCGCTGGCCAAGGCGGCGCATGTCTCCGGCATGGCGGCCTACCAGGCGCTGTGCGACGAGGCCACGGCCGACAACCCCGCCTTCTGGGCCCGCCAGGCGCGCGAGCTGCTGAGCTGGAAGACGCCGTTCACGCAGGTGCTGGACGACAGCGAGGCGCCGTTCTTCAAGTGGTTTGCCGACGGCACGCTGAACGCCTCGTACAACTGCCTGGACCGCAACGTCGAACGCGGCCTGGGCGACAAGACCGCGCTGATCTTCGAGGCCGACGACGGCCAGGTCACGCGTGTCAGCTACAGCGAACTGCTGGCCAAGACCTGCCAGATCGCCAACGGCCTGAAGTCGCTGGGCGTCGCCAAGGGCGACCGGGTGGTGATCTACATCTCGATGTCGATCGACGGCGTGGCCGCCATGCAGGCCTGCGCACGCATTGGCGCCACCCACTCGGTGGTCTTCGGCGGCTTTTCGGCCCAGTCGCTGCGCGACCGCATCGCCGACACCGGCGCGGTGGCCGTGATCACCGCCGACCACCAGGTGCGCGGCGGCAAGCAACTGCCGCTCAAGTCCATCGTCGACGAGGCGCTGGCGCTCGGCGGCTGCGAAGCGGTGAAGAGCGTGCTGGTCGTCAAGCGCAGCGGCGCCGAGGTCCAGATGACCGCCGGCCGCGACCACTGGATGGCCGAGCTCGCCGCCGGCCAGCCCACCATCTGCGAACCCGAGTGGGTGGGCGCGGAGCACCCGCTCTTCCTGCTCTACACCTCGGGCTCCACCGGCAAGCCCAAGGGCGTGCAGCACTCCACCGGCGGCTACCTGCTGCATGCCGCGCTCACCACGCAATGGACCTTCGACCTGAAGGCCGATGACGTGTTCTGGTGCACCGCCGACATCGGCTGGGTCACCGGCCACACCTACATCACCTACGGCCCGCTGGCGCTGGGCGGCACCGAGATCGTCTTCGAGGGCGTGCCCACCTACCCGGACGCCGGCCGCTTCTGGAAGATGATCCAGGACCACAAGGTCAGCGTCTTCTACACCGCGCCGACGGCGATCCGCTCGCTGATCAAGCTGGCCGAAGCCAGCGAGGCCGTGCATCCCAAGAGCTACGATCTCTCGTCGCTGCGCATCCTGGGCTCGGTCGGCGAGCCCATCAACCCCGCCGCCTGGGAGTGGTACCACCAGCACGTCGGGGGCGGGCGCTGCCCCATCGTCGACACCTTCTGGCAGACGGAGACCGGCGGCCACATGATCACGCCGCTGCCGGGCGCCACGCCGCTGGTGCCGGGCTCGTGCACCTTGCCCTTCCCCGGCATCGAGGCGGCCGTGGTGGACGAAACCGGCAAGGACATGCCCTGGGGCCAGGGCGGCATCCTGGTCGTCAAGAAGCCCTGGCCGGCGATGATCCGCAACATCTGGGGCGACCCCGAGCGCTTCAAGAAGAGCTACTACCCGGACGACTTCAAGGGCCAGTACTACCTGGCCGGCGACGGCGCGATCCGCGACGAAAAGACCGGCTACTTCACCATCACCGGCCGCATCGACGACGTGCTGAACGTCTCCGGCCACCGCATGGGCACGATGGAGATCGAGTCCGCGCTGGTGAGCTGCACCGAGCTGGTGGCCGAAGCCGCGGTGGTCGGCCGGCCCGACGACACCACCGGCGAGGCGATCTGCGCCTTTGTCGTGCTGAAGCGCTCGCGCCCGACCGGCGAAGAGGCCAAGGCCATCGCCAAGCTGCTGCGCGACCACGTGGGCAAGGAGATAGGCCCGATCGCCAAGCCCAAGGACATCCGCTTCGGCGACAACCTGCCCAAGACCCGCTCGGGCAAGATCATGCGGCGGCTGCTGCGCTCGATCGCCAAGGGCGAGGCCATCACGCAGGACATCTCGACCCTGGAGAACCCGGCGATCCTCGATCAACTCTCACAAGCCAACTGAGCCTGCCCGCCCCAAGCAAAAGGCCCCGCACCGCGGGGCCTTTTCGCTTGCATTCAAGGTCCCGGCGTGGAGCCGGCTCTGCCGGTCCACTGCCGGAGCCCCCTCGGGGGGCAGGGCGCGCTGACCCTGACCCCCAAGACGCCTGCGGCGTCGTCCTCCGAGGGGGAGTCGCCGCCTTGGGGCGGCCCGGCGCCGGCTAGACCGTGGGGGTCCTATTTGAGCGTCAGCACCCAGTCGGCCAGCTGCTTGGCTTCGGCCGGGGTCACGGGGTTGGCGGGCATGGGGATCTGGCCCCAGGTGCCGACGCCGCCTTTCTGGATCTTTTCGGCCAGCTTGGCCGAGGCATCCTTCTGGCCGGTGTACTTGGCGGCGACGTCCTTGTAGGAGGGCCCCACCAGCTTCTTGTCCACCGCGTGGCAGGCCATGCAGTTCTTCTTCGCGGCCAGGTCGGCGTTGGCGAAGGCGGGGGAGGCGGCAGCAACGGCGGTGGCGGCGATAGCCAGGGCGAACAGGGCTTTCATGGTTTCCTTCAGAGGTGGGAGGCACCGGACGTGGTTTACAGTGCCAGCAACGCAGTTTATGAGTTTCAGGTTGACGGTGGTGTCCGTGGTGATCGCGGCAATAACGGAGAGGCAGCCATGTTGTTTGTCATCGTGGGCGTGGCGTTGATCGTGGCTCACTTCGCCGGCATGGGCCCGATGGCCACCTGGAACTGGGAACTCACGGGCGACCTGTGGAAGTTCGCGCTGCCCTTCGGCCTCGCGGTGGTCTGGTGGGGCCTGGCCGACGCCAGCGGCCTGACCCGGCGCCGCGCGATGCGCAAGGACGACGAGCGCAAGGCCGAGCGGCAGCGCCGCAACGTGGAGGCGCTGGGTCTCGGTCCGACCAAGGACCGAGACGGCCGCCGCCGTTGAGGAAGTTGACCCCAGCCGCTGCGCTCCTGCCCCTTCAATCAAACTTGTCGAGCACGGCCCCTGCGCTGGCGCTGGAGGCGTTTTTCGCGAACTTGGCCAGCACGCCGCGCGTGTAGCGCGGTGCCGGGGCCTTCCATGCGGCCCGGCGGCGGGCGATCTCGGCGTCGTCGACGTTGAGCTGCAGCAGCAGCGCGTGCGAATCGATGGTGATGGAGTCGCCCTCCTGCACCAGCGCGATCGTACCGCCCTCGTAGGCCTCGGGCGCCACGTGGCCGACCACCATGCCCCAGGTGCCGCCGGAGAAGCGCCCGTCGGTGATCAGGCCGACCGACTCGCCCAGGCCCTGGCCGATCAGTGCGCCGGTGGGGGCCAGCATCTCGGGCATGCCCGGGCCGCCCTTGGGGCCGAGGTAGCGCAGCACCATCACGTCGCCGGCCTTGATCCGGCGCGCCATGATGGCGGCCAGCGCGGACTGCTCGTCCTCGAAGACGCGCGCCGGCCCGGTCATGACCGGGCTCTTCAGGCCGGTGATCTTGGCCACGCAGCCCTCGGGCGAGAGGTTGCCGCGCAGGATGGCCAGGTGGCCCTCGGCGTACATCGGCTCGCCGATGGCGCGTATCACCTTCTGGCTCGCTGGCGGCACGTCCGGCACGTCGGCGAGGTTCTCCGCCACGGTCTTGCCGGTGATGGTCATGCAGTCGCCGTGCAGCAGGCCGGCCTTCAGCAGCACCTTCATCACCTGCGGGATGCCACCGGCGTGGTGCAGGTCGATCGCGAGGTACTGGCCGCTGGGCTTCAGGTCGCACAGCACCGGCACCTTGCGGCGCACCCGCTCGAAGTCGTCGATCGTCCACGGCACCTCCGCCGCGTGGGCGATGGCCAGGAAGTGCAGCACCGCGTTGGTCGAGCCGCCGGTGGCCATGATCACCGCGACGGCGTTTTCCAGCGCCTGCTTGGTGACGATGTCGCGCGGCTTCAGGTCGCGCTTGATGGCCTCCACCAGCACCCGGGCGCATTGCTTGGTGTTGGCGACGATCTCTTCTTCGACGTTGGCCATGGTCGAGGAGTACGGCAGGCTCAGGCCCAGCGCCTCGAAGGCCGACGACATGGTGTTGGCGGTGTACATGCCGCCGCAGGAGCCGCTGCCGGGGATGGCCTTGCGCTCGATCTGGCAGAAGTCTTCCTCGCTCATGTTGCCGGCCGAAAACTGGCCGACCGCCTCGAAGACGCTGACGATGTTCAGGTCCTGGCCCTTGTACTTGCCCGGCAGGATGGTGCCGCCGTAGACGTAGATGGCCGGCACGTTGGCGCGCAGCATGCCCATCATGCCGCCGGGCATGTTCTTGTCGCAGCCGCCGATCACGAGCACGCCGTCCATCCACTGGCCGCCGACGCAGGTCTCGACGCAGTCGGCGATCACCTCGCGCGAGACCAGCGAATATTTCATGCCCTCGGTGCCCATGGCCATGCCGTCCGAGATGGTGGGCGTGCCGAAGATCTGCGGGTTGGCGCCGGCCTCCTTCAGGCCCGCCACGGCGGCGTCGGCGAGCTTTTGCAGGCCGGAGTTGCAGGGCGTGATGGTGGAGTGGCCGTTGGCGACGCCGACCATGGGCTTGCCGAAGTCGGACTCCTGGTAGCCCATGCCGTAGTACATGGAGCGGTTGGGCGCGCGCGCGACGCCCTCGGTGATGTTCTTCGAGCGGCGATTGAGTTCTTCGGACATGGGGTTCGCTGGCGGTGAGTTCGGGGGAGGGCGGACGGGGTCGGACGCGGCGGGGCGCTGGGGTGCGCGCGGCGGGTGGCGCGGGTCCGGAGTCGGCACGAAGGATCGGTGAGCCGGCAAGCAGCGGGCGCGCAGGATAGGCGCGCCAGCCAGGGGGAGAACTATAGCCCTTCGCCCCGCCCCTTATGATCCCGCCCCATGCTGACCCACCCGCAATTCGACCCCATTGCCCTTTCGCTCGGGCCGCTGCAGATCCACTGGTACGGGCTGACCTACCTGGCCGCGTTCGGCCTGTTCATCTGGCTGGCCGGCCGCCGCGCGCGCCTGCCCTGGTTCGCCGACGCCGGCTGGACCCGGCGCGACGTGGAGGATCTGCTGTTCTTTGGCGTGATGGGCGTGGTGATAGGCGGGCGGCTGGGCTATGTGCTGTTCTACAAGCCGGGCTATTACGCGCAGCACCCGCTGGAGATCCTGGCGGTGTGGAAGGGCGGCATGGCCTTCCATGGCGGGTTGCTGGGGGTGATCGGCGCGATGGCGCTGTTTGCACGCCTGCGCCAGCGGCCCTTCTGGCAGGTGATGGACCTGGTGGCGCCCTGCGTGCCCACCGGCCTGGCCTGCGGGCGCATCGGCAACTTCATCAACGGCGAGTTGTGGGGCCGCGCGGCCGACCCCAGCCTGCCGTGGGCCATGGTGTTCCCGCAGTCGGGCTCGACGATGCCGCGCCACCCCTCGCAGATCTACCAGTTCCTGATGGAGGGGCTGCTGCTGTTCGTGATCCTGTGGCTCTACGGCCGCAAGCCGCGGCCCATGGGCCAGGTCTCGGGTGCCTTTTTGATCGGCTACGGCGTCTTCCGCTTCATCGCCGAGTACTTCCGCGAGCCGGACGACTTTCTCGGCCTGCTGGCCCTCAACATGAGCATGGGCCAGTGGCTGTGCGTGCCCATGGTGCTGGCCGGCGTGGCCCTGTGGCTGTGGGCTGCCAAGCAGCCGGTGCAGCCGGCCCGACAAGGAGCGCAAGCATGAGGCAGATCTTCCTCGACACCGAAACCACCGGCCTCTCGCCGGAGAGCGGCGACCGCGTCGTCGAGATCGGCTGCATCGAGATGGTCAGCCGCCGCCTGACCGGCGAGAACAAGCACTTCTACCTCAACCCCGAGCGCAAGAACAGCGAAGACGCGCTGCGCATCCACGGCCTGACCGACGAGTTCCTCGGCCAGCAACCGGTCTTCTCGGCCATCGCCGAAGAGCTGATGGAGTTCCTGGCCGGCGCCGAGATCGTGATCCACAACGCCAGCTTCGACGTCGGCTTCCTGAACGAAGAGCTGCGCCGCGTCGGCCGCCCCAAGCTCGCCACCCAGGTGGCGCGCATCACCGACAGCCTGGCGATGGCGCGCGAGATGTTCCCCGGCAAGAGCAACTCGCTGGACGCCTTGTGCAAGCGCCTGGAGGTGGACAACTCCAACCGCAGCCTGCATGGCGCGCTGCTCGACGCCGGCCTGCTGGCCGAGGTCTACATCCGCCTGACGCGCGGCCAGAACTCGCTGGTGATAGACGCTGGCGACAGCGGCGACCAGGTCATACAGGTCGCCCAGATCGACCTCAGCGCCTTTGTGCTGCCGGTGCTCGCCGCGAACGACGAGGAGATGGCTGCGCACGAGAAGCTGCTGGGCGAGTTGGACAAAAGCAGCGGCGGCAAAACAATCTGGCGGCAAATTGAGGCATAATGCTTGGCTTCCCGGAGCGCGGCTCTGACCAGATTCCGGGCGGTTAGCTCAGCTGTAGAGCACTGCCTTCACACGGCAGGGGTCGCAGGTTCGAACCCTGCACCGCCCACCAATGAAATCAAGCACTTAGCAGCGATGCTAGGTGCTTTTTTCTTAGGCGTATCCTAAGAATCGCCTAAAGAGTGCCCGGGCGCGTGGTTTCGATCGCCCCTTCAGACCTGAGCAAGACTGCGCTCCTACTGACCGTCGTGTGGTCGGAAAGTTGGCTCGCGGTACAAGCGGGTGCCCCTCCTCCATCGTCTGGCCGATCCCTGTCGCAGTGCTTTTCTCGTTCCTCGGCTGCCGCTGCCAG
>DATHWJ010000205.1:0-7705 GCA_035460745.1 Ideonella sp. | reverse complement strand
GTAGGCGCGCAGGCGCTCGTAGCGGCGCTGCAGCAGTTCCTTCGGCTTCAGGTCGCTGACCTGGCGCAGCGCGTCGTTCAGCGCGCGCTTCAGGAACGAGGCCATCTGCTTGGTGTCGCGGTGCGCGCCACCGACCGGCTCGTTGACGATCTTGTCGATCAGGCCCAGCGCCTTCAGCCGGTGTGCGGTGATGCCCAGCGCTTCAGCCGCGTCGGACGCGCGCTCGGCCGTCTTCCACAGGATCGACGCGCAACCTTCGGGCGAGATCACCGAGTAGACAGAGAACTGCAGCATCAGCACCTGGTCGCCCACGCTGATGGCCAGCGCGCCGCCGGAGCCGCCTTCGCCGATGATGGTCGTGATGATGGGCACTTCGAGCTGCGCCATCTCGAAGATGTTGCGGCCGATGGCCTCCGACTGGCCGCGCTCCTCGGCGCCGATGCAGGGGTAGGCGCCCGGCGTGTCGACGAAGGTGAAGACCGGCAGGCCGAACTTCTCCGCCAGCTTCATCAGCCGCAGCGCCTTGCGGTAGCCCTCGGGGCGCGGCATGCCGAAGTTGCGCAGCCCGCGCTCCTTGGTGTCGCGGCCCTTTTGCTGGCCGACGACCATGCAGGCCTGGCCGTTGAAGCGGGCCAGGCCGCCGACGATGGAGAGGTCGTCCGCATAGCTGCGGTCGCCGTGCATCTCCTGGAACTCGGTGAAGATCTCGTTGACGTAGTCCAGCGTGTAGGGCCGCTGCGGGTGGCGCGCGATCTGCGTCACCTGCCACGGGCTCAGCGAGGTGTAGATCTCCTTGGTGAGCTGCAGGCTCTTCTTGTCGAGCCAGTCGATCTCATCGGAGATGTCGACCGCGGACTCGTTCTGCACGTAGCGCAGCTCTTCGATCTTGGATTCGAGCTCGGCGATCGGGCTCTCGAACTCGAGGAAATGTCGTTTGCTCATCGGTCAGTCCTTTGAAGCTTTTTTACTACTAGATCACCGGCAGCGGATCGAGGCTGCGCCACAGATACCAGGTGGCCACGGAGCGGTACGGTGCCCAGCCCTCGCCGAGCTCGCGCGCTTCGGCGCGCGAGACGGGCTCGCCGCTGAAGTAGCTGGTGCTGATGCCCTTGAGCAGGCCCAGGTCGTCCAGCGGCAGCACGTTGGGGCGCATCAGGTGGAAGATGAGGAACATCTCGGCCGTCCAACGGCCGATGCCGCGGATCGCGACCAGCTCGTCGATGATGGCCTCGTCGTCCATCTGCTGCCACTGACCGGGGTGAACAGCCCCGTCCTCGAAGTGGCGCGCGAGGTCTCGCAGGTACTCGGCCTTGCGGGCCGACAGGCCCACGGTGCGCAGCGAGAGGGCCTCCTGCACCAGCACCTGGGCCGGGTCGATGCGAAAGCTCGGCCCGCCCACCAGCAGCGCAAACTTGTCCCAGACCGACTGCGCCGCCTTGACGGAGATCTGCTGGCCCACGATGGAGCGGGCCAGCGTGGTGAAGGCGTCGCCGCGGCTCTGCAGGCGCGCTTCGCCGAACTTGGGGATCAGCTTCTTCATCACCCGGTCGCGCTTGGCGAGGTGGCGGCAGGCTTCGTCCCAATAGACGGGGGTGACTTCGGGCGGCGCGCCCGTATCGATGCCGAGGGCCATGTCAGGTCTTGGCGACTGCCACCCAGGTCGTGCCCTGGGGGGAGTCTTTCAGCATCACGCCGGCCGTGAGCAACTCGTCGCGGATGCGATCGGCGCCGGCGAAGTCGCGCGCCTGCTTGGCGGCCTGGCGCTCGGCAATGCGGCCCTGGATCGTGGCTTCGTCGAGGCCGGTGCCGGCTTGCAGGTAGGCGGCGGGCGCCTGCTGCAGGATGCCCAGCGTGGCGGCCAGGCGCTTGAGCAGCGAGGCGGTCTCCGGCGACGCGCTGCGGTTGAGCTCGCTGGCCAGTTCGAACAGCACGGCCAGCGCGCCGGGCGTGTTGAAGTCGTCGTCCATCGCCGCCTTGAAGGCGGCGGCCGCAGGCTGGCTCCAGTCGATCCCGGCCTGCGCGGGCAGCTCGGGCAGCGCCGCCAGCGCGGTGTAGAGCCGGCGCAGCGCGGCGCGCGCATCGTCGAGGTGGGCGTCGCTGAAGTTGAAGGGGCTGCGGTAGTGGGTGCGCAGCATGAAGAAGCGCAGCGTCTCGCCGTCGTAGCGCTGCAGCACGTCGCGGATGGTGAAGAAGTTGCCGAGCGACTTCGACATCTTCTCGTTGTCGACGTTCAGGAAGCCGTTGTGGACCCACACGTTGACGAACGGGTGGCCCAACGCACCTTCGCTTTGCGCGATCTCGTTCTCGTGGTGCGGGAACTGCAGGTCCATGCCGCCGCCGTGGATGTCGAAGCGCTCGCCCAGCAGGGCGCAGCTCATCGCGGAGCATTCAATGTGCCAGCCGGGGCGGCCGGGGCCGTAGGGGCCGTCGTACTTGGCGTCGGCGGGCTCGTCGGGCTTGGCGGCCTTCCACAACACGAAGTCGAGCGGGTCGAGCTTGCCGTCGTCCACCGCGACACGCTCGCCGGCGCGCAGGTCGTCCAGAGACTTGCCGCTGAGCTTGCCGTAGCCTGGGAACTTGCGCACCGCGAAGTTCACGTCGCCATTACCGGCGCGGTAGGCCAGGCCCTTTTGCTCCAGCGTCTCGATCAGCGCCAGCATGGGCGGCACGAACTCGGTGGCGCGCGGCTCGTGGGTGGGTGGGGCGATGCCGATGCTGCCGATGTCGGCGCGCATCGCGGCGATCATCTCGTCGGTGAGCGCGCGGATGCTGATGCCGCGCTCGACCGCGCGCTTGATGATCTTGTCCTCGATGTCGGTGATGTTGCGCACGTAGGTGACGCGGTAGCCGCTGGCCTGCAGCCAGCGGTAGACGACGTCGAAGGCCATCATCATGCGGGCATGGCCGACATGGCAGAGGTCGTAGATCGTCATGCCGCACACATACATGCGCACATGGCCAGGCTCGATCGGCGTGAACGGTTCGACCCGGCGGGTCAGCGTGTTATGGATACGCAGCGTCATCAGACAGGATCAGGTAACAGCGGGCGGGGAGCGGCTTGTGGCCGCCCGGGGAGCCGGCCCGCCAGACAGGGTTCGCATGCGGGCCAGTGTGCGCCGAAGCGCCCGGCGAGCACCAGGCGGACGGTCTACTCCAGAGGGGGGATCAACAGGATCTCAAGAGGGCCTCGCTAGAATCGGGGCAGTATAACGAAGGAGTTTCCAAACGTGATCGAGACCAATGACGCAGCCGCCGGGGCTCGCCGGCGCCCGCTTTGGGCCCGCCAGGCGGTCGCCCGTGCCGGCGCGGCCGTGCTGCTCGGCGCCCTGGCGCTGAGCCCGGCGCTGGCCCAGAAGGTGCGGCTGGCCACCAGCATGGGCGACATCGTCGTCGAGCTGGACAAGGAAAAAGCCCCCAAGACGGTCGACAACTTCGTCCAGTACGTCAAGGCCGGCCAGTACGACGGCACCATCTTCCACCGCGTGATCGACAACTTCATGGTCCAGGGCGGCGGCATGACGCCCGACATGCGGGAGAAGGCCACCCGCGCGCCCATCCCGCTGGAGAGCCGCAGCGGCTTGACCAACCAGCGCGGCACGCTCGCGATGGCGCGCACCGGCGACCCCAACTCGGCCACGGCGCAGTTTTTCATCAACCTGAAGGACAACACCTTCCTGGACCAGGCCAATGCTGCCGACGGCAACGGCTACGCGGTCTTCGGCAAGGTGGTGGAGGGCATGGAGGTGGTCGACAAGATCAAGCTCGTGCCCACCGGCAACAAGGGGCCGCACCAGAACGTGCCGACCCAGCCCATCCTGATCAAAAAAGCCACGATAGAGAAGTGACACCATGAGCAAGACCGTTGAACTGACCACCAGCAAGGGCACCATCCGCCTCGAACTCGACGACGAGAAGGCACCCGCCTCGGTCGCCAACTTCCTCGACTACGTCAACAAGGGCCACTACGACGGCACGGTGTTCCACCGCGTCATCAAGGGCTTCATGGTGCAAGGCGGCGGCATGACCGCCGACATGAAGCAGAAGCCCACCGGCAGCCCGGTGAAGAACGAGGCCAACAACGGCCTCGTCAACAACCACTACACCGTCGCGATGGCACGCACCAGCGACCCGCACTCGGCGACGGCGCAGTTCTTCATCAACGCGACCGACAACGACTTCCTGAACTTCCGCTCCGAGAGCGCGCAGGGCTGGGGTTATGCGGTTTTCGGCAAGGTCGTCGAGGGCACCGACGTGGTCGATGCCATCGAGCAGGTCAAGACCAGCAAGGGCGGCTTCCACAGCGACGTGCCCGTCGAACCGGTGGTGATCGAGAAGGCCCAAGAGATTGCCTGAGCCCGTCACATCGGCGGCGAAGGGCGGAGGCTCCATCCCCTCGCTCCACCTTCCCGCCGATACGCAGACCGTCGATTTCATCTCCGATCTGCACCTGAGCGCCTCGATGCCGCGCACGCTCGCGGCCTTCGAGGCGTATCTCGCTGCCACCCCCGCGGATGCGCTGTTCATCCTGGGTGACCTGTTCGAAGTCTGGCCCGGCGACGACGTGCTGGGCGAGCCCTTCGAACAGCTCTGCGCCGGGCTGCTGCGCGACGCGGCCGGGCGCCGGCCCGTGCACGTGATGCGCGGCAACCGCGACTTCCTCTTCGGCCCGCGCTTCTTCGAGGCGACCGGCACCCACGAGCTCGCCGACCCGACCGCCGTGCAGGCCTTCGGCCGGACCGTGCTGCTGAGCCACGGCGACGCGCTGTGCCTGGCCGACACCGCCTACCAGCAGTTCCGTGCGCAAGTGCGCCGGCCGGCCTGGCAAGCCGCCGTGCTGGCCAAACCGCTGGCCGAGCGGCTGGCGCTGGCCTCGCAGATGCGCGACGCCAGCCGCGCGCACAACCAGGGCCGCGACCCGGTGACCTTCGCCGACGCCGACCCGGCGCTCGCCAGCGCCTGGCTGGCCGATGCCGGCGCGGCGGTTTTGGTGCACGGCCACACTCACCGCCCGGCCAGCGAGCAGCGCCCCGAAGGCTGGCAGCGCCACGTGCTGAGCGACTGGGACCTGGACCACGCCGGGCCTGGCCGCGCCGAGGTGCTGCGCTGGACGGCCGCCGGCTTCCAGCGCCTGCCGCTGTCCCCTTCCCCCCTGCCCGCCTGACCGCGATGGCCTGGCTGCAACGCCTGCGCGACTGGCGCGACGCCCGCACCCTGCGCGAGCGCGCCATCCCCGAGCCGCTGTGGCAGTGGCTGCTCGCGAGCTACCCTTTCCTGCGCCAGCGCTCCAACGACGACCTGGCGGAGCTGCGCCGCTTGAGCAGCCTGTTCCTGGGCCGCAAGGAGTTCACCGGCGCGCAAGGCCTGGTGGTCGACGACCACATCGCGGTGGCCATCGCCGCCCAGGCCTGCCTGCCGGTGCTCAGGCTGGGGCTGGACGCCTACGACGGCTTCGTCGGCATCGTGGTCCAGCCGGACGAAGTGGTCGCGCCACGCGAAGTGATGGACGACGACGGCGTGGTGCACGCGTACGACGAATACCTCACCGGCGAGGCGATGGAAGGCGGGCCGGTGATGCTGGCCTGGGCCGACGTGGCATCGGCCGGCGAGTCGGCCGAGATAGCCTACAACGTGGTCATCCACGAGTTCGCCCACGTGCTGGACATGGCGGACGGCCTCGCCGACGGCGTGCCGCTGCTGCCCTCCGGCGCCGCCCGCGAGCGCTGGATCGAGGTGCTGGACGAGGAGTACGCGCTGTTCTGCGAGCGGGTCGATGCCGGCGAGCACACCACGCTGGACCCCTACGGTGCCGAAGCGCCGGAAGAGTTCTTTGCGGTCGCCGCCGAAGCCTTCTTCGTCGCGGCGCGGGCCATGCGGCACGAGCACCCCGCCCTGTACGCGCAACTGGCCGGCTACTTCCGGCAAGACCCGGCGGCTTGGGATCTGGCGGCCGGCTGAAAAAAGGCCGCGCAGCGGCCAAAAGCGCGCGGATCGCCGCGTTCTTCCTTCGAGTGCAGCGGCGCCTGCACCGGCAACATGCCGGCTGGAAAACCGTCTGTCCGCAGCACAAGTTGTTCGCTGCGAGCGGGTTTCCGGAGGATGTGCGATGTCTGCTCCGTTTGCCGTGCTGCGCCCGGGTGTTCGTCTGATGCAGGCGCTGCGCCTGCGCAGCAAGCTGGCCGCCATGGGGTTGCTGCTGGCCGTGCCGCTGCTGTGCCTGATGGCCACCGTGGCCGTGCTGGCACGCGACGGGCTGTTGCCCGCGCCCTGGCAGCGGCTGCTGTGGCTGGAGCTGGCGGCCTCGGCGGCCAGCGTCGCCGCGCTGCTCTACCTTGCCGCCGCCTTCTACAGCAGCTTCTCGGGCGCGCTGCGCGACCTGCAGCGCGGCGTCGCGGCGGTCGCCGCCGGCGACCTGGCGCACAAGGTCAGCATCGCCGGCAGCGACGAGATGGCACACATCGGTGCGGTCGCCGAGGGCATGAGCGACCGGCTCTCGTCCATGGTGGCCGAGATCCGCAGCAGCGCAGTGCGCGTGGGCCTCTCCGGCCAGCAGGTGGCCCACAGCGGCCAGTCGCTCTCGCAGCGCACCGAGGTGCAGGCCGCCAGCCTGGTGCAGACCATAGACACCGTCGGCCAGCTCAGCCAGGCCGTGGCCGACAACGCCGCCGCCGCCCAGGAGCTGGACCGGCTGACCGGCCGCCTGCGCGACGAGGCCGAAGCCGGCGGCTCCTCGATGCGCGCCACGGTCGAGTCGATGGCCACGCTGGAGGGCAGCTCGCGCCGCATGGGCGAGATCATCGGCGTGATCGACGGCATCGCCTTCCAGACCAACATCCTGGCCCTGAACGCCGCGGTGGAGGCAGCCCGCGCGGGCGAAGCCGGCCGCGGCTTCGCGGTGGTGGCCACCGAAGTGCGGCAGCTCGCGCAGCGCAGCAGCACCGCGGCGGCCGAGATCCGCACGCTGATCGGCCAGTCGACCCAGCAGGTCGGCCAGTCCGTCAGCCGCATCCAGCAGGCCGGCAGCGCGCTGGAGTCTGTGGTGGCGGGGGTGCGCGACGTCTCCGACCGGCTGCGCGGCATCGCGCAGGCCAGCGCACAGCAAAGCACCGGCCTGGCCGAGGTCACGCAGAGCGTGGGCCGGCTGGACGAGATCACGCGCCAGAACGCGCAGATGGTGGACGAGTCCTCACACGCCTCGCACGAGCTGGTCACGCGCGCCGCGGCGCTGAGCGCCACGGTCTCGACCATGCGGCTGCGCCAGGGCAGCGCCGACGAGGCGCGCGCGCTGGTGGAGCGCGCCATGGGCGTCGTGCGCCAACGCGGCCTGGAGGCCGCCTCGGCGACCTTCAAGGACCGCAGCGCGCCCTTCCTGGACCGCGATCTCTACATCTTCATCGTCGACCGCGACGGCCGCTACCAGACCCACGGCGCCAAGCCGGAGATGGGCGGCAAGCGGGTGCACGAGGTGCCCGGCATCGACGGCGACCGTTTCACCCACGACGCCTGGGCCGCGGCAGAAGCGGGTGGCGGCTGGATCGAATACGACATCGTCAACCCGGGCAGCGGCGTGGTGCAGCCCAAGGCCTCCTACGTGGTGCCGATAGACAAGCGCCTGCTGCTGGGCTGCGGCATCTACCGGCATGGGAGCGCGCCCAGGCCGGTCGCCGCCGCCACCGTCACCTCTAGCGGTCGCTGACGGACCGCGCCA
>DATHWJ010000204.1:0-10682 GCA_035460745.1 Ideonella sp. | reverse complement strand
GTGATGGTCACCGTCGGCGTGATGGCGTACATCAGCCCTTTGCCGGTGCCGGCGGTGATGATGTTGCCGCCGCTGAACACCGCGTCGTCGAAGGCGGCGGCGTACTGCTTGAACGCGTAGTCCAGGTTGGTGTTCTGCAGGCTGGCGGACGCCGGGTCGGTGAGGTAGACCAGCCAGCGCGAGGCGCTGTCCACCTGGAGCACACCGTCGCCGACCTGGTTGTCCAGCGCCTGCACGTTGGGATTGGCGCTGGTGCCTGCGATCACGATCGCATCGCCCGCGGCATTGGCGCTCAGCGTGGTGTCGCCGATCAGGCTCAGGCTGTCGGTGCGCACGTCGATCTTGCCCAGCGTGTTGACGACGGAGTCGGTGATCGTCAGCGTGCCGAGGCCCGTCGTCGGCGTTTGCGCGCTCAGCGAGACCGCGGTGGCGCTGTCGTTGAACGCAAGCTGCGAGTCGGTGAGGGTCAAGTCGCCCACCGCCGAGAAGGCGGCCGAAGCGGGGACGCCGAAAACCGTGCTGTCGAGCAGGCTGAGGTCGCCGGTGGACGTGGCGGTCAGCGTGCCGTCGTCCGGTGCCGCGATGCGGCTGCCTTCGATCTCCAGGCTGCCGCCGGTGGATTGCAGCGTCAGGCTGGCGCCGAGCTCGGCGTCGATCAAGGATTCGGTCGCGCCGTTGCCGACCAGGCGCACACCGGGTCCGCCGGCGCTGCTGCCGCTCACCGTCAGCGCCGCCCCCCCCGAGACGATGAGCTGCGTGCTGGGCGAGCCGCCGCCCTGGACCAGCACGCCAGGGCCGCTGCCGAACAGGCTGCTGCCGGTGATGGACAAGCTGGCGACCGCTTCGGAGCTGGGGTGCACGTGCAGGATGCTGCCGGGCAGGACGTTGACGCCGATGCCGTTGGCACTGCTGCCGTTGATGACCAGCGCGTTGTCGGCTTGCACGTCGGCACCGGCGTAGAAGGCCACGCCGGCCGCGGCCTGGCCGGCGGGCGCATCGGTGAAGCCGTCGATGAGGACGTCGAATCCGAACAGGCTGGAAGCGCTGATGGCCACGCCGTCGGCGCCGGTGGTGGCTTGCGCGATGTTGCCGCCGGTGATGCGCAGCGTGCCTTCTTCGCCGACGTCGAGCGACGAGTTCTGCACCGTGACGCCGGCGCTGTAGGTGGCCGAAGGGGTCGAGTCGTAGCCCACCGCGCCGAGGAAGCCGGCCGGTGCGTTGGCCCCGGCCGTCGCGTTGCCGCCCAGCGTCAGGTTGCCGCCGCTGGTATCGATGCTGGAGCCGCTGATGGCGATGCGGCCGACGCCGCCGTTGCGCGCGGCGGTCAGCGAGACCGACAGCGGCTGGCCGCTGCTGCTGCCGATGTTCGAGTTCTCCACGATGATGTCGCGGTCGGCCAGCAGCGACAGGCTGGTCGGCACGTTGGCGAACGGGAAGATGTTGGCGTTGCTGACCGTGATGTCGCCGGCCTGCGTGTTGGCGCCCGACGAGGTCGTCGTGACGGTGACGTTGTTGCCGGCGTTCAGCGCGTCGATGATGACCTGGCTGTCGATCTGCGCGTCGTCGCCGGTGCTGGTGAACAGCGGGTCGCCGGTGTAGTTGCCGCCAGCGATGCTGTCCTGGATCAGGATGTTGTTGGGGTCCAGCAGCCACTCGCCGTGCTGGCCGCCGGCGCGCGACCTGGTGTTCACCGCGCGCGGGGCGGCGTCCAGCCAGCCGCCGGAGGTCTCGATGAAGCCGCCGTCGCCGCCGCTCGCGCCGCCCATCGCGCTGAGCTCGCCGTAGGCGCGGGTGGCCTGGTTGCTCCAGAGGATGACGCGGCCGCCGTTGCCGCGCTCGGTGGCGTCGGCATGGATGCTGGCGTCGGGGCTGAAGTAGGTGGCCTCGGCATTCGGCACCGAGGCGTCCCGGCCCTGCTGCCCGCCGCCCACCAGCACCTCGCCGCCGCCGGTGGCGCCCGAGGCCTCGATCCGGCCGGCCTGCACCAGGCCGACCTGGCGGCCGAGCAGGCGCACGTCGCCGCCGACGCCATGGGCCGCGCTCACGTCCACCGTGCCGGCCACCAGCGTGGTGCCGCCGCCTGCGTCCGCCGTGACCCGGCCGCCCGCGCTGTTGCCGGCCGCGCTGGTCACGCTGCCGGCCGCCAGGTTCACCGCCTGGCTGCCGCGCAGCACCACCTCGCCGCCGGCGCCCAGCGCCAGCGCGTCGGCCCGCACCAGGCCTTGCTGGTTGACGATGGCAGCCTGCAGGTCCACCCGGCCGCCCGCCGCGGCCAGGCTGCCCATGTTCAGCGCTTCGCCGGCGGGCGCGCTGACGCGCACCGTCAGGTTGGGCACGCCGGTATCCACCAGGTCGATGCTGCGGCCCGCGGCCAGCAGCACCTGGCCGCCGGGCGCGTCGATCAGGCCCTCGTTGCGCACGTTGCCGCCCAGCAGCGCGACGCGCCCGCCCAGCGTGGTGCGCAACTCGCCCTGGTTGACGATGTCGGCGCCGGGCATGTCCGCCAGCGCGGTGGCCAGGCTGTAGCGGTTGGCGAGGAAATCGTTGTCGGCCAGGTTCAGCGTCGAGACCACCAGGCCGGCCACGTCGATGCGCGCGCTCCGGCCGAACAGCACGCCGTTCGGGTTCAGCAGCCAGACCTTGCCGTTGCTGCTGAGGTTGCCGAAGATGCTGGACGCGTCCTTGCCGACCACGCGGTTCAGCACCTGGCTGCTGGCGCCCGGCTGCTGGAAGCGCACGGTCTGGCCGGCGGCGATGTTGAAGCTCTGCCAGTTCAGGATCGCGCCGTTGCTGTTGGTCACCGTCATGGTCTTGCCGGCAGTGTTGACCTGCGCCTGGCCGTGCACGACGTTGAGCCCGCCGGGCAGCGCCTGGGCGCGGGCCTGCGGCGCGGCGAGGGCCAGCGTCAGCAGCGAGCAGGCGGCCAGCGCCAGCGCGAGCGGCTGCGGGCGGGGGGCGCGGCGAGCGGGGTGGAGTGCGGTGTTCATCGGGGTGTTCCTTTGGCGGCCAGGGCTCAGAAGCCGTAGCTGAACGAGACGTGCACGCGGGTGTCGCCGGAGTCGGTCTCGGAGGCGGTGCGCAGCGCGTGGGCCACGTCCAGCCGCAGTTGCGCCGGCCCGTAGGACCAGCGGGCGCCGACGCCCAGCGAGCTGATCGAGCACTCGGTGCGCTTGTCCAGGCAGGCGGTGTCCAGCCGGTTCTTGACCCAGCCGCCATCGGCGAAGGCGAGCAGGCGCAGGCTGCCTTTGCCGAAGGCCAGCGTCTCGGCCAGCTCCGGGGTCGTCAGCTCGAGCGCGGCCGAGACGCCGAGGTCGCCGCCCAGCTCGCGCTCCTGGTAGCCGCGCACCGACGAGGCGCCGCCCAGGCCGAACTGCTCGCCCGAGACCAGGCCGTCGTCGGTCCACTGGGCGCCCATGCGCAACTGCAGCTGCCAGGCCTGCGGCAACGCCAGGCCCAGCGCGCCGCTGCTGCGCAGCACCGTGTAGCGCGGCTTGGCGCCGGGCCGCACGGCCTCGAAGTCGCTGTCCTCGCCGTGGCCCCAGCGCAGCAGCAGGTTGTGGTGCAGCGAGAGGTTGAGGCTGAACGGCGTGGCCCCGCCGCCCTGCAGCGAGTAGCCCACCGAGAGCGGCTGCACCGAGACGCTCTCGCCGGCCGGGCCGCAGGCGCCGTCCGGCAGGCCGGCGATGCTGCAGTCGTTGAGGTAGTTGCGGTGCTCGAAGCTGACGCTGGCGCGCTGGTCGATCTCGCCCAGGCGCGGCAGGTAAAACGTGCCGCGCAGCCCGGCGACCTGGCCGCGGCCGGCGAACTGCAGGTTGCCGGCCACGGTGGCGGTATTGCCGCCGTCGATGTCCGAGAGCGCCAGGTAGGCGTCGATGGCCGCCAGGTGGCTGTAGAGCGGCAGGTGGTAGCCGGCGCTCAGCACCGCCACGTCCCCGACCTGCTCGGGCGAGACCTGCAGCTCGGCCGAGAGCACGTCGTCGCGCCCGCTCAGGTTGGCGTGCTGCCCCGAGACGCTGAGCCGCGAGCGGCCGGTGCGCTCGTTGCCGGTGTTGTCGGCCCGCAGCGAGCCGCTCAGCACCGGTGCCTCGGTGACGGTGACCTTGGCCTCCACCTCGCCGGCCTGCTGGCCGGGTTGCAGCAGCACCTGCACCTGCTTGGCGGGGTTTTCGTTGGCCATCTGGATCTGGCTGTCGATGCGCCGCACGCGCGGGGTCTGGCCCACGGCCAGGTCCGGCAGGCTGGCCCGCACGTTGGCCTCGCTGAACTGCTGCTGGCCGCCCACGCTGACCTTGGCCAGCTTGCCCTCGACGACGGTGATCTGCACCGTGCCGCCGGCCAGGGTCTGCTCGGGCACCAGCGCCACCACCGCGCCGTAGCCGGCCTCGCGGTAGAGGTCTTGCACCGCGGCGGCGGCGGCCTTCAGCTCGTCCAGCGAGCGCTCGCCCTTGAACGGCGCCAGCGCGGCCTCGATGCGCGCGGCCGGCAGCAGGGTGTTGCCGTTGACCTGGAACTGGCTGACCTGGGCGCGCGGCACGGCGGGGGCCGTCTGGGCCTGCAGCGGCCCGGCGCAGCACAGGCCCAGCAGCGTACCTGCCAGCGCGCTCCGCACCCACGGCGCCGGCAGGCCCCGCGCCCGATGCCGCGCCAGAGCCGTTCGACGGTACAGATGATTCATCAACACTCCAACGACTGGTTATGGGGCATTCTTCCGCCTCGTTCCCGGCTGGCAATCCCCAGTTCAACGGAAAGGGCCTGCCGGAATCAGGGCGTGCCGGCAGCGGGATCTGGTAACACGCCGGCCGGCACGCCCACGCCGAACCGGATCTGCAGGCTGCGCAGCCGCTCGGGCGTGAGGCCCACGTCGGCCGCGTCGAAGGCGCGCGGGTCGGGTGTGTGCATCAGCAGGGCCTGCGTCTCGTTGACCATCAGCTCTTCGTTGCGCGGGTCGTAGTCGATGCCGGACAGGTAGCCGCGAAAGCGCTCGCGCTCGCCCTCGCTGAGCGCATTGCGCCAGAACTCCCAGCAATGCTCGCGGTACTCGGCGCGCGTGAAGAACTGGCCGTGGCTGAGCTCGTGGCGCAGCACGGCCTCGCGGCGCTGCGCGTCCACCGTCTCGTCGGCCGGCGTCGCCGGGTCGTCGGCCTGCGGGCGGGTGAAGCTGATCACTGCCCGCGGCGGCGCGCGTCCGACCAGCCGCTGGCCCTCCGCGGCCAGCACCTGCTGGGCCAGCAGCAGCCCGCGCAGGCGTTGCTCCTGGGCGTTCAACAGCGCCGGCTGGCTGGCCGCCAGCGTGAAGAAGCGCACCAGCGCGCTGCCGCGGTAGTCGTGGCCGAAGTAGTAGGTGTCTGGCGTGTCGCCCGAGGCCTGTATCAGCGCGGCGAGCTCGTCGTCGGGCAGCAGTCGGTCGCGCGGGGCGCTGGCCTTCTCGGTCAGCGCGGCCAGGCGGTTGAGGGCCAGCGCCTGCTCGTGCAGGCCGGGGAACTCGATGACCAGGATCTGCGGGTTGCTGCGCAGCCGGGCCAGGCGCCAGTCGGCCGCCGCGCCGCTGTCCTGCAGCAGCTCGCCGACGCTGGCCAGCGCTGCGAGGGCGGGCGCGGCGGGGGCCGAGACGCGGTGGTACCAGAGCCCGGCACCGGCCAGCAGCGCGAGCGCCAGCCCGGCGACGGCTGCGGTGGCCGCGACGCGGCGCCCACCGCGCACGGGTTCAGTTCCGGTTGGTGACGATGGTCACGCGGCGGTTCTCCGGTGCGTCCGGCCGCGCGGTGTTCAGCGGCTCCGCCGAGCCCTTGCCGACGGCGGCGAGCCGCTCGGGCAGGATGTTGTGCTTGCTCACCAGGTAGGCCGCGACCGACTCGGCGCGCGACTGCGACAGCGCCTTGTTGCGCTCGGCGTCGCCGCGCGGGTCGGCGTGTCCCTCGACCTTGAACGAGAAGCCGGCCAGCGCGTCGGACTGCAGTGCGCGCGCCAGCGTGTCCAGCGTCGTGCGGGTCTCGCCGGTGAGGTCCGCGGAGTTGGTCGGGAAGGTGATCAGCAGGTTGGCCTTGCCGGCCGCGGTGCCGGCCGGGCGGTTGGGCGAGGTGGTGCGCGCCGCCGGGCGGAAGCCGCGTGTCTTGGCGTCGCTGGCGGCGTCGGCCGGCCCTTCGATCGCCAGCGCGTCGATCAGCGCCGACTCGGTCACCTGCGAACCCTTCAGCACCGTCTCTTTGTCCTGCGCGCTCACGTTGGCAGCGAAGGCCGCGCACAAGGAGATCAACGCGCCACCCAGCAGCTTCCAGCTTCGATTCGTCATCGCCCGAGTCCTCAAGGTCGCCTCACGAGCCGCCCGCGGGCCAGCGGCCGGGTGCTGCAAGTGAGCTAAAGATGCTACTCGATTTGTGTGACTTGTTACCAGCCCATGTTCGTCATGAGCTCAGCGGGAAAACGATGAGGAACCGGGCTGCAACCCTCAGCGCTCGACCACGTCCACCGTGAAGGCCGCGGCCCCGAACTCGTCGCAGCCCGCGCCG
Source organism: Ideonella sp. (assembly GCA_035460745.1). Lineage (GTDB taxonomy): Bacteria > Pseudomonadota > Gammaproteobacteria > Burkholderiales > Burkholderiaceae_C > Ideonella. Next base: position 4,176 of record DATHWJ010000204.1, on the reverse strand, counting down.
CTGCAGCCCTTGGCCTGGCCCAGCAGCAGCGGCGCGGTGCCGCCGATCTGCGCGGCCAGCCGGCTCGCCGCGTCGCCGGTGGGCAGCTTCAGGAAGTAGTACTCCCGCTCGCTGCTGAGCGCCGAGTAGTCGCGCGGCTCCTTGCTGACGATCGCCAGGAAACGCTCGGGGCCGGTCGGGGCGAAGGTCTCCAGCGGCCAGTTGCTCTGCGGCAGCGTGACGGCCTGGCCGGCTTCGATGCGGTTCTTGGGGGCCTCGGTGTTGGGGTAGAGCAGCATGAAGGAGCCGTCGGGCCCCAGCACCAGCACGCTGAGGTAGCCGGCCCGCGCGGCGGTGACGCTGAACTTGAGCCGGTCGCGGCCTATGCGCAGCTGCGGCTTGGCGGCGGCCGCGGTGACCGTGTAGCCCGGCGTCTGCGCGGCGAGCACGCGCTCGAACTCGCGCTGCACGTCGAAGGGGCCGGGTGGGGCTGCCGTGACCGCGGGGGTGGCCGGCCCGGGCGCGGCGGCCACCGGCGGCGGGCTGGCCACCGGCGCCGCGCTCGGCGGCGGTGGCGCCGCCGAGCTCGCGGGGGCGGGCGCAGGCGATGAGCCGGTGGCGAAATAGGCCGCCGCGCCGCCCACCACCAGCACCGCGGCGCCGACGCCCATCCACAAGCCCTTGCCGCGTGCCGCAGGCGCCGCCGGGGCTATGGGCGGTAGCGGTGGGGCCGCAGCGGCGGCAGCGGCCAGGGCCGGGCCGAAGGCGGTGGGGTTGTTGGCCAGCACCGTCGGGTTGTCGTCCTGCGCCAGCGTCGAAGCGGCCGCAGCGCGCCGCAGCGGATCGTCCGGCTCCAGCCGCCGGGTCGCTTGCGACTCGACCGCGTGGGTCGTGAGGCCCAGTTCGGCGCGCAGCGCGGCGATGCTCTGCGTGCGCTCCTCGGGCCGCACCTTGAGCGCGTTGTCGATGGCCTGCAGGAAGCGCTCGCTGTAGCGCCGCGAGCCGGCCTCCACCATGGGCACGTAGCTGTCGCCCATCAGCCGGCTCACCGAGGGCGGCGGCGTCTTGCCGACGATCGCGAAGTAGACCGAGGCGGCCAGCGCATAGACGTCGGTCCACGGCCCCTGCTTCATGCTGGGCGCTTCGGCGTACTGCTCGACCGGCGCGTAGCCCGGCTTCAGTATCACCGTCAGCGCCTGCGTCATGTCGCCGATCACGCGCCGCGCCGCACCGAAGTCCAGCAGCATCGGCTTGCCCGAGCCGGCCAGCAGGATCACGTTGTCGGGCGCGATGTCGCGGTGGAAGCAGTTCTCGGCATGGATCACCGCCAGCGCTTCGGTCAGCGGCGCCAGCAGCGCCATCAGCCAGGCCTCGTCGGGCGGGCCGGCCAGCTGGCGCAGCTTGTCCTTCAGCGTGATGCCCTCGTAGAAGGGCATCACCATGTAGGCCGTGCCGTTGGCCTCCCAGAAGCGGTAGACCTTGACCAGCGAGGGGTGGTCGAACTGGGCCAGCAGCTTGGCCTCGTTGACGAAGCTCTTGCGCCCGGCCTCGAAGGTGTCGCGGTGCCGCTCGGACTTGACCTGCACGTCGGTCTGGCCCTTGCGCGAGGCCAGCGCCGAGGGCATGTACTCCTTCAGCGCGACGCGCCGCTCCAGCGAGTGGTCCTGCGCCAGGTAGACGATGCCGAAGCCGCCTTCGCCCAGCACGCTGGTGAGCTCGAACTCGCCCAGCCAGGTGCCCATGGTCAGCGCATTGCCGCTGTCGCCGGCGCTGGAGGCGGCGGTGTGGGTGGGCGCTGCCCTGGGCGGCAAGGCCAGGGTCGGTGCGTCCGGCGGTGGAGGCGCGGGTGGCGCGGGTGGCGGCGCTGGCGGCACCACCGGGCTGGCGGCGCTGGGCCGGATGATGGTGCGGTCGTCTTCGTCGGGCGGCTGACTGCTCATCCGCGCATTCTGACTTCTGCGGAGCGTTTCGGTCGATCAGACCGTGCGGCGCAATTCGGCGAGCAGCTTGTCGCGGTCCACGCCCTCGGCCGCTTCGGCCAACAGCTGCCAGAACTGCTCCGCGTCTTGCGCCTGCGCGGCGGCGCGCTTGACGACGATCCTGGCGATCGGGCCCATGTGGCGCGTCAGCACGGCCAGGGCCTGGGTTTTCAGCGTGTCGGTCAAGGCGGGCGGCGCGCCGGCGGAGGTGACGGCCACCGTCGGCAGCGAGGTTGGCGTGCTGCCGACGCCGCTGCCGCGTGGCGCCACGCGGCTGCCGGCGGCCGTGCCGGGCGACACCCGCTCGATGAACAGGGTGCGCTCGCGCTCGCCGTCGATCTGCTGCGCGACCGCCGCCGTCAGCCCCGGCAGGTCGCTGCTCTGGCGCGCGGCCTGCCGCACCATCAGCCTGGCCATCGGGCCGACCACGCTGGCCAGCGCCAGCTCGACGCGCGCCAGCGTCGCGCTGTCCCAGCCGGTCGGCAGTGGCGTACCGGTGGAAGACGGCGTGGGCAGCGGTGTCGGCGCAAGGGCCGGGACGAAAGCCGGTGCGAATGCCGGTGCGAATGCCGGTGCGTGGGCCGCCCCCGGCCGCGACGCCGGCAGCACCACGGTTTCGTCCGACATCGTGTCCGCGCCGGCCGGCAGCACCCGCGCCGCCAGCGCGCGGCGGAACTCGTCGGCACTGGCAAACCGCGCACCGGCCGACTTGGCCAGCGCGCGCGCCACGATGGCATCGTAGAAGCCGCCCTGCGCCGCGCCCAGCAGCTGGCTGGGCGGCGGCGGCTCGACGTTCATCACCTTGTACATCACCGTCTCCGGCGCGCCGCTGAACGGCCCGGCGCCGGTCAGCAGCCGGTACAGCAGCACGCCGCAGGCGAACAGGTCGGCCCGGTGGTCTATGCCCTCGCCGAGGTACTGCTCGGGCGCCATGTAGCCGGGCGTGCCTATCATCGAGTTGACCTGCGTCAGCCCCTGGTGCTCGATGCGCGCGATGCCGAAGTCGGTCAGCTTGACCTGGCCGGCCGCGGTCACGATCAGGTTGGCCGGCTTGACGTCGCGGTGCCACACGCCGTGGCGGTGCGCGGTGGCCAGCGCGTCCAGCAGCTGGTCCATGATGCGCAGCACCTGCGCCTCGCCCAGGCGCGGCGTGGCGGCCAGCAGCTGGTCGAGGTTGCGGCCCTCCACGTACTCCATCGCGATGAAGGCGGTCTCGCCGTCTTCGCCGTATTCGTAGATCGCGACGATGCCCGGGTGCACCAGCCGGCCGACCGCCTGCGCCTCGTTGCGGAAGCGCGCGGCCATCGAGGCGGCGCTGGGGTCGTCGCCCAGCAGCGAGGTGTGCACCGTCTTGATCGCCACCGCCCGCTGGATGACGGGATCGAAGCCCTTGTAGACCACGCCCATCGCGCCCTGGCCGATCACCGCGGTGATCGGGTACTTGCCCAGGCGTTGGGGGAGCGGGGGCGGTGCAGCCATGGCTTCTCAGTGCCTCAGGCGTCCAGCAGCTTCATCGCATGCGCCAGGCTCTTGCGCATGCGGCCGAAGGATTCAGACAGCGTGGCGATCTCGTCCTTCGAGGCGGCGCTGAACTCGGGCGCGTCGAGCTCGCCCAGGCTGACCCGGTCGGCCAGCGCCGAGAGCCGGCTCACCGGCTGTATCACCAGCTTCCAGAGCATGAAGTTCAGGCTCGCGCCGACCAGCACGAACACGGCCACCAGCAGGCCCATCACCAGGCCCAGCGCGCTGTGGGCGCGCTGCAGCGGCACCGTCATCGGCACCGAGACGACCTGGGCCCCAAGCACCTCGCCCAGCTTCCAGCCGAAGCCGTTCGAGGGGCCGTAGTGGTCCAGCATGGGCTTGGGCGCGGCGTCCGGCGTGCTGTGGCATTGCAGGCAGACCGGGTTGCTGATGCGGATGGGCCGCGCGATGTAGAGCGCGGGCCCGGTGGGCGTGTCGCGCTGGCCGACGAACTCCTTCAGCTCGGCCGACTTGTTGAACTGCGCGACGATGTCTTCCTCCCAGGCCGCGGCGCGGTCGCGCGGGTTGGTGGGGTTGAGCATCGCGGTCTTGTAGGTGTAGTCGGGGTAGACCTTCTGCAGCGCGTGCAGCACCTCGGTGGAGGAGTAGGCCGGCACCGACTGCGGCAGGAAGCTGTACTTCATCTGCGTCTGCAGCAGCGGCTGGATCTGGGTGGCCGTGTAGGCGCTCACCGCCA
>DATHWJ010000203.1:0-12504 GCA_035460745.1 Ideonella sp. | reverse complement strand
GGGGCCGAAGCGCGCGCGGTCGATCAGGCCCTGCGGGTGCTCGATGCGGTAGCCGATGGAAAACGGATTGGCCTCCAGGTAGACGCAACGCTCGTGCAGCATCTGGAAGGTGTCGCGCGCGCTGTGGCCCAGCGCCAGCACCACGTGGTCGGCGCGTATCTGCTCGCCCGACGCGAGGGTCACGCCGCGCACGTGGCGCGCGCCGTCCGGCCCGGCCTCGATGCGCAGGTCGCTCACGCGCTGCCCGAAGCGGACCTCGCCGCCCAGCGCCTCGATGTCGGCCCGCATCTTCTCGACCATGCCGACCAGCCGGAAGGTGCCGATGTGCGGCTTGGCGACGTACAGGATCTCCTCCGGTGCGCCGGCCTTGACGAACTCGACCAGCACCTTGCGCGTGAGAAAGCGCGGGTCGCTGATCTGGCTCCACAGCTTGCCGTCTGAGAAGGTGCCGGCCCCGCCCTCGCCGAACTGCACGTTGGACTCCGGGTCCAGCACGCCCTGGCGCCACAGGCCCCAGGTGTCCTTGGTGCGCTGGCGCACCTCCTTGCCGCGCTCCAGCACCAGCGGCCGCAGCCCCATCTGCGCCAGGATCAGCGCCGCGAAGATGCCGCAGGGGCCGAAGCCGATCACCAGCGGGCGAGGGCGCCCGGCGGCGTAGAAGTCGGCCGGCGCGTGGCCGGCGAAGCGGTAGCTGGTGTCCGGCGTGGGCCGCACATGGGGGTCGCCGGCGAAGCGGGCCTGCACCGCGGGCTCCTGGGCGCCCAGGTCGCAGTCGACGGTGTAGATCAGCACCACCGCCGCCTTCTTGCGCGCGTCGTAGCTGCGCTTGAAGACGCTGAAGCCGCCCAGCGCCGCGTCGGCGATCTTCAGCCGCGCGACGATGGCCGGGCGCAGCGCGGCCTCGGCGTGGTCCAGCGGCAGTCGGAGTTCGGTGATTCGCAGCATGGCGCGGGCTTCGGGGGGCGTGCGCAACGCGCCCGGCGGTTCAGAAAAACAAAAAGGGCGACACGCATGTCGCCCCGGGGCTGTGGTGGGTGAAGAGGGTGGATCTGCCGTCAGCGACGCAGGCCTCTCTGCCCATCAGCCGCCCTTCTTCGCGCGCTTGCCGGCGTTTTTCTTGCTGCGGGTGTGCGAGCCGCGCTCCAGGCTGACCTTCTGGCCACGGCCGGTGGTGCGCGTCACGCCGACGGGCGCGGGCGGGCGGGGGGTGGCTTGACGGTCGGCTTCGGTAACGATCTTGTTGCCCATGAATGGCTCCGGTGAGTGATGAAAGAGGGCCTCGCGGGCCCCAAAACTGGCATGACGAACAAGGCGCGAGAACGCGAAAAACGCAATCACCCCGGCGCGGCCAAGGGTGGATTAGACCGCAGGTTGCGATTTTCGGCGATGGCTGTGGTTTGCAAGCCCCGGTGCGGGGCTGGCCGACCCGGCTCAGCCACCCGCCCGCTTGACGCTCCAGCCGGCTTTCTTGAGATGCTCGATGACGCGCTCGCAGTGGTCGCCCTGCACCTCGACCACGCCGTCCTTGACCGTGCCGCCCGAGCCGCAGAGGGCCTTGAGCTGCTTGCCCAGGGTGGCCAGCGCGGCGTCGTCCAGCGCCAGGCCCTTGACCAGCGTCACGCCCTTGCCGGCGCGGCCCTTGGTCTCGCGCGAGACGCGCACGATGCCGTCGGAGGCCGGGCGGGCCGCCGCCTTGCGGCAGACGCAGGCCGCCAGCGCATGCCGGCAGGTGGGGCAGGTGCGGCCGAGCTCGGTGGAGTAGACGAGCCCGCCTGGGGGTGCTTTGGGTTTCATGCGGTCGGTGTGGGCGGTCGACAAAGCCCTGCAGTTTGCCGGCTCTTGCCGGGTCTTGCTCGCTCTTGCCGGCCGGCCGCGACAATCCGGCCCGGCCATTCACTGCGCCTTCTCTCCCATGCCCTTCAAGCTCCGCCGCCCCGCCCTTGCTGCCCTGGCCACGCTGCTGATGTCCGCGCACACCGCGGGCGCCGCGCCGGACGGCCTGCCCTACCCGGCCACGCGCCAGGTCGAGCAGACCGACACCTACCACGGCCAGCGCGTGGCCGACCCCTACCGCTGGCTGGAGGACGACAACTCGGCCGAGACGGCCGCCTGGGTCGCGGCGCAGAACCGGCTGACCGACGCGCAGCTGGCCCAGATCCCGTTCCGCGAGGCCCTGAAGGCGCGGGTGCAGAAGCTGGTCGACTACCCCCGCTTCAGCGCCCCGACGCGGCGTGGCGAGCTCTACTACTTCAGCGCCAACACCGGCCTGCAGAACCAGAACGTGCTCTACGTGCAAAAAGGCCTGGCCGGCACGCCCGAGCTGCTGCTGGACCCCAACACGCTCTCGGCCGACGGCACCACCCGGCTGGGCGAGTTCTCGCTGCAGCCCTCGGGCCGGCATGCCGTCTACGGCCTGTCGATAGGCGGCTCGGACTGGCAGCAGTTGCGCGTGCTGGACCTGGCCACCCGCAAGCCGCTGGCCGACCAGATCGACTGGGTCAAGGTCTCGGGGGTCGCTTGGCAGGGCGACGGTTTCTACTACAGCCGCTACCCGGCGCCCGACAAGGGCCAGGAGCTGTCGTCGCGCAACGACTTCCACCAGGTCTGGTTCCACCGGCTGGGCACGCCGCAGTCGGCCGACACGCTGGTCTACGAAGACCGCGCCCATGCCCAGCGCTTCCACAGCGTCACCACCACCGAGGACCAGCGCTTCGCGGTGCTCAGCATCTCGGAGCGCGGCAAGGGCCTGCTCGGCAATGCCTTGTTCGTGCGCGACCTCGGCCCGGGCGGGCAGCCCGCCACCGCCTTCGCCCCGCTGGTGCCCGCCATCGGCGACGCCAGGTTCAGCGTGATAGGCAACTTCGGCGACCAGTTGCTGGTGCGCACCGACCGCGGCGCGCCCAATGGCCGCATCGTGCGCATCGATCCGAAGAACCCGGCCGAAGAGCGCTGGGCCACCGTGGTGCCCGAGCGCTCCGAGCCGCTGCAGGACGCCGACCTGGCCGGCGGCAAGCTCTTCGTCACCTACCTGAAGGATGTCACCACCCGGGCCTGGGTGATGGTGCCGGACGGCTCGCAGGCGCAGGAGATCGCGCTGCCCGGCCTGGGCGCGGCCAGCGGCTTCGGCGGCAACCACGACGACACGGCGGTGTTCTATTCGTACACCTCGTTCAACGTGCCGGCGACGATCTACCGCTACGACATCGTCACGCGCCAGAGCACGGTGTTCCGGGCGCCCGAGCTGCCCGGCTTCGACCCCGCCGGCTACGAGGTGCGGCAGGTCTTCTACCCCAGCAAGGACGGCACGCGGGTGCCGATGTTCCTGGTCCACAAGAAGGGCCTGAAGCTCGACGGCAGCAACCCCACGCTGCTCTACGGCTACGGCGGCTTCAACATCACGCTGGCGCCCAGCTTCAGCGCCACGCGGCTGGCGCTGCTGGAGCAGGGCGTGGTGCTGGCGGTGGCCAACCTGCGCGGCGGCGGCGAGTACGGCGAGGCCTGGCACCTGGCCGGCACCAAGCTGCAGAAGCAGAACGTCTTCGACGACTTCATCGCCGCCGCGCAGTGGCTGATCGCCAGCAAGACGAGCTCGCCGGCCAAGCTCGCGATCCAGGGCGGCAGCAACGGCGGCCTGCTGGTGGGCGCGGTGATGAACCAGCGGCCGGAGCTGTTCCGCGTCGCGCTGCCGGCGGTGGGCGTGATGGACATGCTGCGCTTCCACAAGTTCACGATAGGCTGGAACTGGGTCGCCGACTACGGCTCCAGCGAGCAGCCCGACCAGTTCAAGGCGCTCTGGGCCTACTCGCCGCTGCACAACATCCGCGCCGGCACCGTCTACCCGGCCACGCTGATCACCACCGCCGACCACGACGACCGTGTCGTGCCGGCGCACTCCTTCAAGTACGCCGCGGCGCTGCAGGCCCAGGCCTCGCCGGTCAACCCGGTGCTGATACGCATCGAGACCCAGTCGGGCCACGGCGCCAGCAACACCACCAAGCAGATCGAGACGGCCGCCGACAGCTGGGCCTTTCTGCTCTGGCACCTGGGCGTGACGCCGCAACTGCCCCCGCCGCCCGTGCGCTGAGCCCCGGGGCCGGCGAGGGCAGCCGGCACGATTGCTTAAGTGCTGTTGCACCGCAACAATTCCGCTTGTCAAGATAAAGGGTTAACCCTATATTCAGGCCAACCCTGGATCTTTTTGCACTTGGAGCACCCGATGTCGACCCAGATCTCGCGCCAGTTCGCTGCCTCTGCCAACCCGCTGCAAACCGCGGTCGCCATTGCCCGCGCCGTGTACTTCAACCTGGCCGCCGTGTTCGACGTGATCCTGCGCGCCCGCAGCGTGACGGCCAACGTGCAAGAGATGGCCGACCTGCTGAAGCAGGCCCGCCGCATCGAAGAGAAGTCGCCCGAGAAGGCCGCCCGCCTGCGCGCCGCCGCGCGCCGGATGGAACTGGCCTGAGCGACTGAGCCACGGGCCGGCGGGAGCCGGCCGAGACGCCGGCAGGGCATTGCGCTGTGCCGGCCAAGGCTTGCTGGTGTCGCGTTGGAGCGGGACCAGTCCGCCGGGCGCGCTCGTCTTGTCGAGCCCGGCTGGGGACAAAACTGGCCCGCATTGACCTGCCTTTTCCGCCTCAAGTTTTTGCCCTCGCCGACAGAAACTGCGCTGCTTGTGCGGTGCAGCGTGCGCCGCGGTAAAGGCGCTGTATGGCTCGCATCGAACTCCCTGCCCTGACTCAATGGATCACCACCGCCGCGCAGCAGCACGGTGACGATCTGCCGGCCCAGCTGATGGCGAGGCTCTCGATCGGGCGCCGGGCGGCCAGCAACCTGCTGGCGCGCCTGGTGGAGGCGCAGTGGCTGCTGCGGGACGACAGCGCGCCCGGCGCGCGGCGCAAGCCCGTCTACCGCCCCGGCGTGCTCAAGCAGGTGGTCTGCCGCTACCCGCTGGCGGGCCTGCAGGAGGACCTGCCGTGGTCGCGCGACTTCGGGCCCTACTTCGACCTCGCGCCCAATGTGCTGCGCATCGCCCGCCATGCCTTCACCGAGCTGGTCAACAACGCCATCGACCACAGCGGCGGCAGCCAGGTGACGGTGTCGGTGCGGCAGACGGCGATGCACCTGCAGATGCTGGTCTCGGACGACGGCTGCGGCGTCTTCGACAGCCTGCAGCGCAGCTTCGAGATCGCCGACCCGCAGCTCGCGATGATCGAGCTCTGCAAGGGCAAGCTCACCAGCCAGCCCGACCGCCACTGCGGCCAGGGGCTGTTCTTCACCTCGCGGCTGGCCGACGTGTTCGACCTGCACGCCAACCAGCAGGCCTTCCAGCACCGCGGCTGGGGCTCCGCAGGCTGGTATGCCGGCAAGCCGATGGCGCGCCAGGGCAGCTCCATCTTTTTCGGCCTTGCGCTCGAAAGCACCCGCACGCTGGACGAGGTGCTGCGCGCCCACAGCGCCGACGGCGCCGGCTACGGCTTCGAGGCCACCTCGGTGCCGCTGCGGCTGCTGGCCGGGCCCGAGGGCGCGCTGGAGTCGCGTGCCCAGGCCAAGCGGGTGGCCTCGCGGCTGCAGCAGTTCCGCCGCGTCGAGGTCGACTTCTCGGGCGTCGACGATGTCGGGCCGGCCTTTGCCGACGAGCTCTTCCGCGTCTTTTCGCGCAGCCATCCCGGCCTGGAGATGCAGCCGGTGGGCATGGCCCCGCGGGTCGCCGCGATGATAGCCAGCGTGCGCCAAGCCGCGCACTGAAGGGCCCAAGCCGCCCCGGTCTGAGGTCTGAGGGGCGAGCGGCGTCTCGTGTGACGCCAACGGGCGGGCCGCGCCCGGCCGGGGTGCTAGCCTCACACGATGAGCCTCGTGGCCACCCACCTCTCAACGCCTGCGGCGCCGGCATCGCCGTCGCGCCGGCTCTACGTGCTGCTCTATGTCGCCGGCTGGCTGGCGGCCGGCGTGTTCCTGGCGATCGCCGAGCTGCAGCATTACCTGCGCGGCGGCGGCCGCCACCCGTGGGAGCCCTTCCTTTGGGAGATCTCCAGCAGCGTCTCGGCCGGGCTGATGGCGCTGCTGGTCTACCGCTGGCACCGCTGGCTGTTCGGTATGCCGCACCCGCTGGCACTCCGCGTGGGCGGCCACCTGCTCGGTGCCGCGGTCTACACGCTGGGCCACACCGGCGGCATGTATGCCTTGCGCTGGGCGGTTTATGCGCTCACCGGCGTGGTCTACGAGCCGGGCGGCGTGGGCTCGGTGCTGGCCTACGAGGGCTCCAAGGACATCGTCTACTACAGCCTCTTCGCCGCGCTCAGCCACGGCGTGTGGCTCTACCTGCGCGAGCAGCAGCGGCGCGAGGAGCTGGCGCGCCTGAGCGCCGAGCTGGCAGCCAGCAAGCTGGCGCGGCTGCAGGAGCAGGTGCAGCCGCACTTCCTGTTCAACACGCTGAACCTGATCTCGTCGGTGATGTATGAAGACGTCGCCCGGGCCGACCGCATCCTGTGCGAGCTGGCCGACCTGCTGCGCCAGTCGCTGGACGCCAGCCGCACGCTCAGCCACCCGGTGGCGCAGGAGCTGCGGGTGGTGGCGCCGTTCCTGTCGATCATGCAGCAGCGCTTCGGCGAGCGCCTGAGCGTGCGCGTTGCCGTCAGCGACGCGGCCGCGGTCTGCGAGATCCCCAGCCTGCTGCTGATCGCGCCGGTCGAAAACGCCGTCAAGCACGGCGTCGCCGCCAGCGCCGGCGCGGTGCAGATCGTGATCGCCGGCAGCGTCGAGCCCGGGCCGCAGGGTCCGGTGCTGTCGCTCAGCGTGACCGACAGCGCCGGCCAGCTCACGCGCAGCGAGAGGCCAGGCGGCATCGGGCTGCAGAACACCCGCGAGCGGCTGGCGGCGCTGTACGGCGACGCGGCCAGCGTCAGCCTGGCGCTGGAGGCCGGCGGCACGGTGCTGCGCCTGCGCCTGCCGGCACGCAGCAGCGCGGCCGCGGAGGCGGCATGAAGCTGCTGCTGGCCGACGACGAGCCGCCGGCGCGGGCCAAGCTGCGCCGCTTCCTGGAGCCGCTCGACGACGTGGTGCTGGTGGGCGAAGCGGCCGATGGCGACGAGACGCTGCGCCTGGTCGGCGAGACGGCACCCGACGCCGTGCTGCTCGACATCCAGATGCCCGGCCGCAGCGGGCTGGAGGTGGCGGCGGCCTTGCCGCCGGGCGTGATGGTGGTCTTCACGACGGCTTACGACGAGTTTGCGCTGCGCGCCTTCGAGCTCAACGCGGTCGACTACCTGCTCAAGCCCTTCACCCGCGAGCGCCTGCACGGCTGCGTGGAGCGGCTGCGCCAGCGCCTGGCGCCGCCCGAGCGCGAGCAGCAGCGCCAGGGCCTGCTGAATGCGCTGCACAGCCTGCAGCCGGTGCCCGGCCACTGGATGGTGGCGCTGCAGGGCGCGCTGCGGCGCGTCCCGCTGGCCGAGGTGGAGGTGGTGGAGGCGGCCGACAACTACATCGAGCTGCACACCGCGCACAAGAGCTGGCTGGACCGCACCACGCTGTCGGCCTTCCTCGCGCACCCGGCGGCGGCCGGCTTCGTGCGCGTGCACCGCTCGTTCGCGGTGCAGCTCGCGCAGGTGGCGCGCATCGAGCCGCTGGCCAAGGGCGACGCGATGCTGACCATGGTGTCGGGCCGCGGCGTGCGCGTGTCGCGGCGCTTTCGCGACGCGCTGCTGCCGCCGCCGCGCTGAAGCCGGGGCGAGCGGGCGCCCGCTCACCCCCACCGGGGCCCGCTCCGCCCCAAAGCGCTGGCGGCCCGGGTGCGCCGCCGCGACGATGGCGGCATCCCACTCAAGAGCCCTGCCGCCATGCCCGCCCCTGCCCACACCTCGCCCAACGCCGCCACCCGCCGCTACGACCTCGACTGGGTCCGCATCCTCGCGTTCGCCCTGCTGATCGTCTACCACGTGGGCATGTACTACGTGAGCTGGGACTGGCACGTCAAGTCGCCCGCCTCGGCCGCGGTGGCGCCGCTGATCGAGCCCTTGATGATTCTCACCGCGCCGTGGCGGCTGGCGCTGCTGTTCTTCGTGGCGGGGGTGGCGAGCGCCTTTTTGCTCGCGCGCCGGCCGGCTGGTTTCCTGGGCGCGCGCTCGAAGCGGCTGCTGCTGCCGCTGCTCTTCGGCATGGCGGTGATCGTGCCGCCGCAGGCCTACTTCGAGGTGGTCGAGAAGCTGGGCTATGCCGACAGCTACCTCGCGTTCTGGGGCCGCTACCTGGCGGCCGACGGCAGCTTCTGCCAGGCCGCCGATTGCCTCAGGCTGCCGACCTGGAACCACCTCTGGTTCGTCGCCTACCTGTGGGTCTACACGCTGCTGCTGTGGGCGGCCTGCCGCTGGGCGCCACGCGCGGTCGAGGCGGCGCGCCGCACGGTGGCGCGGGCCCTGAGCGGCGTTGGCCTGCTGCTGTGGCCGGTGCTCGTGCTGGCCTTGGCGCGCCTCTCGCTGGTCGGCCGCTTCCCGTCGACCCATGCGCTGGTGGACGACTTCTACAACCACGCGCAGTTCCTGCCGCTGTTCGCCCTCGGCTTCCTGCTCGCGCAGCAGACAGCGGTGTGGGAGGCGCTGCGCCGCCAGCGCTGGGTGGCGCTGGCGCTGGCGGTGGCCAGCTACGCGTTCATCGTCTGGTACTTCGGCCACTACGACAGCCGCCCGGTGCCCGACGCGGTGCGCGCGTTCCAGCGCGTGGTCTTCGCGCTCGACCAGTGGGCCGCGATCGCCGCGGTGCTGGGCTTTGCGCGGCAGGCCGCGCCCGGCGACAGCGCCGCGCGGCGCTACCTCTCGGAGGCGGTGTTCCCGTTCTACATCCTGCACCAGACGGCCACCGTGCTGCTGGCCGTCAGCCTGCGGCCGCTGGCCCTGGCGCCGGCCCTCGAAGCGCCGCTGCTGATCGCCGGCACCTTCGCGGCCTGCCTGCTCGGCTTCGAGGCGGTGCGGCGGGTGGGCTGGCTGCGGCCCTGGTTCGGCCTGGCGCCGCAGGCGCCGCGTGTGCGGCAGGTTGCGCTGGCCTGAGCTACCTCACCGCCGCCTTCGCGAACTGGCGCGCCACGAAGACCAGGCACAGCGCGCCCAGCACCACGCAGGCCAGCGCCGGCACCAGCAAGTCCATCGCGCCGATCGTGTCGCCCTTCAGCACGCGGCTCATCAGCGTGGACTGCGCCAGCGCCGGCACCCACAGGTGCCAGGGCTTTTCGCCGTCCTGGTTGAACAGCGTGACCATGGGCAGCAGCGAGACCACCAGCAGCACCACGGTCGCGTTGGCCTGGGCCTCCTTGAAGCTCTTGCAGCGGATCGCGATCGCCATCAGCAAGGCCGAGAGCGCACCCGCCAGCGGCAGCAGCAGCGCGAGGAAGGCCAGCGCCTCCGGCAGGCCGTACTGGAACATCGCCGACAAGGTCTCGCTGCGCAGCAGCCACTGCCCGGGCAGGAAGCTGAAGCTGGAGAGCACCGCGATCAGCATGCTGACGCAGGCCACCGCGCCCCACTTGCCCAGCACCAGCGCGAGGCGCGGCGCCGGGTTCATCAGCAGCGGCTCCAGCGAGCCGCGCTCGCGCTCGCCGGCGGTGGTGTCCAGCGCCGCGTTGAGCGCGCCGTAGAGCACCGCCATCATGATGAAGAAGGGCAGGATGCCGGTCAGCGAGGCGGCGCGGCTGCCGGGGTTGGCGAGGTCGCGGTCGGACACCGTCATCGCCTCCAGCGACGCGGGCGACACCCCGCGCACCGCCAGCCTCAGCGTGGCCTGCTCCCGGTTGAAGCCGTTCAGCAGCCGCGCGATGCGGCCGGAGCCGTTCTGCGCGCGCTGGTTGGCCGACGACGAGACCAGCTCCACGGTGGGCGATTCGCCGCGCGCCAGCTCGGCCTCGAAGTCCCGGCCCACCACCAGCACCGGGTCGCCCAGCTTGCTGTCCTGCAGCTGCTTCTCGTAGTCGGCCGGCGCGGCCCGCAGCGTGTAGGTCTGGCGCTCCAGGTAGTTGCGCAGCGAGGGCGCGTGCTCCAGCCCGACGGCGTAGACCTCGCGCGCTTCGGCCCGCTTCTCCATGCCGGAGACCAGGGTCGAGATCAGCACCAGCACCAGCGGGCCCATCGCGACCGAGCTGAGGAAGACGGTGATCAGCGTGCGGCGGTCGCGCAAGGCGTCGATCAATTCCTTGGTAAACGTGCTCCAGGCTGCTTTCATTGCACGCCCCCGGCCTGCGCCGCACCCGATTCATGCCGCTCTGCCGCGGTGAAGGCCAGTTTCACGAAGGTCTCCTCGAAGTCCGTCTCTCCCGTCTGCGCGGCGAGCTCCGCCACGGTCCCGTCGGCCACGGTGCGGCCGTGCGAGATCACCACCACGTGGTCGCACAGGCGCTCCACCTCTTGCATGATGTGGGTCGAAAACACGATGCACTTGCCCTCCACGTCGCGCAGCCGGCGCAGCGCCTCGCGCAGCGAGCGGGTGGCCAGCACGTCCAGGCCGTTGGTCGGCTCGTCGAGGATGATGTTGGGCGGGTTGTGCACCAGGGCCCGGGCCAGCGCGGTCTTCATGCGCTCGCCCTGGCTGAAGCCGTCGGTGCGGCGCTCCAGCAGCGGCGCCATGTCCAGCATGTGGGCGAGCTCGTCGGCACGGCGGCTCGCGGCGGCGCTGTCCAGGCCGTGCAGGCGGCCGTAGTAGACGATGTTCTCGCGGGCGGTCAGGCGCGGGTAGAGGCCGCGCGCATCGGAGAGCACGCCCATGCGGGCGAGCGCGGCCATGGGCTGCGCGGCGACGTCCAGCCCATCGATCGTGATGCGGCCGGCATCGGGCGGGATCAGCGCGGCGACCATGCGCAGCGTCGTCGTCTTGCCGGCCCCGTTGGGGCCCAGCAGGCCGGTGATGCGGCCGTCGGGCGCGGTCCAGCTGACGCCGTCGACCGCCTGCACCAGCTTGGCCTTCTTGCCTCGGCCGCTGCTGAAGCGCTTGGCGAGTTGTTCGACGTGGATCATCGGGCGGCTCCGGGGACGGTCAGCGGTGCGGGGTCGTCACCGGCTGGTAGGCGAGTGGCCGCGGGATGCGGCTGGCGCAGGCGGCGTCGGTCTTGAGCGCCGCGAGCGCGGCGGCCTCGTCGTCGTTGTCGACGAAGCGGTAGACCACGTCGCGCATGCAGCCCAGCGCCATCGTGCCGTGGCCGGCGTTGGGCACCACCACGTGCGCGGCCTTGGCGCCCAGCGCCTTGGCGACGTGCTCGCCGTGGCGCGGCGGGGTGACCGGGTCGATGCTGCCCGAGAGCACCAGCGTGGCGGCCGGCGCTGGCGGCAGCGTGTAGAAGGCCGCCGGCACCGCGCCGCGCGGCCACTGCGCGCAGGCGCTGCGGTAGACCTGCGCGGCGGCTTCGCCGAAGTCGGCGCCGGGCCGGTCGGCGCTGGCGGCCAGGCGCGGCATGTCCTCGGCGCAGACGACCGAGAAGTGCATGCCCATCGCCAGCTCCATGCCCTTGGCGCCGCCCATCATCACCGAGCTCACGCCCATCAGCGGGGTGAAGCGGCCGGCCGCCGTTTCGCTGATCGCGAAGGGCAGCGCCGAGCTCAGCGCCGGCACGTAGAGCGGCAGCCGCATCAGGCCGACCAGCATGTCGCGCGTCAGCGTGAAGCGCTCCTCCTGCCCGGTGACCGGGTGCGGCACGGTGACCTCGCGCGGCAGGCCGGCGAGCAGGGTCTGCCACTGCGCACGCAGCGCGGGGTAGCGCTTGGCGCAGCCGGGGTCCTTCTCGCAATCGCCCAGCAGCGCGTCGAAGGCGGCCTGGGCGTCGGGCGAGAACGAGGCCGGCAGCGCCATGTCGGGCGGCGCGACGCCGTCGATCACCGCGCGGCGCACATGCTGCGGGAACTGGCGCATGTACTCCAGCACCGCGCGCGTGCCGTAGGAGCCGCCGAGTGCGTTGATGCGCTCTGCGCCGAGCGCGGCGCGCACTGCGTCGGCGTCGGCCATCGCGATGGGGGTGGTGAACTGGCGCAGGTCGCCATAGGGCAGCTTCACGAGCTTCTCGCGGCAGGCTTGCAGCTGTTGCGCCTGTCGAGCCGGGTCGGCGGCATCGCGCAACGGCTGGGTCGCCGGCTCGCTGTCGCAGGCCAGCGGTGCGCTCCGGCCGGTGCCGCGCTGGTCGATCAGCACCAGGTCGCGCCGGTTGTTGAAGCGGCCCAGCATGGCGCTGATCTGCCCCGCCAGTTCGATGGCGCTCTGGCCCGGGCCGCCGGCGAAGAAGAAGACCGGGTCGGGCTTCTTGTTGCGCGCGATGGCGGGCAGCACGGCGAAGTGCAGGTCGATCTGGTGCCCTGCCGGTTGGGCCGGGTCCAGCGGCCGCTTCAGCACGCCGCAGCGGGCTTCGTACTCGACGCCCTTGAGGCGGCAGGGCTTGAGCAGGGGCGTGGGCTCGGGGGCGGCCGAGGCGGCGGCCGGCGCAAGGCCGGCCAGCGCGCACGCGGCGGCCAGCGGCACCAGCGTGGCCAGCGCGGCCAGCGGCCT
>DATHWJ010000202.1:0-14044 GCA_035460745.1 Ideonella sp. | reverse complement strand
GCCTGACCCAGCTGGCGCCCATCTTCCTGAAGAACAAGTACATGCTGGGCGACGATTTCTCGATGCTCGACGTGGCCATCGCGCCGCTGCTGTGGCGCCTGGACTACTACGGCATCGACTTGTCGAAGAACGCCGCGCCGCTGCTGAAGTACGCCGAGCGCATCTTCTCGCGCCCGGCCTACATCGAGGCGCTGACGCCGTCCGAAAAGGTGATGCGCAAGTAAGGCGCGGTTCCAGCATGGCCTCCACTCCCACGGCACCGGGCAACGCCGGCTCGTCGACCCGGCCCTACCTGATCCGTGCGCTGCACGACTGGTGCACCGACAACGGCTTCACGCCCTACCTCGCCGTCTTCGTCGAGGCCGGCGTGCAGGTGCCGATGGAGTATGTGAAGAACAACGAGATCGTGCTCAACGTCGGCTTCGAGGCCACCAGCGGCCTGAAGCTGGGCAATGACTTCATCGAGTTCAAGGCCCGCTTCGGCGGCGTCGCGCGCGAGATCATGGTGCCGGTCGATCACGTCGTCGCCATCTACGCGCGCGAAAACGGCCAGGGCATGGCCTTCCCGATGCCGTCGGGAGCGCCCGAGCAGGGCAGCGCGGCCAACCAGCAGGACGAAGCCGGTGCCAGCTCGGCCAAGCCCGTGCGCGGCCTGCGGCTGGCCAGCACCGACGCCTCGCCATCGCCATTGCCCCTGGGCAACCCGGTGGAGTCGGCCAGCCCTGCCGAGCCGGTCGATGACGAAGACCCGCCGCCGGTGCCGCCGAACTCGCCGGCCCGCCCGGCGCTGAAGCGTATCAAGTAGCCGCCGCATGCCGGCAGGCGCCTCCCTCGCGGATGCGCCCGGCCGCGGCGCTCGGCCTAGAATCGCAGCTTTCGTGTGCCGGCTTAGCTCAGCTGGTAGAGCACCCGCCTTGTAAGCGGAAGGTCGTCCGTTCGATTCGGACAGCCGGCACCAAGCCCCCGATCGCCCAGAAGCAAGCAAGCTAGGCTGCCCTGGCCGAGACGGTGTCGTTCAGGCGGTTGCGGATTGAACCTTGACCCGGATTGCAGTAGCCTGCCATCCCCCCTCCGCCAGTACCTGCTCGATCGCGGGCAGGCATTGGCGAAGCTTGGCTGCCACGGCGCCGTTGGGCGCCAGCAGATTCCAGCCCGTGTCGTCCAGCACGCCGGCCCGCACATGCGGCCGCAGTGCCGGCGGCAGCACCTGGCGCACGACCTGCATGCGGGCCTCCGATTCGCGCAGCCGCTCCAGCAGCAGGCCCAGCGTCGCGTTGGCGCCCAGGGCCTCCGTGATCGGCCGGGTGAAAGGGATCTGAGGGGTGCGAGAAGGGGAGCGGGCCATGACTTGCGGAGAGTGTAGCGATGCAGATTCTGATCACCGACCACGGCCAGGGCCGCACCCGCCTGTTTTCGGTCAGCCGCGTGCAACTCGTGCTCGCGGTGCTGGCGGCGATCGCTGTGCTGGTGCTGCTGTCCGGTGCGATCTTCCACTTGGTCTTCCTGAAGGCGACGCATGATGGCTGGCCGCTGGTGGGTCAGGTAGCCAGGCTGGTGGACCGCGACGGCGACGCACAGCGCGACCGCTACCTGCGCGAGAACCTCGACGCGATGGCCACCAAGGTCGGTGAAATGCAGGCCCGCATGATCAAGCTGGAGGCCATGGGCGACCGCGTCACGGGCCTGGCCGGCGTCAAGCCCGACGACCTGAAGCCGCTGCCCGCCGGCCGGCGTCCCGGTGCCGGCGGGCCCTTCGTGCCGCTGGACCACCCCAGCCTGGAGCAGCTCAACCTGGCACTCACCGGCCTGGAGCATCTCGCCGAGCAGCACGGCGATCTCTTCACGCTGGCCGAGTCGCGCCTGTTCGAGACCCGGCTGCGCTCGCTGATGGTGCCCAACAGCAAACCGGTCGATGTGGCCATAGGCTCCGGCTTCGGTTTTCGCAGCGACCCCTTCACCGGCCGCGCTGCGCTGCACACCGGGCTCGATTTCCCGGCCGATCCCGGCACCCAGATCCTGGCGGCGGCCGGCGGCGTGGTCGTCTCGACCGATTTCCACCCGCAATACGGCAACCTGGTCGAGGTCGACCACGGCAACGGGCTGACCACGCGCTACGCCCACACCTCGCGCATCCTGGTCAAGGCCGGTGACCTCGTCAAGCGCGGCCAGCCGGTCGCGCTGGTGGGGACCAGCGGGCGTTCGACCGGGCCGCACCTGCATTTCGAGGTGCTGGTCGATGGCGTGCAGCAAGACCCTGAGAAGTTCCTCGCCGGCGGACCGTCCGGGCCGTCCGGGCCGCTGCCGCCGCAGGTGGCAGCCGTTCAGGTACCACGGCGCTGAGCCGCCGCGGGCCTCGCGCCGCTCACCCTTGGCCCCTGTCGGGGCTTGACCCCCGGGTGCTAAACTGCTCGGCTTTGCGGCGCCCAGGGTGCTTGCAAGTCCGGCCCGGCGCCCCCAGTTGACGGGGAGGGCGCGCTCCAGGGCTTGCCCTTAAGACAAACACCGCCCCAGCGGCAGGCCAGCCCCGATGCTGGCCGCCGACTGCGCCGCCCCTAGACCCCATCGCCCGACACGCTGCATGTTGCCCAAGCTTCTCACCCAGATTTTCGGCAGTCGCAACGACCGCCTGCTCAAGCAATTCCGCCGCTCGGTCGAGAAGGTCAATGCGCTCGAGGCGCAGTTCGAGAAGCTCGACGACGCTGCGCTGCAAGCCAAGACGCCCGAGTTCCGCGAGCGCCTGGCCAAGGGCGAGACGCTGGACGACCTGCTGCCCGAAGCTTTCGCGGTGGTGCGCGAGGGCGGCAAGCGTGCGCTCAAGATGCGCCACTTCGACGTGCAGCTGATCGGCGGCATGGCCTTGCATGCCGGCAAGATCGCCGAGATGCGCACCGGCGATGGCAAGACGCTGATGGCCACCTTGCCGGTCTACCTCAATGCGCTGACCGGCAAGGGCGTGCACGTGGTGACGGTGAACGACTACCTCGCCCGGCGCGACGCCGAGTGGATGGGGCGCCTCTACAGCTTCCTCGGCCTGTCAGTGGGCGTCAACGTGCCCGGCATGGACCGCGCCGAGAAGCAGGCCGCCTTCGCGGCCGACGTGACCTACGGCACCAACAACGAATTCGGCTTCGACTACCTGCGCGACAACATGGTCTACGAGCTGAAGGACCGCGTCGCCCGCGGCCTGGCCTATGCCATCGTCGACGAGGTGGACTCGATCCTGATCGACGAAGCACGCACGCCGCTGATCATCAGCGGCCAGGCCGAAGACCACACCGAGCTCTACGTGCGCATCAACGCCGTCGTGCCCAAGCTGAAGAAGCAGATCGGCGAAGAAGACATCCGCACCGGCGAGGGCGTGATCGAGCCGGGCGACTTCACGGTGGACGAAAAGAGCCACCAGGTCTACCTGACCGAGGACGGCCACGAAAACGCCGAGAAGATCCTCGGCGAGGCCGGCCTGCTGGCCGAAGGCGCCAGCCTCTACGACCCGGCCAACATCACGCTGATGCACCACGTCTACGCGGCGCTGCGGGCCCAGCACCTGTACCACCGCGACCAGCACTACGTGGTGCAGAACGGCGAAGTCACCATCGTCGATGAGTTCACCGGCCGGCTGATGACAGGCCGCCGCTGGTCGGACGGCCTGCACCAGGCCGTCGAGGCCAAGGAAGGCGTGCAGATCCAGAGCGAGAACCAGACCCTCGCGTCCATCACCTTCCAGAACTACTTCCGCATGTACGGCAAGCTGGGCGGCATGACCGGCACGGCCGACACCGAGGCCTACGAGTTCCAGGAGATCTACGGCCTCGAGACCGTGGTGATCCCGCCCAACAAGCCGACCATCCGCAAGGACGAGCTCGACCTGGTCTACAAGACCAACCGCGAGAAGTACAACGCCGTCGCCGACGACATCCGCGACTGCCACCAGCGCGGCCAGCCGGTGCTGGTGGGCACCACCTCGATCGAAAACTCCGAGCTGATCTCCAAACTGCTGACCGAAGCCAAGCTGCCGCACCAGGTGCTCAACGCCAAGCAGCACGCCAAGGAGGCCGAGATCGTCGCCCAGGCCGGTCGGCCGGGCGTGATCACCATCGCCACCAACATGGCCGGCCGCGGCACCGACATCGTGCTGGGCGGCAACGTCGAGAAGCAGGTGCAGTTCGTCGAAGCCGACGCCGGCCTGTCGGGCACGGACAAGGCCGGCCGCATCAAGACGCTGGAAGACGAGTGGGCCGGGCTGCATGCCAAGGTCAAGGCCGAAGGCGGCCTGCGCATCATCGCTACCGAGCGCCATGAATCGCGCCGCATCGACAACCAGCTGCGTGGTCGCTCCGGCCGCCAGGGCGACCCGGGGGCCTCGCGCTTCTATCTCTCGCTCGAAGACCCGCTGATGCGCATCTTCGCGGGCGACCGCGTCAAGGCCATCATGGAGCGGCTGAAGATGCCCGAGGGCGAAGCGATCGAGGCCGGCATCGTGTCGCGCTCCATCGAGTCGGCCCAGCGCAAGGTCGAGGCGCGCAACTTCGACGTGCGCAAGCAACTGCTGGAGTACGACGACGTCTCCAACGACCAGCGCAAGGTCATCTACCAGCAGCGCAACGAGATCCTCGAGGCGCAGGTGCTGCACGAGCAGATCGCCAACTTGCGCAAGGGCGCGATGACCGACGTGGTGCGCGGCTTCGTGCCGGTCGAGACGCTCGAAGAGCAGTGGGACCTGCCGGCGCTGGAAAAGGTGCTGCGCGACGAATGGCAGCTCGAGGTACCGCTGCAGGCCATGGTGGAGGGCAGCGACTCGATCACCGACGACGAGGTGCTCGACAGGGTGGTGCAAGCTGCCGACGCCGCCTTCCAGGCCAAGCTCGACATCGTCGGCGCCGACCAGTTCACCCCCTTCATGCGCATGGTGCTGCTGCAGGCGATCGACTCGCACTGGCGCGAGCACCTGGCCGCGCTGGACTACCTGCGCCAGGGCATCCACCTGCGCGGCTACGCCCAGAAGAACCCGAAGCAGGAGTACAAGCGCGAGGCCTTCGAGCTCTTTGCCCAGCTGGTCGACGTCGTGAAGATGGAAGTCACGCGGGTGCTGATGACGGTGCGCATCCAGTCGCAGGAGCAGGTCGCCGAGGCGGCCGAGGCGATCGAGGAGCGCGCGGAGCAGATCCACAACGTGACCTACACCCACCCCAACGAGGACGGCAGCGTCTCGCAGGAGAGCGACCCCGCCTCCGAGGTGCCGCGTGTCGGCCGCAACGACCCCTGCCCCTGCGGCAGCGGAAAGAAGTACAAGGCGTGTCACGGCCGCCTGGCTTGAAGCGGGAAGACCTGCCCCAGGCGCCGCGGGAGCTGCGCACCGGGCGCCTGTTGCTGCTCGCGCCTTGCGCCGAGCACGCCGCTGTGGTGGCGGAGAGCATCAACACCTCGCTGCCCATGTTGCGCTTCATCGAGTGGGGCCAGCGCGAGGTGGACCTGGCCTGGGCCACCCGCTTCTGCACGCGCGGCTTGCAGTTCGTCGAAGAGGGCGAGTGCCTGATCTTCAACGTCTTCGAGCAGGACAGTGGCGCCTTCGTCGGCCGCATCGACCTGCACAGCTTCGATTTCGACGCACCGCGCGCCGAGATGGGCTATGTGGGTGACTCGCGCACCGCGGGCCGCGGCCTGATGCGCGAGGCCGTGATGGCGGTGGTGGCGCTGGGTTTCGAGATCGGCCTGGCCCGCATCCATGCCATCAGCGACACCCGCAACGAGCGGGCGCTGCACTTCGCCGAATCGCTGGGCTTCAAGCTCGAAGGCGTGCTGCGCGCCTATGAGCGCGACCCCTGGGGCGAGCTCGCCACCCAGGCCCTCTTCGCCACCTACAATCCGCGCGCCCGCTGACAGGCCCTCCCCCGAGGAGTGCTCGGCGCGGCGTTGTGCAGCCCCTTCCAACAGGACACTTCACCATGCCCGTCAACCTGCAAGCCCCCCTCCCCGAGAGCCTGAAACCGGTCGCCGGCGTGCGCCTGGGCATCACCGAGGCAGGCGTGCGCAAGGCCAACCGCAAGGACCTGGTCGTGGTGGCGCTGGACGAAGGCGCGGCCGTGGCCGGCGTCTTCACCAAGAACCGCTTCTGCGCCGCGCCGGTGCAGGTCTGCCGCGAGCACCTTGCCGCGGGCGCGGCGATCCGCGCGATCGTCATCAACACCGGCAATGCCAACGCCGGCACCGGCGCCGACGGCCTGGCGCGCGCCCGCAGCACGTGTGACGCCCTGGCCGCGCAGATGGGCATCGCGGCGCAGCAAGTGCTGCCGTTTTCCACCGGCGTGATCATGGAGACGCTGCCGGTCGATCGCATCGAGGCCGGCCTGCCCGCCGCACTGAAGGACCTGGCCCCCGCCCACTGGGCCCGCGCCGCCGAAGGCATCATGACCACCGACACGCTGCCCAAGGCGGCGTCGCGCCAGGTCACGATCGAGGGCAAGACGGTGACCGTGACCGGCATCTCCAAGGGGGCCGGCATGATCCGCCCCAACATGGCCACCATGCTGGGCTTCGTCGCGACCGACGCCGCTATCGAGCCCACGCTGCTGCAGGCGCTGGTGCGCGAAGCAGCCGATGCCTCGTTCAACCGCATCACCATCGACGGCGACACGTCGACCAACGACTCCTTCGTGCTGATCGCCACCGGCCAGGCCGGCCACGAAAAGATCGCGGCGCTGGACAGCGAGGCCGGCCGCCTCCTGCGCGACGCCGTGCTGGCCGTCTCGCGCGTGCTCGCCCAGGCCATCGTGCGCGACGGCGAGGGCGCGACCAAGTTCATCACGGTGCAGATCGACGGCGGCCGCACGGAGGGCGAATGCCTGCAGGCGGCCTACGCGATCGCCCATTCGCCGCTGGTCAAGACGGCCTTCTTCGCCAGCGACCCCAACCTCGGCCGCATCCTCGCGGCGGTCGGCTATGCCGGCATCGATGACCTGGACCAGGGCCTGATCGACCTCTTCCTGGACGACGTGCACGTGGTGCGCGAGGGCGGCCGCCACAGCGCCTACCGCGAAGAGGACGGCCAGCGGGTGATGAAGCGCGCCGAGATCACCGTGCGGGTCGACCTGCACCGCGGCCCGGCCACGGCCACCATCTGGACCTGCGACCTCTCGCACGACTACGTCAGCATCAACGCCGACTACAGAAGTTGAGCCCCCACGCTCGCTGGCGCTCGCTGCCCCCCCGAGGGGGGCAGCGCAGCGGACCGGCGGAGCAGGATCCGCGCACGCCGCTTGGTTCAGCGACCTTGCGCGTTGGCTCAGAGATCTTGCGCTGCGGATGGCGCTCAGTATGACGGCGCGCTGGTGTCTCCGGCCGGCTCGGGGTCCAGCTCGCCGCGGAACTCCACCTTGCCGCGCAACCGGGCCCGCGGGTGCACGTCCAGCATGGCGTCGTAGTGGGCGTCGCCCAGCAGCGTGGCCGAGCCGGTGATCTCCAGCGTCTTGCGGGCGATGATGGTGCCGCGCACCTTGCCCTCGAGCAGCACGTGGTCGGCTTCGATGGTAGTGTTCTCGACCACGCCGGTCGCGCCGACGTGCACCGTGCCGCCGTTGGGCAGGCTGATGTTGCCCTTCAGCGTGCCGTCGATCTTGAGGCCCAGGTCTTCGCGCGAGCTGAACGAGCCCTCGAACACCGCGCCTTCGGCGATCAGGCTGGAGATGGCGCTCAACTGCTCGGCGGGCACCAGGCGTGCGGTCGCGGCTTGCGGGTCTCTACCGTTCACGTGAACTCCTGTCGTCGGCGATGGGACTGGCGCCGGATTGTGCCTGAGGCGCCGCCCGCGGCGATCTGCGCTGCACGATCTCGTCTTCGTCCAGGCGCAGCTGCAGCACCCGTTTCGACGGCCGCGGCGCGGCGTCCGAGGCGGGCCTGGCTGCGGGCTGTCCGGTGCCGGGCTCGGGGGAGGCGTTGTCGTGCCGGAAGGCCCAGAGCAGCGAGGCCACCAGCAGGGCTGGCAGCACCACCCAGCGCAGCAGCAGGCCCAGCGTCCACAGCACCCAGCGCCCCGCGATGCGGCGGCGTGCGACCTGGGCGTTGCGTTGCTGCGAGCGCGTCAGCGCATTGCGGCGCAGGGTTTCCGTCGAGGGCAGCTCGAACTCAGCCACGGGGCGGGTTGACGCCGTCCGTGCGCACCCGCTCCAGCTGGGCGTTGAGGTCGGCGCCATTGACCTGCAGGTGCGAGTAGCGGATGTGGCCCGAGACGCTCGCGCTGCTGTGCAGCGAGACCTTGCCGCCCGCGGCGTCGAGCGTACCGACGGTCTGGCCCAGCACCGAGATGTTGCGTGCGCGGATGTCGCCCACCAGCGTGCCGGTTTCGGTGATCGTCACGTGGCCATCGGTGGTCTCGGCCACCCGCAGGTCGCCCTGCATCTCGCCGGCGATGGTGATCGAGCCGTCGATGTCGGCCGAGCCGGTGAACGACAAGCCCTGCGCCAGCCGCGAGTGGCGCAGCGGTGCCGCATCGCTCTCGGGCGGCGCGGCCTGCTGCTGCGGCAGCAGCGTCGGCACCTGGTCGATGTCGGGCATGGGCTGGCCCAGGGCCACCGCGGGCGCCACCTCGGGCGGCTGCTGGCCGGCGTCGGGGCTGTCGTGGGTCGGCGGGCTGTTGTCGTCGTTGTCCATCGAGGCCATCGGGGCTGGGGAGTGGAAAAACGGGCCGGGCGGCAGGCCCGCCGGAGGCGATGAAAAGGGCTCGAGCCGGAGGTGTCCCGGGGCGCCTCAGCTGCGCTTGAGCACCGGCAGTGCGCGCTCGCCGCGCAGCGTCTTGAAGGGCCCCTGCATCACCGCCCCATCATACATACGCAGGCTGTTGGCCACGATGGTGCCGGTCGAGACGCCGGTGCTGGCCACGTAGGCCATGCCCAGGCACTCGATCACCGTGTCGTGGTCGACGTCGTCGGCGATGCCGCCCACGTTGCCCAGCACGTAGAGGTCGCCCCTCACCTTGAAGCGGCCGACCAGGTGGCCGGCATGCCAGACCACCAGCCGGCCGGCGATCTCGCCGCTGCCGTGCAGCGTGCCCTGCAGCAGCAGCCCGCCCTTGAAGCTGAACTCGCCGCTCAACGAGGTGCCCGCCGCCACCCGGTTGACGATATTCATCTTCACCGGGTCGATGATGAGGGTGTCCTGCGCTTGATCCAAGGCGGTTCGTCTCGGTTGGGTCGGGGCGCGGCGCGCTCAGCGCTGCAGCCAGGGCAGCACGAACCACATCAGCGCGGTCCAGGCCGCGAGCACCGCGGCCGCCGCGGCGGCCCAGGCCAGCAGGCCCAGCCGGCGCCGAGCAGCGAGCAGCGCCGGCAGCGAAAAGGGCCGCCCGGCCAGGGCCTTCAGCGGTTCCTGCGCCCACAGGCTGCGTGCGGCCAGGCCGTAGAGCTCGGCCTGGCCGCCGGGCAGATCGAGCACCACGCCATGGGGCGGTGCGGCGGGGCGGTGCGCGCTGGGCCCCATCGTGACCTGCAAGACCTCGCCCACCATCTGCTCGGTGAAATAGCGGTCGAGGCGGTCGCTGTCGGTCATCGTCATCATTATTGCGGATGGCATGGGGGCGGCGTTGCGGCAGCATGGGGCTGCGCCGCGTATCGGCGCGGCAACGCGGCTGTCAAACAGGCCTTGCGCCGTCTCGCAGGCCGCTGCTAGTATCCAGCCCACTCTTTCCGAGCAAGCCATGAAGTCCACCCCCATCACCTCCCGACGCTGCCACGGTATTGCACCGGTGGCTGGTGTCGCGTGCGGTGCCATGGCGGGTGCCGCGCCCTAGCGGTTCTTCTCGGCTTCTTTCGCTTCCTTTTCATCGAAGCGTCCGCCGGGAACCCGGCGGAAGATCGGAATCACGGCCTGTCCTCTTTCGCCTCCTTTGATGCCGGTATGCGTCTCACAAGGACGCGCGCCGCAAGACAGGCCGAAGGAGACAGACCCATGAGGTCGACAAGACAAATCTGGCGGAGGACCCTGAGCCTGTGGCGCACGCGCTTGCGGCTCGCCCCCGACGACCTGCTGCGCGACGCCGTCTACCGCCGGCTGTGGACCAGCATCCTGATCAGCTCGTTCGGCGGCCAGGTGACCATGCTTGCGCTCCCGCTGACGGCCGCCGTGCTGCTGCACGCATCGCCGACCCAGATGGGCTGGCTGATCGCGATGGAGCTCGCGCCTTTCGTGCTGTTCTCGTTGCCGGCCGGTGTCTGGCTGGACCGCGTCCGCAAGCTGCCGGTCTACATCGCCGGCGAAAGCGTGCTGGCGCTCGCGGTGGCGAGCGTGCCGCTGGCCTGGCAACTGGGCTGGCTGGGCATGCCGTGGCTGTACGTGGTCGGGTTTTTCATCGGCACGGTCTACACCGTGGCCGGCAGCGCGGCGCAGATCGTGCTGACGCAGGTCGTGCCGCGCGAGCGGCTGGTCGAGGCGCATGCAAAAAACGCCTTGGCCAGTTCGGGCGCCGAGGTCGCGGGCCCGGGCCTGGCCGGTGCGCTGATCAAGCTGGTGGGCGCGCCGATGGCGCTGCTGGTGGACGCCGTGCTGCTGCTCTCGTCGGCCTGGATACTGCGCGGCACGCAGGTGCGCGAGTCGCTGAAGCCCGCCGGGGCGGGCGCCTTCTGGTCCGACCTGAAAGAGGGCGTGCGCTTCGTGGCGAGCCAGCGCCTGCTGCTCTCGCTGGCCCTGTGCGTGGGCTTGTGGCAGATGTGCCACCACGCGGCCTTCGTGGTGCAGATCCTGTTCGCGACGCGCCAGCTGGGCCTGTCGGAGCAGGCCATCGGCCTGAGCTACGTCGCCATGGGCGCGGGCACGGTGCTGGCGAGCCTGCTGGGCGACCGCATCAGCCGCCGGCTCGGGCCAGGGCCTTGCCTGGTGCTGGGCATCGCGCTGTGCGGCGTGGGCTGGGCGGTGCTGTCGGTGGTGCCGGCCGGGCCGTTCGGGGTGATGGCGTTCGCCGGCATGCTGAGCCTGTTCGGGCTGGGCGCGGTGCTGATCTTCATCAACTTCCTCGCGCTGCGCCAGGCGGTGACGCCCGAGCCCTTGCTGGGCCGCATGACGAGCACGATGCGTTGGCTGATCCTGATCCCCGCCGGCCCCGGCGCGCTGCTCGGCGGCTGGCTGGGCGAGCATTTCGGCCTGCGCTCGTCGCTGGCGTTTGCCGGCATCAGCGCACTGATGCTGGCGGCCTTCGCGTGGCGCCACCCTGTGATACGCGGGGTGCGCAGCCTGCCCAAGCCGGTGGGCGCAGCCGGCCCGGCGGCGGTGGCCGAGGGCTCAATCTAGCAAGCCCTGCTCGGCGCTGCCGGGTGAAAAACGATCGACGGCGTCGGTGACGATGCCGTCTATCCCCAGCGCGAGCAGGCGCTCCACCTCGGTGGGGTCGTTGACGGTGTAGACGGCCGCGCGCATGCCGGCGCCGCGCAGCTGCTGCAGCAGCGCGGCGTCCATCATGTTGTAGTTGGTGATCACCGCCACGCAGCCGAGCGCGCGCGCGGTGGCCAACCAGCCGGCTTCGTCGGTATCGACCACCAGCGCGCGCGGCAGGCCCGGCGCCGCTTCGCGCGCGCCCTCCAGCCCGTCGGCCTTGAACGACGACAGCAGCGGCGGCGCGCCGGCATGCCCGGCCCAGAGCCGGGCGACCTCGGCCGCCACGCGCTGGCCGGTGCGCCGCTCCTGGCCGGGCGTGGGCTTGATCTCCAGGTCGAGCAGGTAGCCGTTACGCATCAGCCAGGTGGCCAGCGCCTGCAGGCTGGGCAGCGGCTCGCCGGCGTAGGCGCGGCTGTGGCGCCCGCCGGCGTCCAGGCGCGACAGCTCGCTCCAGCTCAACTCGCCCGCCACGCCGCTGGCGGTGGTGGTGCGATCCAGTGTGGCGTCGTGCAGCAAGAAGGGCACGCCGTCGGCCGAGAGCTTCACGTCGGTCTCGAAGCAGCGGAAGCCATGGCTGGCGCCCAGACGGAAGGCCGCCAGCGTGTTTTCAGGAGCCAGCTTGCCGGCGCCGCGGTGGGCGATCCAGAGCGGGTAGGGCCAAGCGGGGAGGGCGGCAGAACTCATGCAGATGTCGGGTCTTGGAGCAGGGCATGCACAGCCGCGCGGGTGCGGGCTGCGCCATTGTCCGTGCTCAGCCCGGCACGCGCTGCCGTGTCTGCGGATCGAACCAGTGCAGGTGCTCGTGCGCCACCCGCAGCCGAAGCGGCTCGCCGACGCGCGGCACGGGCTCGGTGCTGTCGATGCGCAGCGTGAACAGCGCGCCGCCCAGCCGGCCGTGCACCAGCCGCTCGGCGCCCAGCATCTCGACCATCTCGACCTGCATCGCCCACGGGCCGTCGGCGGCGGGCGCGGCATGCTCCGGCCGCGCACCGAGTATCAGCGCGCCTTCGCGCGGCGGCACCTGGTCCAGCGGCAGCCAGACCTCACCGATCCGGAAGCCCTGGCCCTGGCGCGCGCCGGTCAGCAGGTTCATCGGCGGCGAGCCGATGAAACCGGCCACGAAGGTGGTGGCCGGCCGGGCGTAGACCTCTTCGGGCGTGCCGATCTGCTCCATCACGCCGGCGTTCATCACGATCATGCGCTGGGCCAGCGTCATCGCCTCGACCTGGTCGTGGGTCACGAACAGCGAGGTCACGCCCAGCTCCTGGTGCAGCTTCTGGATCTCCAGCCGGGTCTGGGCGCGCAGCTTGGCGTCGAGGTTGGAGAGCGGCTCGTCGAACAAGAAGACCTGCGGCTGGCGCACGATGGCGCGGCCCATCGCGACGCGCTGGCGCTGGCCGCCGGAGAGCTCGCGCGGCTTGCGCGCGAGGTAGGGCCCGAGCTCCAGGATCCTGGCGGCCTTGTCCACCCGCTGCTTGATCTCGTCAAT
Organism: Ideonella sp.; assembly: GCA_035460745.1. Lineage (GTDB taxonomy): Bacteria > Pseudomonadota > Gammaproteobacteria > Burkholderiales > Burkholderiaceae_C > Ideonella. Next base: position 1,200 of record DATHWJ010000202.1, on the reverse strand, counting down.
GGGCACCTTGGCGATCTTCAGGCCGTAGGCCATGTTGTCGAACACGCTCATGTGCGGGTAGAGCGCGTAGTTCTGGAAGACCATCGCGATGTCGCGCTCGCTGGGCTCGATGTCGTTGACGACGCGGCCGCCGATCGCGATCTGGCCGCCCGAGATCTCCTCCAGCCCCGCCACCATGCGCAGCAAGGTGCTCTTGCCGCAGCCCGAGGGCCCGACGATGACGATGAACTCGCCGTCGGCGATCTCGGCGCTGACGCCGTGGATGACGGCGTTGGCCTTGGCCCCCGCGCCGTAGCGCTTGGTGACCTCGCGGATGGAAATGGCGCCCATGTGTTTTCGTGTTCCGTTCGACGGCTCTGCGCCGCTTATTTTTCCGTGTCCACCAGGCCCTTGACGAACCACCGCTGCATCAGGATCACCACCAGCGCCGGCGGGATCATCGCCAGCACCGCGGTGGCCATCACCACGTTCCAGTCGGTCGCCGCGTCGCCGCCGCTGATCATGCGCTTGATGCCTATCACCACCGGGTACATGCTCTCGTCGGTGGTCACCAGCAGCGGCCAGAGGTACTGGTTCCAGCCGTAGATGAACTGGATCACGAACAGCGCCGCGATGCTGGTGGTGGACAGCGGCACCAGGATGTCCTTGAAAAAGCGCATCGGCCCCGCGCCATCGATGCGCGCCGCCTCGACCAGCTCGTCCGGCACCGTCAGGAAAAACTGGCGGAACAGGAAGGTGGCGGTGGCCGACGCGATCAGCGGCACCGTCAGGCCGGCATAGGTGTTCAGCATGCCCAGACCGGCCACGACGGCATAGGTCGGCCCGATGCGCACCTCCACCGGCAGCATCAGCGTGACGAAGATGGCCCAGAAGAAGAACATCCGGAACGGGAAGCGGAAGTAGACGATCGCGAACGCCGACAGCAGCGAGATCGCGATCTTGCCGAGCGCGATCACCAGCGCGGTGACCAGGCTGACGAACATCATGCGGCCCACCGGCGCGTTCGACGCCGCGCCCATGCCCGAGCCCTGCAGCGCGGCGGTGTAGTTCTCCACCAGGTGCGAGCCGGGCAGCATCGGCATCGGCGCTTGCACGACTTCGGCGGCGGTGTGCGTGGACGCGACGAAGGTGATGTAGACCGGAAACGCGACCGCGATCACGCCGAGGATCAGGATCACGTGCGCGAGAACACCCAGTGCC
>DATHWJ010000201.1:0-19343 GCA_035460745.1 Ideonella sp. | reverse complement strand
CGCTCTGTCTAACGGCCCGGGGGACACGAACGGAGCAGCATGCCCCGCCGGCCTGATCTCGCTTCGACCCAATCAGCGCCCAATTCAGCCGCTTACCCCGCCACCAGCCTCATCGGCTTCACGAAACCCTCGATCTTGTGCCCCTTGCGCGCCCGCTTGCCCGTGTGCGAGGCGAGCGCAACACCCTTGAGGGTTTCGTCCTTGGGCTTGCCGCCGCGGCCCTGACCCACCACGCGCACGCTGTCGGTGCAGGCGGCCACCGAGAGCAGCGGGTCCTTGTCGTCCACGTCCATCAGCGTCAGGCCGCGGCCGCCCTTGGGCTGCAGCTTCAGCTCGTTCAGCGGGTAGACCAGCAAGCGGCCCGAGAGCGAGAGGCAGGCGACGCGGTCGTGCAGCGGCGTGACCAGCGCGGGCGGCAGCAGGTGCTCCTGCGGCTCCAGCGTCAGGAAGCTCTTGCCGCCGCGCTGGCGGGTTTGCAGGTCGCTCAGGCGGGCCAGCAGGCCGAAGCCGCCGGTGTTGGCCAGCAGCAGCACCTGTTCGCCGTTGCCGGCCACGTAGTGCGCCGGCTGGCTGCCGCTTTCGAGTTCGATCAGCGAGGTGATGGGCTGGCCGTCGCCGCGGCCGCCCGGCAGGCCGCCGACGGCCACGTTGTAGACCCGGCCGTTGCTGCCGAAGACGAACAGCGTGTCCACGCTGCGGCAGGGGAAGACGCCGTAGAGCCCGTCGCCCGCCTTGAAGGCCAGCGTCGCCGGGTCCACCTCGTGGCCCTTGAGGGCCCGCGCCCAGCCCTTCAGGCTGACGACCACGGTGACCGGCTCGTCGACGATGCGCACCTCGGCCACCGCCTTCTTCTCCTCCTGGATCAGCGTGCGGCGCTCGTCGCCGTACTGCTTGGCGTCGGCCTCGATCTCGCGTATCAGCGTGCGCTTGAGCGAGCTCGGGCTGCCGAGGATGTCTTCCAGCTTGGCCTGGTCTTCGCGCAGCCCCTTGAGCTCCTGCTCGATCTTGATGGCCTCCAGCCGCGCCAATTGGCGCAGGCGGATTTCGAGGATGTCTTCGGCCTGCCGGTCGCTCAAGGCAAAACGCTCGATCAGCGCCGCCTTCGGCTCGTCGGCGTTGCGGATGATGCGTATCACCTCGTCGATGTTCAGCAGCACCAGCTGCCGGCCCTCGAGCACGTGGATGCGGTCCAGCACCCGCGCCAGGCGGTGCTGGGTGCGCCGCTGCACCGTGGTGGCGCGGAAGCTGACCCACTCGGAGAGCATCTGGCGCAGGCTCTTCTGCGTCGGCCGGCCGTCCAGGCCGATCATCGTCAGGTTGATCGGCGCGCTGGACTCCAGGCTGGTGTGGGCCAGCAGCGAGGTGATCAGCTCGGCCTGGCCTATCGTGCGGCTGCGCGGCTCGAAGACCAGACGCACCGGCGCGTCCTTGTTGGACTCGTCGCGGGCCGCGTCCAACACCGCCAGCACCGCTGCCTTGAGCTGCACCTGCTCGGCGCTCAGCGCCTTTTTGCCGAGCTTGATCTTGGGGTTGGTGAGCTCCTCGATCTCCTCCAGCACCTTCTGCGTGCTGGCGCCCGGCGGCAGCTCGGTGACCACCAGCTGCCACTGGCCGCGGGCCAGGTCCTCGATCTTCCAGTTGGCGCGCACCTTGAGGCTGCCGCGCCCGCTGGCGTAGGCCGCGCGGATGTCAGCCGCGGCCGAGATGATCTGGCCGCCGCCGGGGTAGTCGGGGCCGGGCAGCAGGCGGTAGAGCTCGTCGTCGGGCAGCTTGTCGTCGCGGATCAGCGCGACCGCGGCCGCGGCCACCTCGCGCAGGTTGTGGCTGGGCACCTCGGTGGCCAGGCCCACCGCGATGCCGCTGGCGCCGTTGAGCAGCACGAAGGGCAGCCGCGCGGGCAACTGGCGCGGCTCCTCGGTCGAGCCGTCGTAGTTGGGGATGAAGTCGACCGTGCCTTCGTCGATCTCGTCGAGCAGCAGGCGGGCGATCGGCGCCAGCCGCGCTTCGGTATAGCGCATCGCCGCCGCGCCGTCGCCGTCGCGCGAGCCGAAGTTGCCCTGGCCGTCGATCAGCGGGTAGCGCTGCGAGAAGTCCTGCGCCATGCGCACCAGCGCGTCGTAGGCCGCCTGGTCGCCGTGCGGGTGGAACTTGCCGAGCACGTCGCCCACCACGCGCGCGCTCTTGACCGCCTTGGGCGCGCCCGAGGCGCCGAGCAGCAGGCCCATGCGCTGCATGGCGTAGAGGATGCGGCGCTGCACCGGCTTGGCGCCGTCGCAGACATCGGGCAGCGCGCGGCCCTTGACCACGCTGAGAGCGTATTCGAGGTAGGCGCGCTCGGCGTAGTGGGCCAGCGTGACGCTGTCGCCGGAAGGCGCATCAGGCGGGCCGGGCGGGGGGAAAAGGTCGGTCTGTTCGGACATGGGGCCGCGATGATACGGCCCCCGGGCGGGGCTATCCGGGCCCGGCCCACAAGCTCATGGCCCGCACCGAGCGCTGCTGGCGCTGCTGCAGCAGTGCCCAGTAGAGCTCCAGCACCAGGTGCACGTGGGCCTGGGTCTCGGCAAAGGGCGGCATCTTGCCGCCGAAGCGCCGGACCTGGCCTTCGCCGGCGTTCCAGGCGGCCAGCGCGACGTCCACCCCGCCCAGGCGGCGCGCGAGGTCGGCCAGCATGCGCGCGCCGGTCAGTACGTTGAGCCGCGGGTCGCGCAGCAGCTGCTCGCTGCCGTGGCGCGCCAGCTCGCTGCGCGGCGCGTAGCGGTCGGCGGTGGGCTGGGTGATCTGCATCAGGCCGATCGCGCCGCGCGGCGAGACGGCGTCGGCCTTGTAGCCGGATTCGACCGCGATGATGGCCATCAGCAGTTCGGCGTCCACCCCGGTGGCGCGCTCGGCCTCCCGCAGCCAGGGCTGCACGGCCTTGACCTCGGGCGCAAACGCCAGCCAGGTCAGCAGCCCCAGGCCGCCCTGGCTCTTGCCGGGCACTGCGCCAAAGCGGTCGGGGCGCTCGCTCAGCACCGGCCGGTAGCGCGAGTCGACCGCCCGCTCGGCGAAGTGCGCCGTGCCCGCGCCGTCGACATAGCCCCAGAGCTGCGCATGGGCGGCCAGCGGCGCCAGCGCGGCCAGCAGCAGCGCGGCACGGGCCCAGCGTTGCCCCCTCAAGCCGCAGGCCCGCCCGTGCGCTGCAGCGCAGCTTCCAGGCCCATGGCGCGGCGCGCCAGGTACTCGCGGTCGAGCAGGCTCATCACGATCAGCGAGTCGTAGCCGTCCACGCCCTCGCCCATCAGGCGCACGCTCTCGCGCAGCCGGCCTTCTTCGACAAAGCCTTCGCTGGCGTAGAGCGCCAGGGCGCGGGTGTTGAGCTGCTTGACGTCGAGCCAGAAGCGGTGGGCCTTGAGATCGCTGAAGGCCATCTGCTTGAGCAGCCGCACGCAGGCGCGGCCCAGGCCCTGGCCCTTGGGCTGCAGCACCAGGCGCTTCAGCTCTATGCTCTGGTGCGGGTTGCGGCAGCCCTGCAGGATCACGAAACCCTGCTGCTCGGTGCTGTCGCCGACCTCGACGATGAAGTGGCGGAAGTCCGGGAAGCGCACCGCCCCCTCGTGCTGGGTGCGGTCCCAGGGGGTGATGAAGGGCAGGTTTTGCGCGTCGCGCTCGATGCCGACCACCCGGTCCAGGTCGGAGACCATGGTCGGACGCAGGCGGACATAGGTGGCGGCGGTCATCAGGTGGGGCGGGCCAGCAGCTGGGCAGACGAAAAACGAGCCGATCTTGACATCATCCGCGCCCGCCAGTCCCCGGAAAAGCCGGGCACACCCCGCCCCCCTCACACTGGCCGCACCAAGCCACACCGCGGATCCGGCTCTGCCGGTCCGCCAGTGTGGCCCCCTTGAGGGGGCGCGCGAAGCGCGTAGGGGGTGGGCTATATATCCACTTCGACGGAGTCGCCGTGCAGCTCCATCAGGTCACGCCGCGCCTGCGCCTCGCCCTTGCCCATCAGCTTGGTCAGCGAGGTGGTGGTGGCGCCGAAGTCGAGCTGGCCGTACTCCACCCGCAGCAGGCGGCGGGTGTCGGGGTTCAGCGTGGTGTCCCAGAGCTGCTCGGCGTTCATCTCGCCCAGGCCCTTGAAGCGGCCTATGCTCCATGACGACTCGCGCGCCCCCTCCTTGCGCAGCTTGTCCAGCGCAGCCTCCAGCTCGCCCTCGTCCAGCGCGTAGATCTTGGCGGCCGGCTTCTTGCCGCGCGCCAATGCATCGACCCGGAACAGCGGCGGCTTGGCGACGAAGAGGTGGCCGGTCTCGATCAGCTTGGGGAAGTGGCGGAAGAACAGCGTCAGCAGCAGCACCTGGATGTGCGAGCCGTCCACGTCGGCGTCGCTCAGGATGCAGACCTTGCCGTAGCGCAGGCCGGACATGTCGGGGCTGTCGTTGGGGCCGTGCGGGTCGATGCCGATGGCCACCGACATGTCGTGGATCTCGTTGTTGGCAAACAGCCGGTCGCGCTCCACCTCCCAGGCATTGAGCACCTTGCCGCGCAGCGGCAGGATGGCCTGGGTCTCCTTGTTGCGCCCCATCTTGGCCGAGCCACCGGCCGAGTCGCCCTCGACCAGGAAGAGCTCATTGAGCGCCAGGTCCTTGCTCTCGCAGTCGGTGAGCTTGCCGGGCAGCACGGCCACGCCCGAGCCCTTGCGCTTCTCGACCTTCTGGCTGGCGCGCTGGCGGGTCTGGGCCTGCTTGATGACCAGCTCGGCCAGCTTCTTGCCGAACTCGACGTGCTGGTTGAGCCACAGCTCCAGCGCCGGCTTGACGTAGGCCGAGACCAGCCGCAGCGCGTCGCGGCTGTTCAGCCGCTCCTTGGTCTGGCCCTGGAACTGCGGGTCCAGCACCTTGGCCGAAAGCACGAAGCTGGCGCGCGAGAAGACGTCTTCCGGCATCAGCTTGACGCCCTTGGGCAGCAGCGAGTGCACCTCGATGAAGCCCTTGATGGCGCCGAAGAGGCCGTCCTTCAGCCCCGCTTCATGGGTGCCGCCGGCCACCGTCGGGATCAGGTTCACGTAGCTCTCGCGCAGCAGCGTGCCTTCGTCGGTGAAGGCCACGCACCAGGCCGCGCCCTCGCCCTCGGCGAAGTTCTCGGTCTCGCCGTCGCCGGCGTAGTGCTCGCCTTCGAAGAGCGGGATCAGCGGGTCGGCCGGCAGCGACTGCTGCAGGTAGTCGCGCAGGCCGCCCTTGTAGGTCCAGGTCTGCACCTCGCCGGTCTTCTCGGTCGTCAGCGTGACGATCACGCCAGGCATCAGCACGGCCTTGCTGCGCAGCAGGTGCATCAGCTCGCCGCGCGGCAGCTCGGCGCTCTCGAAGTACTTGGGATCCGGCCAGACGCGCACCGAGGTGCCGTGCCTGCGCTCGCCGGAAGCGGCCTTGCGGATGGTCAAGGGCTCGATCACGTCGCCGCCGGAGAAGGCCAGCGAGGCGGCCTGGCCCTCGCGCCAGACCGTGACCTCCAGCCGCTTGGCCAGCGCGTTGGTCACGCTGACGCCCACGCCGTGCAGGCCGCCCGAGAAGCTGTAGGCGCCGCCCGAGCCCTTGTCGAACTTGCCGCCGGCATGCAGACGGGTGAAGACGATCTCGACCACCGGCACCTGCTCCTCGGGGTGCAGGCCGAAGGGGATGCCGCGGCCGTCGTCGTCGATGGTGACCGAGCCGTCGCCGTGCAGTATCAGCGCGATGCGCTTGCCGTAGCCGGCGAGCGCCTCGTCGGCGGCGTTGTCTATCACCTCCTGCACGGTGTGCAGCGGGTTGTCGGTGCGGGTGTACATGCCCGGCCGCTGCTTGACGGGCTCCAGGCCCTTGAGCACGCGGATCGAGGCTTCGCCGTAGGCCGGCGGGGTGTTGGGGGGACGGGTAGCCATGGCCGCGGATTGTAGGGAGCCATTCCGTAGGCTCATGCACCGGAACTGCGCATCCTATAAAGTCCCGCGATGACCTCAGCCGCACCCGCCCGCCAGCTCTCGATGACCCAGGTGCTGATGTGCGGCGCCGCCATCGTCACGCTCTCGATGGGCATACGCCACGGCTTCGGGCTGTGGATGGCGCCGATCACGATGGACCGCGGCTGGAGCCGCGAGACCTTTGCCTTTGCGCTGGCGATGCAGAACATCTGCTGGGGCATCGCCGGGCCATTCACCGGCATGATCGCCGACCGCTTCGGCGCCTTTCGCGTGCTGCTGGTGGGCTCGCTGCTGTATGCCAGCGGGCTGGTGCTGATGGGCTTGTCGACCACCGGCCTGGCGTTCACCGGCAGCACCGGCCTGATTCTGGGCATGGCCCAGTCGGGCACCACCTACGCGGTGATCTACGGCGTCATCAGCCGCCAGGTCGCGCCCGAGAAGCGCTCGCGCGCGATGGGCATCGCGGCGGCGGCGGGCTCGTTCGGCCAGTTCCTGATGGTGCCGGTGGAGAACTGGCTGATCGGCCACTGGGGCTGGCAGAACGCGCTGTTCGTGCTGGGCTGCGCCGCGCTGGCCATCGTGCCGCTGGCCTGGGGCCTGCGCGAGCCGCCGCCCGCCGCACGCGACGACGCCGAGGCGCCGCCGCAAGGCGTGCTGGCCGCGCTGAAGGAGTCGCTCGCGCTGCCGAGCTTCCGCTGGCTCACGGCGGGCTACTTCGTTTGCGGCTTCCAGGTGGTGTTCATCGGCGTGCACATGCCCAGCTACCTGCGCGACCAGGGCCTGAGCCCCTCGGTCGCGACGACCGCGCTGGCGCTGATCGGCCTGTTCAACATCTTCGGCACCTATACCACCGGCCTGCTGGGCGAGCGCCTCGCGAAGCGCCACATCCTGTCCACCATCTACCTGCTGCGCTCGGTCGCCATCGTCACCTTCCTGCTGGTGCCCATCAGCCCGTGGAGCGTTTACGTCTTTGCGGCGGTGATGGGCTTCCTGTGGCTGTCCACCGTGCCGCCTACCAACGCGCTGCTGGCGCAGATCTTCGGCGTGCGGCACATGTCCATGCTGGGCGGGCTGGTGTTCTTCAGCCACCAGATCGGCTCGTTCCTCGGCGTCTGGCTGGGCGGGCGCCTGTACGACCACACCGGCAGCTACGACGTGGTCTGGTGGATCGCGGTGGCGCTGGGCCTGTTCGCGGCGCTGGCCAACCTGCCGGTGCGCGAGACGCCGCTGGTCCGCGCGCCCTCCTCGCTGGCGCACGCATGAAGACATCGCCGCCGACCGTACCCGCCCCGGCGCGCCCCTGGCGCTGGCTGGGCGGGGCTGCGGCCGCGGCCGTGCTGGCGCTGACCTTCGCGGCCTACCTCGACCCGCACACCGTCGTCGACCTGGCGAACCGCCTGTGGAGCTGCTTTTGAACCACGCCAGCGGCGCGCCCTCGGCCTGGCTGACCCGCTGGACCCACCTGCTGCCGGCCGGCGGCACGCTGCTGGATGTGGCCTGCGGCAGCGGCCGCCACCTGCGCTGGGCGGCCGGGCTGGGCCTGGCCGTGACCGGCGTGGACCGCGACGCGCAGGCGCTGGCGGGCCTGCAGGCCCTGGGCGAGATCGTCGTGGCCGACATCGAGAGCGGCCCCTGGCCCTTCGCGGGCCGGCGCTTCGACGCGGTGATCGTCACCCACTACCTCTGGCGCCCGCTGCTGCCCACGCTGGTGGCCAGCGTCGCGCCGGGCGGCGTGCTGGTCTGCGAGACCTTCGCCGCGGGCAACGAGACTGTCGGCAAGCCCTCGCGGCCGGACTTCCTGCTGCGCCCCGGCGAGTTGCTGGGCGCCGTCGCGCCGCTGCGCGTGGTGGCCTACGAAGACGGTTTCCTGGGCCAGCCGGAGCGCTTCGTGCAGCGCATCGTCGCCTGCCGCGAGGCCCCCGCCGAAGCCGGCGCCTTGCCCGCCCGATGGCCGCTGTCGCCGCCGCCCGCCGCGCCCGGCTAAAATCAGCGATCTGCAAGGAATCCTGATGAAACCGATTGTTGGCAGCATCGTGGCGCTCGTGACGCCGATGCATGAAGATGGCAGCGTCGATTTCGCCGGCCTGCGCTCGTTGATCGACTGGCACATCGCCGAGGGCACCGACTGCATCGGCGTGGTCGGCACGACCGGCGAGTCGGCCACGGTGACGGTCGAAGAGCACTGCGAAATCATCCGTGTCTCGGTCGAGCATGCCGCGGGCCGCGTGCCCATCATGGCGGGCGCGGGCGCAAACTCCACCACCGAGGCGATGGCCTTGTCGCGCTTCGCGAAGGAGGTCGGCGCCGACTGCACGCTGCAAGTCGTGCCTTACTACAACAAGCCTTCGCAGGAAGGCATCTACCGGCACTTCCGCACCATCGCCGAGAACGTCGACATCCCGCTGGTGCTCTACAACGTGCCCAGCCGCACCGTCGCCGATGTGCATCACGAGACCGTGCTGCGCCTGGCCGAGGTGCCCGGCATCGTCGGCATCAAGGAGGCCACCGGCAGCATCGAGCGCGCCGCCTGGCTGATCAAGCACGTGCCCAAGGGCTTCTCGGTCTACTCGGGCGACGACGGCAGCGCCGTGGCCCTGATGCTGCTGGGCGGCCAGGGCAACGTCAGCGTGACGGCCAACGTGGCCCCGCGCGCGATGCACGAGCTCTGCATGGCGGCGATGGAAGGCGACGTGAAGCGCGCCCGCGAGATCCACCTCAAGCTGCTCTCGCTGCACCGTCAGCTGTTCTGCGAGCCCAGCCCCGCGCCGGCCAAGTGGGCGCTGGCCCAGATGGGCCGCTGCAAACCCGGCGTGCGCCTGCCGCTGGTGGAGCTCACGCCCGCCGGCCAGGCCCAGGTGGGCGATGCTTTACGCGACTGTGGTCTGATCTGACCTTTGTCCGCCTTTTTCCCGCCCTTCAAGAAAATTCCGGCGGCCGCGAGCGCGGCTGTCCGATGGAGATGCATCAAGTGACCAAGACTCTCGCGACCACCCCTGTTCGCGCCGCCGTAGCAACGCTGGCTCTCGCCGCACTGGGCGGCTGCGGCGCCCTGGACAGCATGATGTCGGGCGACAAGATCGACTACCGCAGCACCGCCAACAAGACCGCGCCGCTGGAAGTGCCGCCCGACCTCACCGCGCTGACGCGCGACGGCCGCTACGCGCCGCAAGGCGGTTCGGTCAGCGCCGCGGCGCTGCAGCAGGGCCCGCGCACGCTGCCGGTGAATGCCACCGCTACGGTGGCAGTGCAGCAAGTGGGCGACATCCGCGTCGAGCGCGTCGGCGACGAGCGCTGGCTGGTCACGTCGATGACGCCGGAGCAACTCTACCCGCGCGTCAAGCAGTTCTGGATCGAGCGCGGCTTCAACATCGCGAGCGAGATCCCGGAAGCCGGCGTGATGGAAACCGACTGGGCCGAAAACCGCGCCAAGCTGCCGCAGGACGTGATCCGCAACACCCTGGGCCGCGTGCTCGACAGCCTCTACGACACCGGCACGCGCGACAAATTCCGCACCCGCCTGGAGCGCACCGCGACCGGCACCGAGATCTACATCAGCCACCGCGGCCTGGAAGAAGTCTACGTGGGCAAGGACCGCGACGGCTCCACCGCCTGGACCGGCCGCCCCAGCGACCCCACGCTGGAGGTCGAGTTCCTGACCCGGCTGATGGTCAGCCTGGGCACCAAGGAAGAAGCCGCCCGCACGGCCGTGGCAGGCGCCACGCCCACCGACACCGGTACCCCGAAAGCACGTGCCCGTACCGACCAGGCCGGCGCCGCATTGCAGGTCGAAGACGGCCTGGACCGCGCCTGGCGCCGGGTCGGGCTGGCGCTGGACCGCGGCGGCTTCACGGTCGAAGACCGCGACCGCGCGCAGGGCCTGTACTTCGTGCGCTATGTCGATGCGAAGCAGGCGGCCAAGGACGAGCCCAACTTCTTTTCGCGCCTGTTCGGCGCCAAGGACGACGCCGCCTCGGCGCTCAATCGTTACCGCATCTCGGTGAAGCCCGAAGGCACAGGCACCATGGTGACGGTGCTGAACAACCAGGGCCAGCCGGACAAGGGTGCCAATGCGCAGAAGATCGTCAGTCTTCTCGTCGATGAACTGAAAATGTGAGCGCGCCGGGCCTGCGGGCCCGGCTGCCTCTGCCGCCGGCTTTCTCAAAAGGGCCGGCGCAGAAACGACAAAGCCGCCCGAGGGCGGCTTTGTTTTTGATCGCTCGCGCGATCTGCTTCTTACATCGAAGCGGCAGAAGCAGCAGCGTCCACGGCCGAAGCGGCGGCGTCGGCAGCCGCCGAAGCGCCAGCGTCAGGAGCCGAAGCAGCAGGAGCTTCCACCACGGGGGCGGGAGCAGGAGCAGCTTCTTCAGCCTTCTTGCCGCAGGCGGCCAGGGCAGCGACGGCGATCAGGGATGCCAGCAGGAGCGACTTGTTCATGGATATCCTCAAAACAAAAGAGTCGAACAAAATTACCGGTAATTCTGGAAGCCCGCTGTTCGCGCGTGCCTCCTCCTCTAAGAGACCAGGAACGCTCGAGTCATCCCTGTGCCTAGCCAAACATTATACCCAGGCTAGGGATGATCCCTATATTCCCAAAGTTGTCACAGGAAAGCTCGGCTCGGAGCGTTGCAAAAGCGCATCAATTTGCTCACGCGCCTGGCCCAAATCGGGGCGAGTGTTGCTGATTCGCCCACGCCAGTGCACGCGGTCGAACATTTGCAGTACCCCTGCGCCCTCGACCAGCAGCAAGCTGGGCAAATCCGAGGCACCCCTCTCGACCGGTGCACCGCAATTCAGCACATGCGCCCAGGTTTGGCGCCAGCGCACCAATCGAGGCATTCGCCGGCGCAGGGGTTCAAAATCATCCGCCAGCCAGGTCACGTGCACCGCGGCACTCGAACGCACCCAGCCGGTGAGTATGTCCAGCAGCGCGGCATCCTCCAGCGGCCAATCGTCAAAATCGGGCGATACCCACCACATTTGGCGGGCCCCGGTGCTGGCGGCAGCGCTTATCAATTGGCGCACCGCCGCCTGAAACTCGCCGCGCGATTCGATCGCCCGTTGGAACTCCCCGGGCGGCTTGTCCGGCCCGCCCGAAGCTGGGCCTTCAGTGGCCATGCAGCCACCCGTTGCGGGCCCATTCGTCGACCAGCGAAAAGGCATCGTCGCTCAACGACGCTGCATCCTGGGCCGGCAGGCTTCTATCGTCGGCCAAGCGCCGCATCAAGCGCGCATCGCGGCCCCCCGCGCGAAACGATTCGCCGTTGATGAAGACATGCTGCTCGTCGTACATCATGCGGGTACCCCGATCGAGTTTCAGGGCCTGCCCTGCCACCAGGCCGGCCCCCGCCTCGAACCATACCAGCGGCTTCAGCTCGGTCAACACTTCGCCCAGCGCGCAGGCCAGGCTTTGCGGCGCCTTCAGCAGGCGCTCGATGGCGCTGCGCGCAAAGGTGTCCAGCGCCTCGGGCACCCGGCCGGGGTGGGGCGTCGCGCTGCCGGCCGGGTCGCGGTAGAGCCGGTCGGCCTCCGGCAGCTCCAGTGCATCGACCATGCGCTGCAGCACGTCGCGCGCCAGCTCGGCGGCGCCGGGCGCGCGAAAGCCAATCGAGCAAGTCATGCAGTCGCCGCCCTCGGCGACACCGTCATGGCCCCAGCCCGGCGGCACGTAAAGCATGTCGCCAGGCTCCAGCAGCCACTCTTCGGTCGGTTCGAAGTGGGCCAGTATCTTCACCGGCAGCCCCTCCACCAGCGTGGTGTCGGCCACCGGCCCGACCCGCCAGCGCCGCCGGCCCTGCACCTGCAGCAGGAAGACATCGTAGGAATCCAGGTGCGGCCCGACCCCGCCGCCGTCGCTCGCGTAGCTGATCATCAGGTCGTCCAGCCGCGCCTCCGGCACGAAGCGGAACAGCGCCAGCAGCTCTTGCGCCGCCGCCACGTGCAGGTCCAGCCCCTGCACCAGCAAGGTCCAGCCCGGCTGGGCCCACGGTGGGATCTGGCGGCGCGTGAACGGCCCCTGGCGCAGCCGCCAGCCGGCCGCCGAGGCGGCGCCCGCGTGCTGCACCAGGCGCGACTCGACGTCGTCGCGCGCGGCCAGCGCCAGCAGCTCGCTGCGCTCGACCGGCGCTTGCACGCCAGGCACGGCCTGGCGGATCAGGTACGGCGCCTTTTGCCAGTGCCGGCGCATGAAGGCGGCGGGCGACAAACCGCCCAGCAGGGTCAGGGATTGTTCTGTTTTCATCGGCGGGATTGTCTACGGCGGGCCGCCAACCCCCCGCGCTTGCTCGTCGCTTCCCCCCGCTTTCCCCGCCCATGCCCGGGCTGCGGCCTTGTGCGATCATCCCGGGATGGACATCAATTCCCCCTGCGTCGTGACGCTCACCTGGACGCTGTCGGACGCCCAGGGCCAGCAGATCGACGAGCTGGCCGAGCCGGTCGAGTTCTTTTACGGCGGCGACGATCTGCTGCCCAAGGTCGAAGAAGCGCTGGTTGGCCAGGCCCCCGGTTTCGAGGCGCACCTGCACCTGGAACCCGAGCACGCCTTCGGCGACTACAACCCCGACCTGGTCTGCTACGAAGAGAAGGCCTTGTTCCCCGAGCAGGTCGAGCCCGGCATGCAGTTCGAGGGCCTGCCCGAGGGCGCGACCACGCCCGACATGCCCGAGGACGCGATCTACACCGTGACCGAGGTCTATCCCTCGCACGTGGTGCTGGACGCCAACCACCCGCTGGCCGGCATGGCGCTGCGCATCCAGCTCAAGGTCATCGACGTGCGCGAAGCCACCGACGCCGAGGTGGGCGCCGGCAGCGTCGGCGACTCGCCGCTGCAAGTGGCCGCCGGCACGCCGCCCGGCACGCAGCTGCATTGACCGTGCCGACCCCCCCTCGCGACACGGCCGGCCGCCGCCTGTGCAGGACCGGTGCCACGGCGCTCGCGCTGGCCTGGCTGCTGGGCAGCGCCCCCGCCAGTGCCCAGCCCGCCACGCCACCGGAGGCCGCCTCCGCACCGGCCTCCGAACCCGCCGCCGCCCAGCCGCCTGAAGCCGCGCCTGTCTCGTCCGCTGGCCAGCGCGTCTACGAGCAGATGCGCGGCCGCCTGGTGCAGGTGCGCACGCTGCTGAAGACGCAGGACAGCCAGTCCTCGGTCGGCTCGGCCTTTCTCGTCAGCGACCAAGGCCACCTGATCACCAACTACCACGTGATCAGCCAGTTCGCGCTGCAGCCGGACCGCTACCGCCTGGTCTATGCGGCGGCCGACGGCAGCCAGGGCGCGCTGCAGCTGCTGGCCTTCGACGTGGTGCACGACCTGGCCCTGGTCAAGCCGGTGCAGGCCAGCGGCACCGGCGCGCTGAGCGGGCGCGGCGCGGTGTCGTTCCTGCCGGCGGGGCAGGTGCCGTCGCGCGGCGCGCGCATGTTCTCGCTCGGCAACCCGCTGGATGTCGGCTTCGCCGTCAACGAGGGCGCCTACAACGGCCTGGTCGAGCGCAGCTTCGTGCCCACGGTTTTCTTCGGCGGCTCGCTCAGCCCCGGCATGAGCGGCGGGCCGGCGGTCGATGAATCGGGCCGGCTGGTGGGCGTCAACGTGGCCACCCGCATCGGCGGCGAGCAGGTCAGCCTGGTGGTGCCGGCCGAATTCGCGCAGGCCCTGCTGGCGCGCGGCCGGGACGCGGCGCCCATCACCAAGCCGGTCTACCCTGAGCTGACGCGCCAGCTGATGGGCTACGAAACCGCGCTGGCCGACAAGTTTCTCGCGCAGAGCTGGCGCGAAGCCGGCAACGCGCACTACCGCATCCCGGTGCCGCAGGAGCAGTTCATGCGCTGCTGGGGCAGCGGCTCGCGCGCCACCGACAAAGGCCTGCAGTTCGAGCGCTCGGACTGCCAGATGGACACGCAGGTCTTCATCAGCGACTCGCTGCAGCTCGGCAACCTCTCGGTGCGCCACGAGGCCTACGACGGCAGCAAGATCGGGCCGCTGCGCTTTGCGCAGCGCCACAGCACCAGCTTCGCCAACGAAGGCTTCGGCATCGACAACCCCGCCGTCACCGCGCCGCGCTGCCACGAGCGCACGGTCGAGTCGGGCGGGTTGCCCATGCGCGCCGTCATCTGCATGAGCGCCTACAAGAAGCTGCCCGGCCTGTACCGGCTGGGCGTGCTGGTGGCCACACTGGACCAGTCGACCGCCGGCGTGCAAGGCCGCTTCGACGCCAGCGGCGTCAGCTTCGACAACGCGATGCGGCTGACGCAACACTACCTCGACGGATTTGGATGGATCAAACCCAAGACCGCCTCGCGCTGATCGACGTCTTCGACCGCGACGGCCGGCTGCACGGCACGCACGATGTCTACGCCTGGCCCATCACGCTGGGCCGCGCGCTGCACAACACCGTCGTGCTCGACGATCCGCACGTCGCCCCCTCGCACGCCCGGCTGGAGCAGGCGGAGGACGGCAGCCTGCAGCTCGCGATCGGCCCCAGCCTGAACGGTGGCCGGCTGGGCAAGCGCCGGCTGGCCTCGGGCGACCACGCCCGGCTGGAGGGTGCGGCGAGCCACAGCTTCCAGCTCGGCAGCACCCGGCTGCGGCTGCGCCTGCCCGACCCCGCCATCGCCGCCGAGCGGCCGCTGGCAGTGGGCGCCAGGCCGCTGCTGACGACGCTGCTGCTGGCGATCGTGCTGGCGCTGCTGGTGGCCTGGCCGATCTGGCTGGCGCGCGACCCCGGCGACGACTGGCGCGGCTGGCTGCCGGTGCTGGTCGGCGGGCCGGCGGCGCTGCTGGTCTGGTGTGCCGCCTGGGGCCTGGCCTCCAAGATCTTCCAGCACCGCTTCGAGTTCTGGGGCCATCTGGGCATTGCCGTGCGGGTGCTGGTGCCGGCCGAGGCGCTGGAGCTGCTGCTGCCGCAGTTGGCAGCCAGCCTCGACCTGCCCTCGATCTGGGCCGCCACCAACTGGCTGACGCCGCTCGCGCTGGCCGTGCTCTGCTGGTGCCACGCTCGCCGGGTGCTGCCGGAGCACCAGCGCGGGCTGGCGCTGCTGACCACGCTGGTCTGGGGCGTGGCCACCGCGGTGACGCTGACCACCAACCAGCAGCGCCACGACCGCTTCAACGCCGAGCCCTACATGAGCGCGCTGCCGCTGCCCATGCTGCGCTGGTACTCGGCGATCCCGAGCAAGGGCTTCGTCGATGAGGCGCGCAAGCTGCAGGCGCCGCTGCAGGAGCGCGTCAAGCAAGTGCAGGACGAAGACAAGAGCGACGCGCCCTGACGCCGCCGGGCGCCCCAGGGCTCAGGCGAGCGCCGGGTTGCTCCCAAGCGGCCTGAGCATCCGCCCGGCGGGGGCCGCGTCAGCGCTTGCCGGTCGAGCCGAAGCCGCCCTCGCCGCGGTCCGACTCGGCGAACTCCTCGACCCGGCGGAAACTCGCCTGCACCACCGGCACGATCACCATCTGCGCGATGCGCTCCATGGGCTCTATGGTGAACGGCTCGCTGCCGCGGTTCCAGCAGCTCACCATCAGCTGGCCCTGGTAGTCGCTGTCGATCAGGCCGACCAGGTTGCCCAGCACCACGCCGTGCTTGTGGCCCAGGCCGGAGCGCGGCAGGATCATCGCGGCCAGCCCCGGCTCGCCGATGTGGATCGCCAGGCCGGTGGGGATCAACCGGGTCTGGCCCGGCGCCAGCAGCAGCGCTTCGTCCAGGCAGGCGCGCAGGTCGAGGCCGGCGCTGCCGGGGGTGGCGTAGTGGGGGAGCTGGTCGGCCATGCGGGCGTCCAGCAGCTTGATGTCGATGGTGGTCATGCGGTCAGGGTGAGGGGGTGAGGCGTCGTGCGATGTCGGCGACCAGCGCGCGCGCCAGGCTGAGCTTGTCGGCCCGCGGCAGCTCTTTTTCGCCGTGGGCATCGACCAGCAGCAGCGCGTTGTCGTCGCGGCCGAAGGTGGCGGGCCCGAGGTTGGCCACCACCAGCGGCACGCCCTTGCGGACCAGCTTGGCGCGGGCGTTGGCCAGCAGGTCGCGGCTCTCGGCGGCGAAGCCGACGCAGTAGGGCTTGACGGGCAGGCGCGCGACGGCGGCCAGGATGTCGGGGTTCTCGGCCAGCGCCAGCGCGGGCACCTGGCCGGAGCCGTCCTTCTTGATCTTGTGCTCGTGGTGGGCGACCGGGCGCCAGTCCGCCACGGCGGCGGTGGCGATGAAGACATCGTGCGCGGGCGCCTCCGGCAGCACCGCGTCGAACATCTGCTGCGCGCTTTGCACGTCGATGCGGCGCACGTGGCGCGGCGTGGGCAGGTGCACCGGGCCGGCCACCAGCGTGACTTCGGCACCGGCCTCCTGCGCCGCGCGGGCCAGTGCGAAGCCCATCTTGCCGCTGGAGAGGTTGGTGATGCCGCGCACCGGGTCGATCGCCTCGAAGGTGGGCCCGGCGGTGATCAGCAGCTTGCGGCCGGCCAGCGGCTTGGCGCTGAAGAAGGCGATCATCTCGTCGCGCAGCTCCACCGCCTCCAGCATGCGGCCGTCGCCGATCTCGCCGCAGGCCTGGTCGCCGGCCGCCGGGCCGAGGAGGGTGGCGCCGTCCGAGCGCAGCAGCGCCGCGTTGCGCTGGGTCGCCGGGTGGGCCCACATCTCGCGGTTCATCGCCGGGGCCAGCAGCAGCGGCACCCGCGCCATGGGGCGCGCCAGGCACATCAGCGCGAGCAGGTCGTCCGCCCTGCCCTGCGCCAGCTTGGCCATGAAGTCGGCGCTGGCGGGCGCGACCAGGATGGCGTCGGCCTCACGGGAGAGGTTGATGTGGGCCATGTTGTTGGCCTCGCGCGCATCCCACTGGCTGGTGTAGACCGGCCGGTTGGACAGCGCCTGCAGGGTCACCGCGGTGATGAAGGCCTCGGCGCCGGCCGTCATCACCACCTGCACGGTGGCGCCGGCCTTCACCAGCTCGCGCGTCAGGTCGGCCGCCTTGTAGCAGGCGATGCCGCCGGACAGGCCCAGCACGATGTGCCGCCTCGCAAGGTCGTTCATGAGCCCTCCCCGCAAGCCGCCAACCCGCCAAGCAACCGCCGCGGAATCGGCTCTGCCGGTCCGCCAGCGGTGCCCCCTCGGGGGGCGAGATCTGTGATCGCGTAGGGGGGGGTCTTCATTGCATCTGCGCCCCGTGGCACTTCTTGAACTTCTTGCCGCTGCCGCAAGGGCACGGGTCGTTGCGGCCGGGCAGCGCGTCGACCTTGCGCGGCGCGTGGCGCGGCGCATGGTCCAGCCAATAGAGGCGCATGTCCTGGGCGGCGTAGCAGGCTTCCTGGATCAGCTCGTCGCGCGTCAGCTCCTCGCCCTCGTAGAGCTCGTCGGCGATCTCCTTCAGCTCTTCTTCATCGACCGTCAGCGAGACCACGCGCAGCATGCACTCGTCGAACAGCTGGCCTTCCTCGGTCTCCAGGTCGGCGTCCGGCCAGTCGTTCGGGAAGTCCTTGGTGGCGTCCATGAAACCCACGGCCCAGGCCTCGCCGGTCTGCTCCAGCATGCCGAGCTCTTCCGGCTTCACATGGCCTTCGGCGATCAGGCGCTGCTTGTCGTCCTCGGTCAGCTCGATCATCAGCGGCGCCAGCCGCAGCACGTCGGGGTCGTCGAGCATCTCTTCGGGGTCGAGCTGGTCGGCCAGCACCTGCCAGCGCGCATCGATGGTCTCGCGCGCCTGCGCGGCGTCGGCCGGGTCGGCGAAGGTGCGCTCGAAGACGCCCTCGGCGACGAGCGGCAGCCACTCGCCGTGCTCGATGCGGCGCGGGCCGGCGACCAGCGCGGTCATGTAGCCGTCCAGCCACTCCAGCGACACGCGGTCGTCGAACCCCGCCATGCGCTGGCAGATGCCGTCCAGCGCCTCGATCTCTGCTTCGGTACTCATGCGCGGCTCGGCCATCGCTCTACTCCATCGTTTCGAATTGCGCGGCAGTTTCGCATGCGGCGCACCGCGGCACCGCAGGCGCACAAGCTCAAGCCGGTGTACCGCTCCAGCGAGGCAGATGGGGGTGCAGCCGCGCCATGCAATACGCGTCGACATACTCGCCGTCACGCATCGCATAGCCGCGGTGCAGGCCCTCCTGCTCGAAGCCGAACTTGCGGTAGAGCGCGAGCGCTGCCACGTTGTCGGCAAACACGGTCAACTCCAGCCTGAGCACGCCGGCCCAGCGGTCGGCGTACATGCACAGCGCCTCCATCAGCGCGCTGCCGACCCCGCGGCGCTGCCAGGCCAGGTCCACCGACATGCCCAGGTCCATCACATGCCGGCGCCGCAGCGCCGTGCCGGCGGTGTTCAGGCCGGCACTGCCGACCACCACGCCGCCGACGTCGGCCACCAGGTGCAGGTCGGCCTTGTCCGGCGGGTTGTGCGTGGCCAGCCGGGCACGCCAGAGCTCGGCGTCGGGGAACGGCAGCTGCATCAGGTTGCCGAACACCTCGGGCTCGGCCATCAGGCGGGCGAAGGCCTCGGCGTCACTGGCGCGGGCGCGGCGCAGAGTCCAGGGGGTGGCCGGTTTGCCCGGCTCGGAGGGTGAGGTCTCCATGGCAACTCTCCTTTGGGTGTTTATGGAGGGTAGAAAACAACAAGGCCCGCTTGTGGCGGGCCTTGTCGACGAGAACGGGGGGACGGTGGTTCTCAGGCCCGGGATCGGCAAGGCAGGTGGACAACAGCCACGCCCTGCTGCATGACGACGCGAATCATCGGCAGGCAGGCGCGCGCCCGCATCGTCAGCGGCTGGGCGGCGCGAAGGTGACAGTGCGGATGGGTGGCGCAGAACATGGGCGAAGTCTGCGCGAGGCAGGGCGCCGCGGTCAAGTCGGGCGCACGCGGCCTGGCGGTCGCAGGACACCAACCTCGGCTGTATATTGATAATGTTGATCTCAACATTGAAGGCCAGATCATGGCATTGCAAATAGCCAACCCCGTCGTCGTCAGCAAGGTGGAGCGGCTGGCCAGGGCGACCGGCCTCAGCAAGACCGCCGTGGTCGAGCGTGCGGTCGATCGCCTGCTCAGCGAAACGGCCGGCCCGGCCGACGCTGACGAGCGCATGGCCGCATTGTTGGCCCAGCTCGACCGCATCCCGGATCGCCCTGACGCTTTCGACCCGCTGGCGTGGGACGCCCACGGCCTGCCGGAATGATCGCGGTCGATACCTCGGCGATCGTCGCGATCGCCTTCGGCGAAGCCGAACGCGAGGCCTTCGTCCGTGCCATCCAGCAGGCGGACAAGGCGCTGATCAGCAGCGTATCGGTCGTCGAAGCGCGCATGGTGGTGCACGGCCGGCGGGGGCAGCGCGCGGTGGTGCTGGTGGACGACCTGCTGCGACTGCCGGTGTTCGAAGTGGTGGCCCCCGGCCAGGCCGAGGCGGACGCGGCCTATGCGGCCTTCGTGGCCTTCGGCAAGGGCAGCGGGCACCCGGCCG
>DATHWJ010000200.1:0-8955 GCA_035460745.1 Ideonella sp. | reverse complement strand
GCTGGCCGGCGTGGCGCCCATCACCGCGTCGCGGGCGCTGAACACGCCGGGCCAGGTCTCGCCCGAGGTGCTGCAGAAGGTCACCGAGGCCGTCGCCCGGACCGGCTACGTGCGCAACGGCATCGCCGGCGGCCTGGCCTCGGCGCGCAGCCGCCTGGTGGCCGCGGTGATCCCCACCCTCACCGGCCCGGTCTTCCTGCAGACCGTGCAGTCGCTCACCGAGGCGCTGGCCGAGCGCGGCTACCAACTGATGCTGGGCCAGAGCGGCTACGTGGATTCGCGCGAGGATGCGCTGCTCGAAGCCATCATCGGCCGCCGCCCGGATGGCATCGTGCTGACCGGCATCATGCATTCGCCCGAAGGCCGCAAGCGCCTGCTGGCCGCCGGCATCCCGGTGGTGGAGACCTGGGACCTGACGCCGACGCCGCTGGACATGCTGGTGGGCTTCTCGCATGCCGAGGTCGGGCGGGCCGTGGCGGAGTTTCTGCACGCCCGGGGCCGGCGGCACCTGGCGGTGGTGGCGGGTGACGACGAGCGGGCGAAGCGCCGCCTGCAGGCCTTCGAGGCCGCGGCGCGCCAGGCCGGGCTGGGTCCGGTGGCGGTCGTTCGCGTGCCTGCGCCGACCACGCTGCGCAGCGGTCGCGGCGCGCTGGCCGAGCTGATGCGCAGCGCGCCGCAGACCGACGCGGTCTTTTGCAGCTCCGACCTGCTGGCCCTCGGCGTGATGACCGAGGCCCAGGCCCGCGGCATCGCCGTGCCGGCGCAGCTCGCAGTGGTCGGCTTCGGCGACCTGGAGTTCGCCGCCGACCTGCACCCTGCCCTGACCACCGTGCACATCGACGCCACCGCGATAGGCCGCCAGGCAGCGCAGTTCATCGTCGAGCGCGCCGAGGGCCGTGCCGTGGAGGCGCGGGTGATCGATGTCGGCTTCACCATCGTCGAGCGCGAGAGCGCCTGAGCTGCCGGCCGGCCCGGCGGCAGCTACGTAGTACCGCGGATCGGCGATGGCTTGACTTGCAAGAAGGTAGCGCTACCATATCGCTCACGAATGGTAGCGCTACCTAGCCGATGGCTCGCTCCACCGACCGGCCCCGTTTCACCCCCCGCAGGAGACATCCCCGTGATCAAAAACTTGCTGCCCGCCCTCTTGATCGGCCTGGCCACCGCCGCCGCCGCGCAGGCCCCCGCCTGGCCGGACAAACCGGTGACCTTGCTGGTGCCCTTCCCGCCCGGCGGCTCCACCGACACCATCGCCCGCGCCCTCGGCCCCAAGCTGAGCGAGAAGTTCGGCCAGCCCTTCGTGGTCGACAACAAGGCCGGCGCCACCGGCACCATAGGCGCGGCAGCCGTCAAGCGCGCGCCGCCCGACGGCTACACCTTCCTGGTCACCTCGCTGGGCCCGCTGGTGATCGCGCCCCACCTGATCAAGGCCATCCCCTACGACGCACTGAAGGACTTCGAGCTGATCACCGTGGCCGTGCAGGCGCCCAACGTGCTGGTGGTGCCCGCCACCGCGCCGCAGAAGACGGTGGCCGACGTGATCGCCTTCGAGAAGGCCAACCCCGGCAAGATGAGCTTCGCGTCGTCGGGCAACGGCTCCAGCGACCACCTCACGGTGGAGCTGTTCTGGCAGCAGACCGGTACGACCGGCCTGCACATCCCGTACAAAGGCGGCGCGCCGGCCATCACCGACCTGCTCGGCGGCCAGGTCGATGCCTCGTTCCAGAACATCAACGCGGTGATACAGCACATCAAGTCGGGCAAGCTGAAGGCGCTCGCCGTCACCGGCCAGAAGCGCGCCGAGGCGCTGCCCGAGGTGCCGACCATGGCCGAGGCTGGTGTCAAAGGCGTGGAGGTGTACTCCTGGCAAGCCGTCGCCGCGCCCAAGGGCCTGCCGGCCGACATCAAGGCCAAGGTCCATGCCGCCATCGTCGGCGCGCTCAACGACCCCAAGCAGAAGCAGCAGTTCAGCGCCATCGGGCTGGAGGTCGTCGGCGACACGCCAGAGCATTTCGCCAGCTTCCAGGCCCAGGAGTTTGCGCGCTGGAAAAAGGTGATCGAGGTGGGCAAGATCACAGCCGACTGAGCCCGCTGCCCACGCCCGCCGCCACCCGCTTCAACCCTTCTGCCGAGAACCGCCCCATGCCCTCTCCCACCACCACCCCGCTGATCACCGCGCTGCGCGTGATCCCGGTCGCCGGCCGCGACAGCATGCTGCTCAACCTGAGCGGCGCCCACGGCCCCTACTTCACCCGCAACATCCTGATCCTGACCGACAGCGCCGGCCACACCGGCGTCGGCGAAGTACCCGGCGGTGAAAAGATCCGCCAGACCCTGGAAGATGCCCGCGAGCTGATCGTCGGCCAGCCGCTGGGCTCGCAGCAGCGCCTGCTGCAGGAGATGCAGAAGAAGTTCGCCGACCGCGACAGCGGCGGCCGCGGCCTGCAGACCTTCGACCTGCGCACCACCATCCACGCGGTCACTGCCGTCGAGTCCGCCCTGCTGGACCTGCTGGGCCAGCACCTGGGCGTGCCGGTGGCCGCGCTGCTCGGCGAGGGCCAGCAGCGCGACGCGGTGGAGATGCTGGGCTACCTCTTCTACGTCGGCGACAAGGCCAGGACCGACCTGCCCTACGACAGCGACCCCGATGCCGACAACGACTGGTTCCGCCTGCGCCACGAAAAGGCGCTGACGCCCGAGGCCATCGTGCGCCTGGCCGAGGCGGCCCATGCGCGCTACGGCTTCAACGACTTCAAGCTCAAGGGCGGTGCCTTGCGCGCGGAAGAGGAGATAGAGGCCATCAAGGCGCTGCACGAGCGCTTCCCCACCGCCCGCGTCACGCTGGATCCCAACGGCGGCTGGCTCCTGAAGGACGCCGTGCGCCTGATGCGCGACATGCGCGGCGTGGTGGCCTACGCCGAAGACCCCTGCGGGGCCGAAGACGGCTTTTCAGGGCGCGAGGTGATGGCCGAGTTCCGCCGCGCCACCGGCCTGCCGACGGCCACCAACATGATCGCCACCGACTGGCGCCAGATGAGCCACGCGCTGGCGCTGCAGTCGGTCGACATCCCGCTGGCCGACCCGCATTTCTGGACCATGGCCGGCTCGGTGCGCGTGGCGCAGACCTGCCGCGACTGGGGCCTGACCTGGGGCTCGCACTCCAACAACCACTTCGACGTTTCGCTGGCGATGTTCACCCACGTCGGCGCCGCCGCGCCGGGCCGCGTCACCGCGATCGACACCCACTGGATCTGGCAGGACGGCCAGCGCCTCACCAAGGAGCCGCTGAAGATAGAAGGCGGCCTGGTGCAGGTGCCTCAAAAGCCCGGCCTGGGGGTCGAGCTGGACATGGTGGAGGTGGAGAAGGCCCACCAGCTCTACCAGCAGCACGGCCTGGGCTCGCGCGACGACGCGATGGCGATGCAGTACCTGATCCCGGGCTGGAGCTTCAACCCCAAGCGCCCGGCCCTGGACCGCTGAAGCGGCCCCCTCAGCGCCTCACGGGTAGAGCGCCTGCAGCGCGTAGAGCGACGCGGCGATGCCGCCGCCCAGCAGGCTGGTGCACAGCCGCACTTCGGCCGCGCGCGCGCCGCGGCTCAGGCCGCCGCGGCCCAGCAACTCGTGCAGCGCGTGCAGCACGAACGAGACCGCGCCCGCGACCAGCATCACCAGCGCCATCGCCACACTGAACGCGCTGCGCTCCGGCACCATCGAGAGCCCCCAGGTCAACCAGCCCAGGCCGGCGCCGAACAGCACGGCGCGCGTGCGGACGTTGCGGAAGGCCCATTCGGCGAGCTGCGTGGTGAGGTCGATCATGGCAAGCGGCGGTACTGCTGCGGAGGCTTGGGTGTGGCGATTGGACTCGCCAAGCACCATGCCCGAAGCGCGGAAAAGCGCCCCGCCACCCGCCCTTACCTTGCGTTCACGGCCCGGCCGAGACCCCCTCGCGGGGCCGCTTAGAGCCACCGCCGTGTGTAGCGCAGTTGCAGGAAGTCTTCGCCCGGGTTGGGCTTCTTGATGCCGCCATTGGAGAAGTGCTGGACCCGCAGCGCCACCTCGTGCTCGCCGCGCTCGCCGAAGCGCCGGCCCACTGCGAGGTGGTCGCCGAAGTTGAAGACGGTGCTGAAGCGCTTGTCCTTGGCGCGGAAGATGGGCAGCAGCAGGTTGACGCCAATGCCGCCCTCCACGAACCAGCCCCCGCCGCCGGCAGGGCTCAAGCGCAGCACCGGCGTGATGCCGAGCTGGGTGACCCAGTCGTGCGAGGTGCTGCCGTCGATGCGCTCGGTGCTCCAGCGGCCGAACGAGGCCTCCCAGTAGCCGCTCCAGGTGCCCCAGCCCGTAGGGCGCTGCCAGTCCCAGTCCCAATTGGCACCGACCACCAGGGCGCTCGCCGTCTCGGCGACGCCGCCCTGGACAAACACCGCCGAGGGCGTGAGCAGACCGGCTTGCGCGGCGGCCGGGCCGGCACCGACGAGCAGACAGGCGCAGAGGATGAAGCTGGAGGCAAAGTTGTTGTGTTGATTCGTCATGATGGCGGACCGAATTCTTGGGCGGATCGAATGCCCACAAGGTTCCTCCGGTTGTGTTGCATACGCATCACCCATGCCCCCTGGATCCAGCTTGGCCGCAAGGCAGGGCAAGGGCTGCCACTATCGGGAGAGGCCGGGCTGCAGTCGGCGCCTTGCACGCTCCAGCGCATCAAATGATAAATATGGAGAGCATTGTTGTGCTTTTAAGCGCTTATAAATGATTCAAATGAAACCATAGTGGCGACTCTCCTCGGCGGATTGGATCGCCGGGGCCAACCCTTCGTCTCGCCGGAGTCCCCTACATGCCTTCCATGAAAAGTTTGTCGTTCAAGGCCCGCCTGGCCTTGCTGGTCGGCTTGCTGCTCGCCCTGCTGATCACCACCGCCAGCCTGGCGCTGCTGCGCCTGCGCGAAGCGAATGCCACGCTCGACGCGGTCTACCGGCAGCACGTGCTGCCGCTGCGCCAGCTCAAGGTGATCGCCGACGCCTACGCCGTCAACATCGTCGATACCGCCCACAAGGTGCGCGACGGCGGGCTGACGGCCGAGCAGGGCCTGGCCTCGCTGGCGCAGGCCAAGGGCTTGATCGCGACCAACTGGCAGCTCTTCGCGAGCGGCATGCACCCGCCCGCCGAGCAGAAGCTGATCGCCGAGGCCGCGCCGCTGATGCGCCAGGCCGACACCTTCACCGCGGTGCTGGCCGATGTCTTCACCCGCCAGGACACGCCCGAGCTGCGCAGCCGCGCGGCCAAGGAGATGTACCCGGTGATCGACCCGGTCTCCGACGTGATGAGCCAGCTCGTCACGCTGCAGATCGAGGGCGCGGAGCGGCAATACCAGGTGGCCGAGGCCCGCTACCAGCGGCTGCTGGCGCTGGCGCCGGTGCTGATGCTGGGGGTGCTGGGCGCCGCGATCGCCGCCGCGCTGTGGATCGTGCGCTCCATCACCCGCCCTATCGCCAAGGCCGCGGCGCTGGCCGACCGGGTCGCGCAGGGCGACCTGAGCTCGGCCATCGAGGTGCGCACCCGCGACGAGATCGGCCAGCTCTTCGGCGCGCTGGCGCGCATGAACGAGAGCCTGGGCGACATCGTCGGGCAAGTGCGCACCGGGGCCGACTCCATCGCCACCGGCTCGTCGCAGATCGCCGGCGGCAACGCCGACCTCAGCCAGCGCACCGAGGAGCAGGCCAGCAGCCTGCAGCAGACGGCGGCCTCGGTCTGCCAGCTCAGCGCCACCGTGCGGCAGAACGCCGCCACCGCGCAGCGCGCCACCGAGCTGGCCGCCAGCGCCTCCGCCGTGGCGGCGGAGGGCGGCGTGGTCGTGGGCCGCGTGGTGGCCACCATGCAGCAGATCACCGAGGCCTCGCGGCGCATCGGCGACATCATCGGCGTGATCGACAGCATCGCCTTCCGCACCAACATCCTGGCGCTCAATGCCGCGGTGGAGGCGGCACGCGCCGGTGAGCAAGGCCGCGGCTTCGCGGTGGTGGCCAGCGAAGTGCGCAGCCTGGCCCAGCGCAGTGCCGAGGCCGCGCGCGAGATCCGCGGGCTGATAGGCGCGAGCACCGAGCGAGTCGAGGCTGGCAGGGAGCTGGCGGACGCGGCCGGCAAGACCATGGGCGACATCGTTGCCCAGGTGCGCGACGTGAGCGCGCTGATCGGCCAGATCGGCACCGCCAGCACGCAGCAGAGCGACGGCATAGGGCAGATCGGCGACGCGGTGTCGCAACTGGACACCGTGACGCAGGCCAATGCGGCGCTGGTGGAGCAATCCGCCGCGGCGACCGAGAGCCTCAAGCAGCAGGCCGCGGCGCTGTGGCGGATGGTGGCGGTGTTCCAGCTGCGCCCGTCACACGGCCACCCGGCCGGTGCGCCGGTGGCCTGAGCGCATGAACGGCGCCAGCCCCTCGCGGGCCGCCGCGCTCAGAAGAAGCCTGACTTGGCCGCGCCGCCCAGCACCGCGGCGGAGAGCTCGCGCAGCTGCTGGCTGGCGTCGGCCGAAGGCGGCGAGCTGGCGCGGCCGCTCCACATCACGCGGCCGTTGGCGGCCTGTATCAGGCGCGCGCTGGCCGCGTAGCCTATGGTGGTCTGCCCGCCGCCGACCGGCACCGAGACGCCGATGCCGCCCGCGAAGCCGCCCCCGCCAAAGCCGAAGCCACCCAGCCCTATCGAGACCGGCCCGCTGACGCGGGCGCCGGCCGGGCTCACCTGCACCACCAGCACCGCTGCGGCGCCGGTGCCGCGCGCGGCCGGCAGGTAGGCGTCGCCGGTCGGGTTGACGAGCTCCTCGACCAGCACCGGCGTGGCGCCGCGCGCGACCACCTCTTGCGCCATGTGCTCCTCGCAGAGCTGCTTGAGCACCAGCTCGGCCGCCTCGCAGGCCACCAGCACGCGCTGCCCGGCCAGCGAGGTGCCGCCGACCAGCGTCTTGTCGCTCCATTGCGCCTCGAGCTGCGTCGAGGCGCAGCCTGCCAGCACCACGGCCGCCGCGAGCGCGGGCAGCACCGCCGCCCTGCCCGCCGTTGTCGTTCCTGATCCAGCCGCCATCGTTCAGGCCTCCGGTTGATGCCGGCACGTGCCCACGTGCCGGCCATGGGCCAA
Source organism: Ideonella sp. (assembly GCA_035460745.1). Lineage (GTDB taxonomy): Bacteria > Pseudomonadota > Gammaproteobacteria > Burkholderiales > Burkholderiaceae_C > Ideonella. The sequence continues at coordinate 1,827 of DATHWJ010000200.1, read as the reverse complement.
CGATAGGGCGGCCTGCCGGCCGCCACCATCGTCAAGCACCCCTCCCCACTGTGGGCCTGGTCCTACTGCGACGGGCCCACGCCCCTAGGCGCGCTCCAGCCTCACGCCGGCCTCGGCCAGCAACATGCTGCCGTCGCGCTCGACCTTGACATGGCGGCCGTCGGCCAGCTTGTACTCGGACTGGCCGGTGGGCTCCCAGTCGGCGTGCATGTCGGGCACTGCGTCGAGCCGGGCCAGGTGCTCGTAGGCATGCACGCGGTAGGCCTTGCCGTCGCTGCCCTGGGCGGCGAAGGTGTCGAGCAGGCGAAGTGTTTTTTCCATGGTGTGTTTCTCCTTGGCATGGATGAGTTGGGCGCCGATGCGCCAACCCTGCCAGGGCTGCATCGGCGACGAAAGCCGAGGGTTGATCGGACCCGCGGCCGCGTCAACCCTGGCGATGCGCCCAGCAGGGTCATCGCACCGGCACTGCGGCCTTGCAGCGGTGCCCGCGGCGGATGCCGCAAGAAGTGCTAAAACCGGCGCCTGCCACCGGGCCACCCTCCCCGCCCTCGCCGGTGGCGCAAAGGAATTCGTTTTGGACTCAGAGACCTTTCATTCGCCCGCCCGCCACGGCTTTGCGCGGGTGGCCGTGGCGATGCCGCGCAACCGCGTGGCCGACCCGGTGTTCAACGCCGAGCAGACCGTCGCGCTGCATGCGCAAGGGGCGGCCGAGGGCGCCGCGCTGGTCGTCTTCCCCGAACTGGGGCTCTCGGGCTACACCTGCGACGACCTGTTCCACCAGCAGGCGCTGCTGCGCGCCAGCGAGGCGGCTTTGCTGCGCGTGGCCGAGGCCTGCCGCGGGCACGACACGCTGGCCATCGTGGGCCTGCCGCTGCAGGTGGACCAGGCGCTATTCAACTGCGCCGCGGTGGTGCAGCGCGGCAAGGTGCTGGGCATCGTGCCCAAGACCTACCTGCCCAACTACGGCGAGTTCTACGAGGCGCGCCAGTTCAACCCGGCGGCCAACGCGCGCAGCAGCTCGGTGATGCTGGGCGGACTGGCCGTGCCCTTCGGCAACGACCTGCTCTTCGAGGCGGCCGGCCAGCCGCTGCTGAAGCTGCACCTGGAGATCTGCGAAGACCTCTGGGTGCCCATCCCGCCCTCCAGCCACGCGGCGCTGGCGGGCGCCAGCGTGCTGATCAACCTCTCGGCCTCCAACATCACCATCGGCAAGGCGGCCTACCGCAGCGCGCTCGTCAAGCAGCAGTCGGCCCGCTGCCTCGCGGCCTACCTCTACAGCTCGGCGGGCATCGGCGAGTCGACCACCGACCTGGCCTGGGACGGCCAATCGCTGATCTACGAGTGCGGCGACCTGCTGCGCGAGTCGGCCCGCTTCGCGACCGACTCGCACCTGATCACAGCCGACGTGGACCTGGAGCGGCTGTCGCAGGAGCGCATGCGGCAGACCTCGTTCGGCGCCCAGGTGGCGCGCTTCCAGGGCGAGGTGGCGCGCTTTCGCAACGTGGAGTTCGCATGGCCGGCGGCGCGGGCCTCGGGCGCGCACGGCGCCCTGCAGCGCCGCGTCGAGCGCTTCCCCTATGTGCCGGCCGCCGCCGCGCGCCGCGACGAGCGCTGCCAGGAGGTCTACGACATCCAGGTGCAGGGGCTGGCGCAGCGCATCGCGGCCACAGACATCCAGAAGCTGGTGATAGGCATCTCCGGCGGGCTGGACTCGACCCAGGCGCTGCTGGTGTGCGCTCGCGCGATGGACGCCCTGGGCCTGCCGCGCAGCCACATCCTGGGCTACACCATGCCCGGCTATGCCACCAGCAGCCGCACGCTGGAGCA
>DATHWJ010000199.1:0-5158 GCA_035460745.1 Ideonella sp. | reverse complement strand
TCGGCAGTCGCTTTCCTCGGCTCCGACGTCGGCACCCGCATGTCGCTGGCGACCTCGGCGCTGGGCCGCGCCTGGCTGGCCGGCATCGCCGAGCCGGCGGGTGCGGCGCTGCTGGCGCCCTGGCGCAAGCGAGGCAAGCTGGCGGCCGGCTTCGACGCGGCGCTGGCCGAGGCACGCCGATGCGGCTATGCGCTCTCGCTGGGCGAGTGGCACCCCAACATCAACGCCGCGGCCGTGCCGCTGCGCACGGCGGGCGGCGAAGTGGTCTGCCTGAACTGCGGCGGGCCGGCCTTCGTGCTCTCGGCCGAGCGCCTGCGCGAGGTCGTCGTGCCGCGCCTGCTGCAGGCCGCCGCGGCGCTGGCCCACGACATCGGCGGCGTGGCCGGCCCGGCCTTGACGGCGGCCGCGCCCACGCCCGAACCCCTCACCCGGCCACAGAAAGCTGCCCCATGACACTGCAACTCAAACCCCTGCACCCCTTCGCGGCCGAGGCCGGCGGCATCGACCTGCGCCAGCCTCTGACGCCCGCGCAGATCCACGAGGTCGAGGCCGCGATGGACCGGCACGCGGTGCTGGTCTTCCGCAACCAGCCGCTCGACCCCGATCAACAGATCGCCTTCGCCAAGAGCCTGGGACCGCTGGACCTGGGCCTGCGCAAGGTCAAGGGTGGCCCGCACCGCTTCAAGCACGCCGAGCTGGCGGACATCTCCAACGTGATGGTCGATGGCGAGGTGGCCTCGCGCGCCCACGGCAAGATCGTCGGCAACCTGGCCAACCAGCTCTGGCACAGCGACAGCTCGTTCCAGCGGCCGCGCGCCAAGTACTCGATGCTCTCGGCCGTGGTGGTGCCGCCGGTGGGCGGCGAGACCGAGTTCGCCGACCTGCGCCTGGCCTACGACGCGCTGCCGGCCGCTAGCCAGGCCCGCATCGCCGGCCTGGAGGCCGTGCACTACGCGCTGCACTCGCGCTTCCTGCTGGGCGACACCGACTACAGCCCCGCGCAGCGCGACGCCATCCCGCCGGTGCGCTGGCCGCTGGTGCAGACCGACCCGCGCTCGGGCCGCAAGATCCTGTTCGTCGGCATCCATGCCTGCGAGGTCGTGGGCCTGACCGTGCCCGAGGGCCGCATGATGCTGATGGACCTGCTGGAACACGCCACCCAGCGGGCCTTCGTCTACCAGCACCGCTGGCAGGTCGGCGACCTGGTGATGTGGGACAACACCGCCACGCTGCACCGCGGCCGGCATTTCGACCTGGCGCAGCGGCGGGAGCTGCGGCGGGCGACGACCGAGGAGGTCACCCTCCCGGCCGAGGCCGCGGCAGCCTAGTCCGCGTCGGCGAACGCCTCGACGCGCTTCTTGCTGATGGCCGGCAGCGTCACCACGACGATCATCAGCACCGCCGCGATCAGCAGCCCGGCCGAGAGCGGGCGGCTCATGAAGGTGCTCCAGTCGCCGCGCGACAGCAGCAGCGCGCGGCGCAGGTTTTCTTCCATCATCGGGCCGAGGATGAAGCCCAGCAGCAGCGGCGCCGGCTCGCAGCCCAGCTTGTAGAAGGCGTAGCCCACGACCGCGAAGCCGGCGCCCATGAAGACGTTGAAGTTGTTGTTGTTCAGCGTGTACAGGCCGATGCAGCAGAAGACCATGATGGCCGGCGAGAGGAAGCGGTAGGGCACCGTCAGCAGCTTGATCCAGATGCCTATCATCGGCAGGTTCAGCACGATCAGCATCAGGTTGCCTATCCACATCGACGCGATCAGGCCCCAGAACAGCTCGGGGTTGCTGGTCATCACCTGTGGGCCGGGCTGTATGCCCTTGATGGTCATCGCGCCCACCATCAGCGCCATCACCGCGTTGGGCGGGATGCCCAGCGTCAGCATCGGGATGAACGAGGTCTGCGCGCCCGCGTTGTTGGCGCTCTCCGGACCGGCCACGCCCTGGATCGCGCCCTTGCCGAAGGGCACGCGCGGGTTGCGCACGATCTTCTTCTCCAGCGTGTAGGAGGCGAACGACGAGAGCAGCGCGCCGCCGCCCGGCAGCACGCCGAGGATGGAGCCCAGCGCCGTGCCGCGCAGCACCGAGGGCCAGGCCTCCTTGAAGTCCTGCAGCGTGGGCCACAGGCCCTTGACGTCCTTGGTGAAGACCTCGCGGTGCTCGGCCGGCTGGCCCAGGTTGGCGATGATCTCGCCGAAGCCGAACACACCCATCGCGATCGCGACGAAGTCCAGGCCGTCGGTCAGCTCCGCGATGTCGAACGAGAAGCGCGGCGTGCCCGAGATCACGTCGGTGTTGATCTGGCCCAGCAGCAGGCCGAGCAGGATCATCGCGATGGCTTTCACCAGCGAGCCCGAGGCCAGCACCACGGCGCCTATCAGGCCCAGCACCATCAGCGAGAAGTACTCCGCCGGGCCGAACTTGAAGGCGACCTCGGTCAGCGGCGGCGCGAAGGCGGCGATCACGACGGTCCCGACGCAGCCTGCGAAGAAGGACCCCAGGCCGGCGGCTGCCAGGGCCGCGCCGGCCCGGCCGTGCCGTGCCATCTGGTAGCCGTCGATCGCGGTGACGACCGACGAGGATTCGCCCGGCACGTTGATCAGGATCGCGGTGGTCGAGCCGCCGTACTGGGCGCCGTAGTAGATGCCGGCCAGCATGATCAGCGCCGGCGTGGCGTCGAGCGCGTAGATCGACGGCAGCAGCATCGCGATGGTGGCGACCGGCCCGAGGCCGGGCAGCACGCCGATCAACGTGCCCAGCACGGCGCCGCCGAAGGCGTAGAGCAGGTTCTGGAGGGTGAACGCGACGTGGAAGCCGAGTGCGAGATGGGACAGCAGGTCCATGGTGGGGTGCTCGCTTTCAGCCGAAGAACTCAGGGACCATGGGGATCACCAGCTTCAGGCCCCAGGCAAAGATGACCCAGCTGCCGGCGGTGAGCACGACGCTGCTGAGGATGGCTTCCTTCCACTTGAAGTCGTCGCCGGCCATGGCCGAGATGGTCACCAGCAGCGGCAGCGCGATCAGCAGCCCCAGGTGCGGCAGCGCCAGCCCGAAGACGACCACGGAGCCGGTGATCAGCGCCAGCGGCTTCCAGGCCACCTTGCCGATCAGGTGCTCGCCTTCGGCGTCCGGCAGCAGCGCGGTGAAGGCCTTGAAGATCTCGATCACGCCCAGCAGCGCGAGCAGCAGCCCGAGGCCGAACGGGAAGTAGCCCGGCCCCGGCCGCGCCGAGGCGCCGAAGCTGTACGACGTGGCGCCCCACGCAAAGGCAATGCCGACGACGAGAAACATCGTGCCGGCCCAGAAATCGCGTTGTCTCTTGATCTTCAAGGGGGTCTCCATCAGGTGCGTCAAGGGGAGCGGGCCGTCAAAATGCGGCCAGAATCGCCACCGCGTTTATCCGCCCCACCACCTGACCGCCGCCTGACCCGGGGTCTACGTAGAAGCTCGTACCCGTGCGCATCCTGCTTGCCGAAGACGACGCCGTGCTGTGCCGCGTGGTGCAGCAAAGCCTGCAGGCGGCGGGCCACCGTGTCGATGCGGTGACCTCCGCCGCCCACGCGCGGCTGCTCTGGCGCGAGCAGCCTTTCGACGCGGTGCTGCTCGACCTCAACCTCGGCGACGGCTCGGGCCTGGAGCTGCTGCGCGACGCCCGCGCACGCGGCGACCGCACGCCGGTGCTGGTGCTGACCGCGCGCAACCGCACCGAGGAGCGCATCGCCGGCCTGGACGCCGGCGCCGACGACTACCTCGGCAAGCCCTTCGACCTCGCCGAGGTGGAGGCGCGGCTGCGCGCGCTGGAGCGGCGCACCCACGGCACCGGCGACCGGCAGGAGCTGGGCGCACTGCTGCTGGACCGCGGCAGCCGGCGCTTCTACCTGCACGGCCAGCCGCTGGAGATGCCGGCGCGCGAGTTCGAGGTGCTGTGGGAGCTGCTGACGCCGCCGGGCCGGGTGGTCCACAAGCGGGCGCTCTCGCACAAGCTCTCCGACCTCGACGACGCGCTCGGCGACAACGCGCTGGAGGCCTTCGTCTCGCGCCTGCGCAAGCGGCTGGTGGGCAGCGGCGTGGCGATACGCACGCTGCGCGGCCTGGGCTACATGGTCGAGACCGAGCTGGCGTGAGCCAAGCACCGCGCCGCCTGCCCTCGCTGCGGGCGCGCATGGCCCGCCACGTGCTGCTGCCGCTGGCCGCCGTGTGGCTGGCCGCCACGGCCATCGTGCTGACGATTGCCTCGCATTCGACCGAGGCTGCTTTCGACCGCGCGCTGCTCGACGACGCGCTGGGCCTGGCGGCGAGTGTCTCGCTGCAGGAGGGCCGCCTGCAGATCGATCTCAGCGCCGAGGAGCTCGACGCCGTGCTGTTCGACCAGTCCGAGGTGGTGTACTTCGCGATGCGCGCGGCCGACGGCACGCTGATCGCCGGGCAGCCCGCGCTGCGAGCGGAGCCGCCGGCGCCGGGCAGGGCCGTGCGCCAGGTCGAGTTCACCGAGATCGACTTCCGGCACGAAATCCTGCGCGGCGTGGTGCTGCAGCGCGAGCATCCCGCGCCATTCAGCGTGGTGCTGGCGCAGACCACCCAGGGCCGCTCGGCGCACTGGCAGCGCCTGCTGCTGTACTCGCTGACACCACTGATCGGCCTGCTGCTGCTGCTGGGCTGGTGGCTGGGCCGCGCCATCGAGCACGACCTGCACCCGGTGGCGGAGCTGCAGGACGAGCTGAACCGCCGCCAGGGCAGCGAGCTGCAGCCGCTCGCCGTGCCCGCCACGACCAGCGACCTCGAGAGCCTGGTGCGCTCGGTCAACGGCCTGATGGGCCGGCTCAGCACGCTGGTGGCCGCGCAGCGCGAGTTCAGCGGCACGGTGGCCCACGAGCTGCGCACGCCGCTGGCCGGCATACGCGCGCTGGCGGCCTACGGCCTCGCGCACGACGACCCGGCCCTGTGGCGCGAGCAGCTCGCCGCCATCGTGCAGAGCCAGGAGCGGGCGAGCCGGCTGGTCGACCAGCTGCTCGCGCTGGCGCTGGCCGACGAAGCGCGCAGCGCGCCCGCTCTGGTGCCGGTGGCGCTGGACGAGCTGGTGCGGCGGGTGCTGCTGCGCACGCTGCCGCGCGCCGATGCCCTGGGCGTGGACCTGGGCGCCCAGGGCATAGACGACGAGGTGATGG
>DATHWJ010000198.1:0-27593 GCA_035460745.1 Ideonella sp. | reverse complement strand
CGCGCATCAAAAACTGACTCGGCGACCTCCGAACGAAGCGAACGCAGTGAGCGAAGGGAGTTGGGCGCCGTGGCCGGCCCCCTTGCGATCCGAAGGCAGTCCGAGCGCAGCGAGGACCGCCGGCACCAGGGCGCAGGCAGGGCACCCGGCAGCGGCAATCGCCGAACTCACCAAGCCCCAAGCCCCAAGGCACCCCTGGCCTCAACCAAAGAACGCCAGCTTCGCCTCCGCCGGCAACTGCGCCCCGCCCGCAAACGAAGTGCGGTGAGCACGCTGCACGACGTGCCAGAAGTAGCGGTAGCTGGCGCGGTCGTGCAACTGGTCCCGGCCGTGGTGCTTGTGGCGTATCGGCGCCCAGTTCACGGCCTGGCCTTCGAACAGGATCTCGACCGCCTGGTCGACCTCGGCAGCGCTCGGCGCAAAGGCGTCGACGATGACGCGGATCTGGTCGGGGTGGATGCTCCACATGCGCGTGTAGCCCAGGCTGCGCGAGGCCTTCTCGGCGGCGGCCTGCAGTGCGCGCTTGTCCTTGAACTCGGTGACCACGCAGTGCGAGGGCACCTTGTTGTGGCCGTGGCAGGCGGCGGCGATCTCCAGCTTGGCGCGCAGCACCAGCGGGTGCTCGAACTGGCCCTGCGCGCCCATCGCCGATTGCGGGATGGCGCCGCGGTGGGCCGAGACGAAGTCCATCAGCCCGAACGAGAGCGACTCGATGCGCGGGTGGGCCGCCAGCGCCTGCACCTCGCGCAGGCCGCCGTGGGTCTCTACCAGCGCATGCAGCGGGATGGGCCGCGCGAGGGCGGCCTGGTGCGAGAGCCGGTCGATCTCGTCGGCGGCGGTTTGTAGCTCGGCCAGGCTGTCGATCTTGGGCAGCATCAGGTAGGCGGTGCGCGCGCCGGCCTGGCCGATCACGATGCGCGCGGCTTCGGCGAAGGCGGCGTGGCCGACCTGCGGCAGCCGCACGCCGACACGGCTGAAGGCGTTGAGCTCGCTGGCCAGCAGCGAGGCGATCAGGTGCGCATGCTCGGCTTCGCCGCCGACGGGGGCGCCGTCTTCGATGTCCAGCGTGATGTCGAAGACCGGGCCGAGCTCGGCCTGCAGCGCCAGGCTCTTGCGCATGCGCGCCTCGACGCCGGCATAGTGGTCGCAGACCGGCAGCTCGGGGGCCAGTTCGTCGGCGCCGAACAGCGCCTGGCTCGGGTGGATGGGGGAAGGCATGCTCATGGGCGGATCACTTCAGGGTTTGCGGCGGGCGACGACGAACAGCCGCGGGAAGGCGAGCAGGCGCTGGCCGTCGCTGCGCATGGGGTAGGCCTGGTCGATGCGGTGTTCGTATTCGGCCAGGTAGGAGGCTTGCAGCTCGGGCGTGAGCTTGTCGAGGAAGGGGCGCAGGCCGGTGCTGCGCAGCCATTCGACGATCTTGCCGGCAGACGCCATCGGGTGCTGGTAGACCGTGTGCCAGACATCGACCTGGTCAGCGTCGCGGGCCAGCAGGTCGTAATAGGCGCCGGCCGCCAGCACGCGGCTGCGCACGGCGCCGATGTCGCCCATGGAGGCGGCCCAAGGCGCCTCGCCGGCCACCTCGCGCATCAGCCGGTGCGAAGCCTGGTCGAGGTTGTCGGGCACCTGCACCGCGAGCACACCGCCCGGGGCCAGCGCGGCGAACAGGCGCGGGTACAGGGTTTCATGCCCGCGCACCCACTGCAGCGAGGCATTGGCATAGATCAGGTCGGGCGCTCGCGCCGGCTGCCAGGTGGCGATGTCGCTGAACTCGAAGCGGGCGTCGGGCAGGCGCTCGCGGGCGCTGTCCAGCATGGCCTGCGAGCTGTCGGTGCCGGTCGCCTGGGCGCGCGGGAAGCGCTCGATCAGCAGCTCGGTCGAGTTGCCGGGGCCGCAGCCCAGGTCATAGACCAGGCTGGCGGTGGCCAGCGGCACGCGGGCCAGCAGCTCGCGTGCGGGACGGGTCCGCTCGTCCTCGAACTGGCGGTAGAGGGCAGGGTTCCATTCACTCATTTCAAACCCCCAAAGACAAAAAGGCCGGTGGGCGAACCACCGGCCTTTTGGATGTCGCGTCGCGCGCCGCCTCTTACAGCAGGTGCTTCACGCCGTCTTGTTCGCCCTGCAGCTCGGCCAGGGTCTTGTCGATGCAGGCTTGCGAGAAGGCGTCGATGGGCAGGCCCTCGACCAGCTTGTACTCGCCGCCCTCGCAGGTGACCGGGAAGCCGAACATCACGTCCTTGGGGATGCCGTATTCGCCGTTGGACGGCACGCCCATCGTGACCCACTTGCCGTTGGTGCCCAGGGCCCAGTCGCGCATGTGGTCGATGGCGGCATTGGCGGCCGAGGCGGCCGACGAGACGCCGCGGGCGGCGATGATGGCCGCGCCGCGCTTGCCGACGGTGGGCAGGAAGGTCTCGGCGTTCCAGACCTGGTCGTTGATCATGTCCTTGACGCTCTCGCCCTGGATGGTGGCGAAGCGGTAGTCGGCGTACATGGTGGGCGAGTGGTTGCCCCAGACGGCCAGCTTCTCGATGTCGGCGACGGCCTTGCCGGTCTTGGTGGCGATCTGGCTGAGCGCGCGGTTGTGGTCCAGCCGCAGCATGGCGGTGAAATTCTTGGCGGCCAAGTCGGGCGCGCTCTTCATCGCGATGTAGGCGTTGGTGTTGGCCGGGTTGCCGACCACCAGCACCTTGACGTTGCGGCTGGCGACGGCGTTCAGCGCCTTGCCCTGCGCGGTGAAGATTTCGGCGTTGACGGCCAGCAGCTCGGCGCGCTCCATGCCGGGGCCGCGCGGACGCGAGCCGATCAGCAGCGCGTAGTCGACGTCCTTGAAGGCGGTCATCGGGTCGCTGTGGGCTTCCATGCCGGCCAGCAGCGGGAAGGCGCAGTCCTGCAGCTCCATCATCACGCCTTGCAGCGCCTGCTGGGCCTTCTCGACCGGCACTTCGAGCAGGCTCAGCACGACCGGCTGGTCCTTGCCCAGCATTTCGCCCGAGGCGATGCGGAACAGGATGGCGTAGCCGATCTGGCCTGCGGCGCCGGTCACGGCCACGCGAACGGGGTTCTTGCTCATGGGGGAGTCTCCGAGGGAAGGTGAAGGTGCGGCCACGGTCACGACGACGGGGGTACAGCGAGAGGGCAGCGGAGGGGGATGAACACGAGGGCGGAGGAGGCGGCCCGCAAGGCTGCGATGAGCCTGCAAAACCGGGTCCGGCGCGCGAGGACGCAAGTGTAGCGCCGCAGTCTACGGGTTCACCCAGGGGTCGTCAACATTCTTATGTCTTATAGAAGACTTTGCTAGGGTATCTCCAAAGAGGCTGGACGCGCCGGCCCGCGGCGTGCTGCAATCGCGCCCCATGCCTGCGCTGCCCACGCCCGATGACGCCCCCGCTGCGGCCGATGTGCCGGGCGTGGCCGTGGGCCCGGCGTTCAGCCCGCTGTACCAGCAGATCAAGGCCTTGCTGGTCAAGAGCCTGCAGGGCGGCGAGTGGCGGCCGGGCGATGCCATCCCCAGCGAGATGGAGCTGGCGGCGCGCTTTCGCGTCAGCCAGGGCACGGTGCGCAAGGCCATCGACGAGCTCGCCACCGACAACCTGCTGGTGCGCCGGCAGGGCAAGGGCACCTTCGTCGCGACCCATGCCGAAGAGAACATCCAGTACCGCTTTCTCCGCCTCGCGCCCGACGAGGGCCCGCCCACCGGCATGGAGCGCCACTTCCTGGACTGCCGCCGCATGCGCGCCCCGGCCGACGTGGCGCGCGCCCTGGCGCTGAAAGCAGGCGACAGCGCGGTGCAGGTTCGGCGTACCCTGTGGCGCAACGCCGAGCCGGTGGTGCTCGACGAGATCTGGCTGCCGGCCGGGCCCTTCAAGGGGCTGACGGCGGAGCGGCTGTCGCAGTACGAGGGGCCGATGTATGGGTTGTTCGAGACCGAGTTCGGCGTGCGCATGATCCGCGCCGAAGAGAAGATACGCGCCGTGCTGGCCGAGCCCGACACGGCCGAGCTGCTGCGTGTCCAGCCCGGCGCGCCGCTGCTCAGCGTGGAGCGCCTCTCGCACACCTATGGCGACAAGCCGGTGGAGTTGCGGCGCGGCCTCTACAACACCGCGTCGCACTACTACCGCAACGAGCTCTCGTGATGCGCCGCAGCCTCTCGCCAAGCCGTCCGCCACGTTATCCGCCATGCCGCCCGGCCGCGCTGGCACGCCTCGCGCGCACTGCGGTTGCCCACATCGCCCTCTTTGTTGCATTGCAATAAAATCCCTCGGTTTCATCTCGATCACCCCCCGCTCCCGAAGACCAGAGCCAACACCCACAGGACGCCCTACAGGAAACAAGCCATGGCAGAAACAATCAAAACAAGACCCGGGACGATGAGGCTGGTCGACGCGATGCAGTACCGCCTGCCGCTCGCCGGCTGGGTCTCCATCCTGCACCGGGCCAGCGGCACGCTGCTGTTCCTGCTGATGCCGTTCATCATCTGGATGTTCGACACCAGCGTGACCTCCGAGGTCTCGTTCGAGTCCTTCCGCAGCGCCTTCGTGGCGGGCATAGGCTTCCTGCCGGGCTGGTTCATCAAGCTGGTGGCGCTGGCGCTGATCTGGGCCTACCTGCACCACTTCATCGCCGGCGTGCGCCACCTCTGGATGGACATGACGCACAGCGTTTCCAAGGAGTTCGGCCGCCAGAGCGCGCTGACGACGCTGGTGCTCAGCGTCGCGCTGACCCTGCTGCTGGGCGCCAAGCTCTTTGGCCTGTACTGAAACCCGCTAGGCATCTTTTCATGGCAATCAACTACGGATCGAAGCGCCTGGTCGTCGGCGCTCACTATGGCCTGCGCGACTGGCTGGCGCAGCGTGTCACCGCGGCGCTGATGGCGCTGTTCACCATCGTCGTGCTGGCGCAGGTGCTGATGCCCGGCGAGCTCGGCTACGACAAGTGGGCCGGCATCTTCGCCGCCCAATGGATGAAGGTGCTGACCTTCGTCGTCATCCTCTCGCTGCTGTACCACGCGTGGGTCGGCATGCGCGACATCTGGATGGACTACGTGCAGGCCGTTGCCGTGCGCCTCGTGCTGCAAGTGGCCACCATCGTGTGGCTGGTGGGCTGTGCCGGCTGGGCCATTCAAGTGCTGTGGAGACTGTAAAAAAATGGCTCAGATTACAAAACGCAAGTTCGACGTCGTGATCGTCGGCGCCGGCGGCTCCGGCATGCGCGCCTCGCTGCAGCTCGCGCTCGCCGGCCTCAACGTGGCGGTGCTGTCCAAGGTCTTCCCGACCCGCTCGCACACGGTGGCGGCGCAGGGCGGCATCGGTGCCTCGCTCGGCAACATGAGCGAAGACAACTGGCACTACCACTTCTACGACACCATCAAGGGCTCGGACTGGCTGGGCGACCAGGACGCCATCGAGTTCATGTGCCGCGAAGCCACCAAGGTGGTCTACGAGCTCGAACACTTCGGCATGCCGTTCGACCGCAACCCCGACGGCACCATCTACCAGCGACCCTTCGGCGGCCACACCGCCAACTACGGCGAAAAGCCGGTGCAGCGCGCCTGCGCCGCCGCCGACCGCACCGGCCACGCGCTGCTGCACACGCTCTACCAGCAAAACGTCAAGGCCCGCACCAACTTCTTCGTCGAGTGGATGGCGCAGGACCTGATACGCGACGCCGACGGCGACGTGGTCGGCGTGACCGCGCTGGAGATGGAGACCGGCGACCTGCACATCCTCGAGGCCAAGACCGTGCTGCTGGCCACCGGCGGGGCAGGGCGCATCTTCGCGGCCTCCACCAACGCCTTCATCAACACCGGCGACGGCCTGGGCATGGCGGCGCGCGCCGGCATCCCGCTGGAGGACATGGAGTTCTGGCAGTTCCACCCGACGGGGGTGGCCGGCGCCGGCGTGCTGCTGACGGAAGGCTGCCGCGGCGAGGGGGCCATCCTGCGCAACAGCGACGGCGAGCGCTTCATGGAGCGCTACGCCCCGACGCTGAAGGACCTGGCCCCGCGCGACTTCGTCTCGCGCTCGATGGACCAGGAGATCAAGGAAGGCCGGGGCTGCGGTCCAAACAAGGACTACGTGCTGCTCGACATGACACACCTGGGGGCAGAGACCATCGCCAAGCGCCTGCCCTCGGTGCTGGAGATCGGCCACAACTTTGCCAACGTCGACATCACCAAGGAGCCTATCCCGGTGGTGCCGACCATCCACTACCAGATGGGCGGCATCCCGACCAACGTCTTCGGCCAGGTCGTGGTGCCCAAGGGCGGCATCCCCAACGCGGTCGTCAACGGCCTGTACGCGGTGGGCGAGTGCTCCTGCGTCAGCGTGCACGGCGCCAATCGCCTGGGCACCAACTCGCTGCTCGACCTGGTGGTCTTCGGCCGCGCGGCCGGCAACCACATCGTCGACAGCGCGCTCAAGCAGAAGCACCACAAGCCGCTGCCCGCCGACGCCGCCGAGCGCACCGTGGCGCGCCTGGCCCGGCTGGACAACGCCAAGACGGGCGAGTACTCGCAGGACGTGGCCGGCGAGATCCGCGCCACCATGCAAAAGCACGCCGGCGTCTTCCGCACCCAGGCCAGCATGGACGAGGGCGTGACGCGCATCAAGCAGGTGGCCGAGCGCGTCAAGGCCATCGGCCTGAAGGACAGCTCCAAGGTCTTCAACACCGCGCGCATCGAGGCGCTGGAAGTGGACAACCTGATCGAAGCCGCCCGGGCCACGATGATCTCGGCCGCCGCCCGGCCCGAGAGCCGCGGCGCCCACGCGCACGACGACTTCCCCAACCGCGACGACGACAACTGGATGAAGCACTCGCTGTGGTACTCGGAAGGCGACCGGCTGGACTACAAGCCGGTGATCCTGAAGCCGCTGACGGTGGAATCCGTTCCGCCGAAGGTTCGTACCTTCTAACAAGACCAACGAAGTCCACTTAGGCACATCATGAAGCGCACCTTCCAGATCTACCGCTACGACCCGGACAAAGACGCCAAGCCCTACATGCAGACGCTGGAGGTCGAGCTCGACGGCCACGAGCGCATGCTGCTCGACGCGCTGGTCAAGCTCAAGGCAGTCGATCCCACGCTGTCGTTCCGCCGCTCGTGCCGCGAAGGCGTCTGCGGCTCCGACGCGATGAACATCAACGGCAAGAACGGCCTGGCCTGCCTGACCAACATGCGCACGCTGCCCGGCGTGGTCGTGCTCAAGCCGCTGCCCGGGCTGCCGGTGGTGCGGGACCTGATCGTCGACATGACGCAGTTCTTCACCCAGTACAACTCGATCAAGCCCTACCTCGTCAACGACACCCAGCCGCCCGAGAAGGAGCGCCTGCAGTCGCCCGAGGAGCGCGAGGAGCTCGACGGCCTGTACGAGTGCATCCTGTGCGCGAGCTGCTCGACCAGCTGCCCGAGCTTCTGGTGGAACCCGGACAAGTTCGTCGGCCCGGCCGGCCTGCTGCAGGCCTACCGCTTCATCGCCGACAGCCGCGACCTGGGCACCGCCGAGCGGCTGGACAACCTCGAAGACCCGTACCGCCTGTTCCGCTGCCACACCATCATGAACTGCGTCGACGTCTGTCCCAAGGGCCTGAACCCGACCAAGGCCATCGGCAAGATCAAGGAACTGATGGTGCGGCGCGCCGTCTGACAGCCCAGCGTCCGACCTGCATCGTCATCAACCAGCAAGCCTCGGCATGGAAACTGCATTGGACGCCACCACCGTCAGCCGCCTCAAATGGCGCTGCCGGCGGGGCCTGGTCGAGAACGATCTGTTCATCGAACGGTTTTTTCGCGAGCACGAAGCCACGCTGACCCAGCGCCAGGTGACGGGTCTGCAAGCGTTGATGGATCTGGCCGACAACGACCTGCTCGACCTGCTGCTGCGGCGGCAGGAGCCGGGCGGCGAGCTGGACGTGCCCGAGGTGAAAGAAGTTCTGGCGCTGATGCGTCGGCCTGCTTTTTGAATTTAGTGATTCTTGGGATCCTTGAGAAAGGGAATCGATCATGACCCCGTCCGACGTGAAAGCCACGCTGTCCTTCTCCGATGGCAGCCCCAGCATGGAACTGCCGATTTACAAGGGGACCATCGGCCCCGATGTGATCGACATCCGCAAGCTCTATGGCCAGACCGGCAAGTTCACCTATGACCCGGGCTTCTTGTCCACCGCGTCGTGCAACTCCACCATCACCTACATCGATGGCGACAAGGGTGAGCTGCTGTACCGCGGCTACCCGATCGAGCAGCTCGCCGAGCAGTGCGACTTCCTCGAGACCTGCTACCTGCTGCTGAACGGCGAGCTGCCCAACGCGACGCAGAAGACCGACTTCGTCAACCTCGTGACCCAGCACACGATGGTCAACGAGCAGATGCAGTTCTTCCTGCGCGGCTTCCGGCGCGACGCCCACCCGATGGCGGTGCTGACCGGCCTGGTCGGCGGCCTCTCGGCCTTCTATCACGACAGCACCGACATCACCAACCCGAAGCACCGCGAGATCGCGGCGATCCGCCTGATCGCCAAGATGCCCACGCTGGTCGCGATGGCCTACAAGTACGGCATCGGCCAGCCCTACATGTACCCGAAGAACTCGCTGAGCTACACCGCGAACTTCACCCGCATGATGTTCGCCAACCCCTGCGAAGACTACGTGCCCAACGACGTGGTGGTGCGCGCGCTGGACCGCATCTTCATCCTGCACGCCGACCACGAGCAGAACGCCTCGACCTCCACCGTGCGCCTGTGCGGCTCGTCGGGCACCAACCCCTTCGCGGCCATCGCCGCCGGCGTGGCCTGTCTCTGGGGCCCGGCCCACGGCGGCGCCAACGAAGCCGCGCTGAACATGCTGGAAGACATCCAGAAGAACGGCGGCGTCGAGAAGATCGGCGAGTTCATCAAGCAGGTCAAGGACAAGAACTCCGGCGTCAAGCTGATGGGCTTCGGCCACCGCGTCTACAAGAACTACGACCCGCGCGCCAAGCTGATGCGCGAGACCTGCCACGAGGTGCTGGACGCGCTGGGCCTGCACGACGACCCGCTGTTCAAGCTGGCCATGGCGCTCGAGAAGATCGCGCTGGAAGACGAGTACTTCGTCGCCCGCAAGCTCTACCCGAACGTCGACTTCTACTCCGGCATCGTGCAGCGCGCGATCGGCATCCCGGTCAGCCTGTTCACCGCCAACTTCGCGCTCGCCCGCACGGTCGGCTGGATCGCCCAGCTGAACGAGATGATCGGCGACCCCGAGTACAAGATCGGCCGGCCGCGCCAGCTCTTCAACGGCTCGACCGCTCGCTCGGTCAAGCCCATCGATCAGCGCTGAGCACCACCGCTCCGCCGAGGTCCACAAGAAGGCCCCGCAGCTTGTGAAAGCTGCGGGGCCTTTCTACGAGCCGCTTACGTCAAGTCGAAGCGGTCGAGGTCCATCACCTTGGTCCAGGCCGCGATGAAGTCATCGACGAACTTCTGCTTGGAGTCCGAGCTGGCGTAGACCTCGGCAATCGCGCGCAGCTGCGCGTTCGAGCCGAAAACCAGGTCCACGCGCGTGCCGGTCCACTTCACTTCGCCGCTGCGGGTGTCGCGCCCTTCGAACTGTTCCTGGCTGTCCGAGACCGGCTTCCACGCCGTGCCCATGTCGAGCAGGTTGACAAAGAAGTCGTTGCTCAAGCTGCCGGGCTTGGCGGTGAAGACGCCGTGGCGGTTCTGGCCGGCGTTGGCGCCCAGCACGCGCAGGCCGCCCACCAGCACGGTCATCTCCGGCGCGGTCAGCGTCAGCAGCTGTGCCTTGTCGATCAGCAGCGCTTCGGCCGGCACGCTGTAGCGCGCCTTCAGGTAGTTGCGGAAACCGTCGGCGATCGGTTCCAGCGGCGCGAAGGACGCCACGTCGGTCTGGCCCTGCGAAGCGTCCGTGCGGCCTGGCGAGAAGGGCACCGTCACGTCGTGGCCCGCGTCGCGGGCGGCCTGCTCGATGGCTGCGCCACCGGCCAGTACGATCAGGTCGGCCAGCGAGATCTTCTTGCCGCCCCCGGGCGCGCCATTGAATTCGCTGCGGATGCCTTCCAGCGCCTGCAGCACCCGGGCCAGTTGCTCCGGCTGGTTGGCGGCCCAGTCCTTCTGCGGCGCCAGGCGGATGCGCGCACCGTTCGCGCCGCCGCGCTTGTCCGAGCCGCGGAAGGTGGACGCCGAGGCCCAGGCCGTCGAGACCAGCTGCGCCACCGTCAGGCCCGAGGCCAGCACCTTCTGCTTGAGGGCCGCGACATCCTGCGCATCGACCAGCGCATGGTCGAGCGCCGGGATCGGGTCCTGCCAGATGAGTTCTTCGGCCGGCACCTCGGGGCCGAGATAGCGGACGCGCGGGCCCATGTCGCGGTGGGTGAGCTTGAACCAGGCCCGCGCGAAGGCGTCGGCGAACTGATCGGGGTTGGCCAGGAAGCGACGCGAGATCTTCTCGTAGACCGGGTCCAGGCGCAGCGAGAGATCGGTGGTCAGCATGGTGGGTGGCAGGCGCTTGGCAGGGTCGTGCGCGTGCGGAATGCTGCCGGCACCGGCGCCGCCCTTGGCCACCCACTGATGGGCACCCGCGGGGCTCTTGCTCAGCTCCCATTCGAAGCCGAACAGGTTCTCGAAGAAGTTGTTGCTCCACTTCGTCGGCGTGGTGGTCCAGGTGACCTCCAGGCCGCTGGTGATCGCGTCGGCACCCTTGCCGCTGCCGAAGCTGTTCGTCCAGCCGAAGCCCTGAAGCTCGAGGCCGGCCGCCTCGGGCGCCTCCGCGACGTGGGACGACGCGGCAGCGCCGTGGGTCTTGCCGAAGCTGTGGCCGCCGGCGATGAGGGCGACGGTCTCTTCGTCGTCCATGGCCATGCGCCCGAAGGTGTCGCGGATGTCGCGCGCTGCGGCGAGCGGGTCGGGGTTGCCGTCCGGGCCTTCGGGGTTGACGTAGATCAGGCCCATCTGGACGGCAGCCAGCGGGTTTTCGAGGTTGCGCGAGTGCATGTCGCCGTCCGCGTCGTCGTCGGATGAGACCACGCCGTGGTCCTCGGGCACGCCTTCCGAGCCATGGGCGTAACGCAGGTCACCGCCCAGCCACGTCGACTCGCGGCCCCAGTAGACGTCCTGGTCGGGCTCCCACACGTCGGCGCGGCCGCCGCCGAAGCCGAAGGTCTTGAAGCCCATGGTTTCCAGCGCGACGTTGCCGGTGAGAATCATCAGGTCGGCCCATGAAATCTTCTGGCCGTACTTCTGCTTGATAGGCCAGAGCAGGCGGCGCGCCTTGTCCAGGCTCACGTTGTCGGGCCAGCTGTTCAGCGGCGCGAAGCGCTGCTGGCCGCGGCCGGCACCCCCTCGGCCATCGCCGATGCGGTAGGTGCCGGCGCTGTGCCATGCCATGCGGATGAACAGCGGCCCGTAATGCCCGAAGTCCGCCGGCCACCAGTCCTGCGAGTCCGTCATCAATGCGGCGAGGTCTGTCTTCAGGGCGGCCAGGTCGAGGCTCTTGAACGCCTCGGCGTAGTCGAAGCCCTTGCCCAAGGGGTCGGACTTCGTGGAATGCTGATGCAGCAGGTCCAGGCGCAACTGCTTGGGCCACCAGTCGCGGTTCGTCGTGCCGCCGCCCGCGGTCTGGTGGAACGGGCACTTCGTCTCGGTCTTGTCGTTTGCCATGTCGTGACTCCTGCGGTATGCGGTTAGAGCGGAGCAACGATTTTGTTGCAAACGCCGGGCTGCTGCGGCTGGAAGAATCTATGGCGGCGATAGCGAGACGAGAGTGCGGCGATTCTCAAGCCAGATCGAAGGGCAAGCTCCTCAGCCGCTTGCCGGTCAACACCGCGATCGCATTCGCGAAGGCCGGCGCCAGCGGCGGCAGCGAGGGCTCCCCGACGCCGGTCGGCGGCTCGGCCGAAGGCACGATGTGGATGTCGGTCTCCGGCATCTGGGAGTGGATCGCCACCCGGTAGTCGTTCCAGTTGCCCTGCTGCACCACGCCGTCCTTCAGCGTGATCTCGGCGCCGGGCAGCGTCGTGCCCAGGCCCATCAGCAGGCCGCCCTGCACCTGCGCCTCGACCGAGCGCGGGTTGACCGCCAGGTTGCAGTGCACCGCGGCGGTGGCCTTGTGCAGCACCGGCTTGCCGTCCACCAGCGAGGCCTCGACCACGTAGGCCACCACCGAGTCGAAGGACTCGTGCACCGCGACGCCCCAGGCACGGCCGGCGGCGAGCTTGCGCCGGCCGTAGCCCGACTTCAGCACCGCCAGGTCCAGGGCCGCCAGGTGGCGCGGGTGCTTGGCCAGGCGCTGGCGGCGGTAGGCCACGGGGTCGGCGCCGGCGGCGTGCGCGATCTCGTCGACCAGCGTCTCCATCACGTAGGCGGTATGCGTGTTGCCCACCGAGCGCCACCACAGCACCGGCACGTTGACCTTGGGGTGGTGCACCTCCAGCGCCATCGGGAAGCCGTAGACACTCTCGGCGACGCCTTCGGTCATCGTCGAGTCGATGCCGTTTTTCACCATCATCGGCTCGAAGGGCGTGCCGGCCAGGATGGACTGGCCGACGATGGTGTGCTTCCACGCCAGCACCTGCCCCTTGTCGTCCAGCGCGATCTCGGCGCGGTGCACGTGCATGGGCCGGTAGTAGCCGCCCTTGACGTCGTCCTCGCGGGTCCACATCAGCTTGATCGGGCCGCTGCGGCCGGCGGCCTGGCGCGCCTTGGCCACCTGGGCCGCTTCGAAGAGGTAGTCGCTGGTGGGCGCCGCGCGCCGGCCGAAACCGCCGCCGGCCATCATCGTGTTGAGCGTCACCTGCTCGGGCTTGAGGCCCAGCACGGCCGCCACGGTGGCCTGGTCTATGGTCTGGAACTGCGAGCCCACCCAGACGCTGCACTTGCCGTCGGCGAGGTCGATGGTGCAGTTCAGCGGCTCCATCGGCGTGTGGGCCAGGTAGGGGAAGACGTACTCGGCGACGATCTTCTTCTGGGCCGTGGCCAGCGGCGCCAGGTCGGCCTGCGTGACGGACAGGCCGGGCTGCTGCGAGAGCTGCCGGTAGCGGGCCAGCAGCGCGGGGGAGTCGACCTTCTCGACGCCTGCGGTGTCCCACTCCACCTTCAGTGCCTCGCGGCCCTTGCGCGCCGCCCAGAAGCCGGTGGCCACGACGGCCAGGCCCACCGCACCGCGGTCCAGCGGCACCTGGAACACATCCTCCACGCCCGGCACGGCCTTGGCCGCCGTGGCGTCGAAGGTGGCGACCTTGGCGCCGAAGACCGGCGGCCGGTGGATCAGCACGGTGCGCAGGCCCGGCAACTGCATGTCGATGCCGAAGTGCTGCTGGCCGCTGGACTTGGCGCGTGCGTCGAGGCGGCCGGTCGGCTTGCCGATGATCTTGAACTGCTCGGGCGTCTTCAGCACCACCGTCTGCGGCACCGGCTCGGCCATCGCGCCCGCGGCGAGCTCGCCGTAGCCGGCGCGCTTGCCGCCCGGGCCGGTCACCACGCCGCGCTCGGCCTTGAGCTGCGCGACCGGCAGGTTCCACTGCCGGGCCGCCGCGGCCAGCAGCATCGCGCGGGTGCGGGCGCCAATCTCGCGGTACTGCGTCCACGAGTTTTTCATCGTTGTCGAGCCCCCCACCATCTGGATGCCGAAGAGCGGGTCCTTGTAGGCCTCGCCGGCGGGGGCGAGCTCCGCGCGCACCTTGCTCCAGTCGGCGTCCATCTCGTCGGCCACCACCATCGGCAAGGCCGTGTGCACGCCCTGGCCGATGTCGATCTTGCCGATGCGCACGGTGACCGTGCCGTCGGGCGAGATGCTGACGAAGGCGGAGGGCTGCTGGCCCGGCTTCAGGCCGGCCGGAGCTGGCGCGGCGGGCGCCTGCGCGCCGGCCGGGAAGACGCCGAGCGCAAAGCCCGAGCCGAGGCTGATCTTCAGGAAGCTGCGGCGGGCCAGGCCGCCGGCCGCCGTGTCGGCCGGCGCGGGCGCATGGGGGCGGGCGCCGCTGAGGGCGGCCAGGCCGGCGGCGTCAATGCGCTGCATCAGGTGTTCTGTTTGCATGAAACCAATCCCTTCAGGCGATCGCCTTGGCGGCGTCCTTGACGGCCGCGTGGATGCGGGCATAGGTGCCGCAGCGGCAGATGTTGGCGCTCATCGCGAGGGCAATCTCTTCGTCGCTGGGGCGGCGGTTGACCTTGAGCAGCGCCACGGCCGACATGATCTGGCCGCTCTGGCAGTAGCCGCACTGCACCACGTCGTGCTTGACCCAGGCCTCCTGCACCGCGTGGCCGACCTTGTCGCTGCCCACCGCTTCGATGGTGGTGATGTGCATGCCCGCCACCGCCGACACCGGCGTCACGCAGGAGCGCATCTGCTGCCCGTCGGCATGCACGGTGCAGGCGCCGCAGACGGCGATGCCGCAGCCGAACTTGGTGCCGGTCATGCCCAGCGTATCGCGCAGCACCCACAGCACGGGGGTATCGGCCGGCACATCGACGGCTATCGCCTTGCCGTTCAGCTTGAATGAAGTCATGGGGTTCTTTCCTGGTTTTTTCCTGTTTCTATCGGGTGGCGTAGGGCGTGTCGGCGAGCGAGCGCAACTGCTCCGCCAGGGCACTGTCGGCCGCGGCCTGGCGCTGCTGCCCGCTCGCGGCGGCCTGGGCACGCGTGCTGCCGACCGACTTCATCAGCGGGCCGCTGGCGTCGCAAGGCGCGCCGTTGCGTATCCACTGCCGCGTCTGTTCGTCGAAGCCGGGCTTGTCCAGCGGCGGCAGGTCGCGGCCCGGGCCGGGGTTCCAGCCCCAGGCCACCAGGTGGTCGGTCAGCATGTGTTCTTCGATCGCGGCCAGCGAGCGGCCGCCATTGGTCTTGGGGTCGCGCACCACCTGGCACAGTGCCGGGCCGCTCAAGCCCACCCACGACATCTTCATGCTCGCCGGCGGCATGTGCCAGCCCGGCTTGCCGTCGGTCTCCAGGCCGGGCGGTGCGTGCGGCAGCGTGCTGTTCTGCGTGCTGTGGCAGACGGTGCACTGCAGCGGCGCCTGGCCGCGGCCGTCCACGCCGCGCTGTATCGGCGGGTAGTGCACGACCGCCTGGTTGCCCTGCAGCGGCGTGTCGCCGGGCACATGGCAGTTCAGGCAGCGCGGGTGCTTGAGCACCTTTTCGAGCTGCGCAAAGGCCCGCAGCCCGGCGTCTCGGTCGGGCTGCGGGGCGATCTGGGTGGGGGTGAAGCCGGGCGAAGGGCCGGCGGCGAGGGCCGGCGCCAACGGCAGCCCGGCGGCCGCGCAGCCGCACAAGGCGTAAAGGCCATGGGCGGCGCGGCCGGACACGCTGCGCCACAAGCCGAGGGGCTGGGTCATGGGGATGGTCCTTGTAAAGCTGGCCAGAGCTGGCGATCAGGCGATGCTACGCACGAGTGATGCCGCCGCGCGTGCCCGATGCTGCAGCGCTCTTGCCTATTCCTCCCGGGCATGAACTTTCGTGGGGCCCGTGCCTGCCTCCATGGAGGGGCACGGCGCCGACCCTCATCCTGTCCCATGAATCCACATCGCCTATGCTCGAAGCCAACCCCCGCTCACCGCCATGTGATCCCCTTGAAAGGACCCTCGCCATGCCGCACAACCTGCACGACACCCTGAAGACGCTGGCCTTGCCCGCCGGCCGGAGCCTGCAGTACTACAGCCTGCCGGCGCTGGAGGCCGCGGGTGTCGGCCCGGTGAGCAAGCTGCCGGTCTCCATCCGCCTGGTGCTGGAGTCCGTGCTGCGCAACTGCGACGGCAAGAAGGTCGCCGAGGAGCACGTCAAGGAGCTCGCCAACTGGAAAGCCAGCGGCCCGCGTACCGACGAGATCCCCTTCGTGGTCGCCCGCGTGGTGCTGCAGGACTTCACCGGTGTGCCGCTGCTGGCCGACCTGGCGGCGATGCGCAGCGTGGTGGCCGAGCTCGGCAAGAACCCCAAGGCCATCGAACCACTGGTGCCGGTGGACCTGGTGGTAGACCACTCGGTGATGATTGACCACTACGGCTCGCCGGCCGCGCTGCGGCTCAACATGGAGCTGGAGTTCCAGCGCAATACCGAGCGCTACCAGTTCATGAAGTGGGGCATGCAGGCCTTCGACACCTTCAAGGTCGTGCCGCCCGGCATAGGCATCGTGCACCAGGTCAACCTGGAGTACCTGTTCCGCGGCGTGCAGGTGCGTGACGGCGTCGCGCTGCCCGACACCCTGGTGGGCACCGACAGCCACACCACGATGATCAACGGCGTCGGCGTGGTGGGCTGGGGCGTCGGCGGCATCGAGGCCGAGGCCGGTATGCTGGGCCAGCCGGTCTACTTCCTGACGCCCGACGTGATCGGCGTCGAGCTCAAGGGCAAGCTGCGCGAGGGCATCACGGCCACCGACCTGGTGCTGACGGTGACCGAGATGCTGCGCCGCGAGAAGGTGGTCGGCAAGTTCGTCGAGTTCTACGGCGAGGGCGCGGCCAGCCTGAGCGTGGTCGACCGCGCCACCATCGGCAACATGGCGCCCGAGTACGGCGCCACCATGGGCTTTTTCCCGGTCGACGACAAGACCGTGGCCTACCTGCGCGGCACCGGCCGCACCGACGAGGAGATCGAGAATTTCGAGGCCTACTTCAAGGCGCAGGGCCTGTTCGGCATGCCGATGCCCGGCGACATCGAGTACACCCGCGCGCTGTCGCTGGACCTCACCACCATCGTGCCCAGCCTGGCCGGCCCCAAGCGCCCGCAGGACCGCATCGCGCTGCCGCAGATGCGCAGCAACTTCGAGCAGCTCTTCTCCGCGCCCGTCTCGGAGAACGGCTTCAACAAGGCCCACAGCGAGCTCGGCAAGCGCTACCCGACGCACCGCGCGGTGACACTGGCGACACCGCCGATGCGCCAGCCGGTGCCCGACCTCAACGTGGTCGAGATGATAGACAACACCACGCCCGAGAGCGCCGAGGGCGGCATCGACCTGGGCCATGGCGACGTGCTGATCGCGGCCATCACCAGCTGCACCAACACCTCCAACCCCAGCGTGCTGCTGGCGGCCGGGCTGCTGGCCAAGAAGGCGGTGGAGAAGGGCCTGAGCGTGCACCCTCGCATCAAGACCAGCTTCGGCCCCGGCTCGCGCGTGGTCACCGAGTACCTGAAGGAAACCAGGCTGCAGCCCTGGCTGGACCAGCTCGGCTTCAACGTCGCGGCCTATGGCTGCACCACCTGCATAGGCAACGCCGGCGACCTGGCGCCCGAGTTCAACGAGGCCATCGTCGCCAACGACCTGGTCTGCGCCGCGGTGCTCTCGGGCAACCGCAACTTCGAAGCCCGCATCCACCCCAACCTGCGCGCCAACTACCTCGCCAGCCCGCCGCTGGTGGTGGCCTTCGCGATCGCCGGCCACGTCAACATCGACATGGAGACCGAGCCGCTGGGCAACGGCAAGGACGGCCAGCCCGTCTACCTGCGCGACATCTGGCCCAGCAGCGACGAGGTCAACTCGCTGCTGCACTACGCGATGAACCCCGCCGTGTTCCGCAGCCTGTATGGCGACTTCACCAGCGACCACGACCTCTGGAACGCGATCCCCGCGCCGACCGGGCAGGTCTACACCTGGCCCCAATCCACCTACATCGCCAAGCCGCCGTTCTTCGACAGCTTCGCACCCGAGCCCGGCGCGATCGCCGGCGTGCAGGGCGCCAAGGCCTTGCTGATACTCGGCGACTCGGTCACGACCGACCACATCAGCCCGGCGGGCTCGTTCCGCGACAGCACGCCGGCGGGTATCTACCTGCTGGCGCACGGCGTGCAGAAGGCCGACTTCAACAGCTATGGCAGCCGGCGCGGCAACCACGACGTGATGATTCGCGGCACCTTTGCCAACGTGCGCGTCAAGAACCTGATGCTGCCGCTGCGCGAAGACGGCAGCCGCGTCGAAGGCGGCTACACCCTGCTCGACGGCGAGCAGGCGACGGTGTACGACGCCGCGATGGAGTACCTACGCCGCGGCACGCCGACGGTGGTCTTCGCCGGTGAGGAGTACGGCACCGGCTCCAGCCGCGACTGGGCCGCCAAGGGCACGCAGCTGCTGGGTGTCAAGGCCGTCGTGGCGCGCAGCTTCGAGCGCATCCACCGCTCCAACCTGGTGGGCATGGGCGTGCTGCCGCTGCAGTTCAAGGGCGACGACAGCCACGAGAAGCTGGGGCTGAAGGGCGACGAGAGCTTCGACGTGCTGGGCGTCTCGCAAGACCTGCGGCCGCAGCAGGATCTGCTGCTGCGCATCAAGCGGGCCGACGGCTCATCGCAGGACGTGGCGGTGCTGTGCCGCATCGACACGCCGATCGAGGTCGACTACTTCAAGCACGGCGGCATCCTGCCGTTCGTGCTCAGGGAGCTCATGACCAAGGCCTGAGAGGCGGCCGGCCCCTCAAGGCCGCCGCTCCATCAGGTAGTGGCTGACCCACCACTGCTGCCCGTCCTGGTAGCCGAAGAGCTCGGCCGTCGACATGAAGAACAGCCGCCAGCGGGCCCACCACAGCGCCGCGTCCTGCGCGCCGTAGGTGCGCTCGAACAGCGGCATCAGGTCGTCGCGCGCGGCGTCCATGTTCTGCAGCCAGGCTTCGGCGGTGCGCTCGTAGTGGGTACCGCTCCAGCGCCAGCGCTTGAGCAGCCGCAGATGCTCCTGGCAATGCAGCGCCAGGTCGTCGCTGGGCATCATGCCGCCGGTGAAGAAGTGGCGGCTCATCCAGTCGCTGGCGTCCCTGTCGATGAAGGCATAGGGCGTGCTGCGGTGGGCGAACACGTGCATGAAGAAGCGCCCGCCGGGCCGCAGCCAGGTGCTCACGCGGCGGAAGGCCTCGGGCCAGTTGCGCAGGTGCTCGAACATCTCCACCGAGACCACGCGGTCGAAGCGCTCGCCAGTGTCGAAGTGGTTCATGTCGGCCGTGATCACGCGCAGGTTGCGAAGGCCGCGCTGCTCGGCCCGGTTCTCGATGAAGCTGCGCTGCGACCCGGAACTGGACAGCGCGGTGATGCGGCAGGCCGGGTAGCGCTCGGCCATCCACAGCGAGAGCGAGCCCCAGCCGCAGCCCAGCTCCAGCACGTCGTGGCCATTCTCCAGGCCGGCGCGCTCGCAGGTGAGCGCCAGCGCGGCGGCTTCGGCCGCGTCCAGCGTCTTGATGCCGTCGCCCCACCAGCAGCAGCTGTACTTCAGGCGGCCGCCCAGCGCGCGGGTGAAAAAGGCGGCGGGCACGTCGTGGTGCTGCCTGCTGGTCTTGTCGGGCCAGGGCGCCACGTCGGCGTCTTCCAGCGCCTCGAAAAAGGCCTGCGCCAGCTCGGCCGCCTGCTCGGTATCGGTGGCCTGCATCTCGGCCAGCCGCTCCTTCAGCAGCCGGCGCATGCCCAGCCGCACCACGCTGTCGGGCAGCAGGCGCTGCTCCACCCAGTTGACGGTCACACTGCCGCTCGTATCCATGCCGGCCTTCTTTCTTCTCCTGGCTGCCTCAACGCCGGGCTGCCGCGCCGCCATCCCTCGAAAGCGGCTCTCTGACATCCGTACGCAGCCCTCTCGATTCTGGATGCGGCAGCGGCGCGCGGGCGGCGGCATTGGCAACAAAACCCTGGGGGCGGATGAGCGGCGCACGGGCGATGCAAGGGCTTGCGGCGGCGGCGGGCCCCGGGCGGAGGGAACAGTTGGTTGCATCTTGGGGTGCCCGGGCTCCCGTCGCACGGCGCCGGATCGACGAGACCGGCCGCCACCTGTCACCAGGCCGCGGCGCTATCCACAGTCAGCAAAATGGGGCCCATAGGGATTGACGCCCCCTGCCACCTCCCCAACACTCCCCTCCGCCCAAAAGCAAGCAGTCCATCACCATCCCCACACCCATGAGCTCTCCCACCGACTCCCAGCAAGCCCTGATCAACCGCGTCAAGAACATCCTGCTCACCCCCAAGACCGAGTGGCCGGTGGTGGCCGGCGAGGGAGGCACGGTCTCGGACCTCTACACCCGCTACATCATGCTGCTGGCGCTGGTCCCGGCGGTGGCGGGCTTCATCGGCCTGTCGCTGGTCGGCATCGGCGGGCTGGGCTATTCGTTCCGGGTGCCGTTCGTCTCGGGCCTGGTCCATGCGGTGGTCGGCTACGGCCTGTCGCTGGCGATGGTGTATGCGCTGGCCTGGGTGGTCAATGCGCTGGCGCCCAACTTCGGCGCGCAGAAGGACTTGTTCGCGGCCGCCAAGCTGGTGGCCTACAGCCTGACCGCTGCGTGGCTGGGCGGCATCTTCTCGCTGCTGCCGTCGCTGGCGGTGCTGGGCGTGCTGGCGGGGCTGTACTCGGTCTACCTGCTCTACCTCGGCCTGCCGGTGCTGATGCGCTGCCCGCCGGAGAAGGCGGTGGTCTACACCGTCTTCACGGTGATCTGCGGCTTCGTGCTGAGCATGGTCATCGCGGCGATCTCGGCGCTGGTGATACGCGGGCCCGGCATGTCCGCGGGAGGCCCGCTGGGCGATGCGGGCCTGCCGGGTCAGGGCACGATCTCGATCAAGACGCCGGAGGGCGAGGTCAACATCGACCAGAAGAAGATGGAGGAGTGGTCGCGCAAGATGGAGGAGGCCGGCAAGCGCATGGAGGCGGCGGCTTCGGCGGCCGACGGCGCCGCCGTGGCGGCCGCGGGCGCGCAGATGGCCAGCGCGGTGAGCGGCGCCGCGCTGGCGCTCAACGGCCGGGCCGCGATGCCGCTGGCGGACCTGAAGGCGATGCTGCCGGAGAGCGTCGCCGGCCTCGCGCGCAAGTCGCTGGAGACGCAGAGCGGCGCGGCGATGGGCCTGGGCGGCTCGGTCGCCGATGCGCGCTACGGCAGCGGCGACAAGACGCTGGCGCTGTCCATCATGGACGGCGGGGGCGTCGGGGCGATGGCCAGCCTGGCCGGCGCGCTGGGCGTGACGGCCGAGAAAGAGACCGAGCAGAGCCGCGAGCGCACCTACAAGGAGGGCGACCGCACGGTGCATGAGGAGGCGCAGAAGGACGGCTCGCGGGCCGAGTACACGCTGATACTGGCCAGCGGCGTGATCGTCTCGGCCAAGGGCGAGGGCCTGGACCTGGCCGTCGTCAAGCAGGCCGTTACCGCGCTGCCGCTGGCGCGCCTGGAAGCCGGCACCAAGCCCTGAACCTCGGCGGGCAGACAGCCCCGCGGGCTGTGCCGTCTGACACGGCCGTTTCACACAATCCCGGCACTCTCCACCTGTTCCACCGTCCACAGCCTTGCTGGACGGGGCCCCAACAGACGGAGACCGTGCCCCCCATGAAACTCAAACCCGCCTTGCTCGGCAGCGCCTGCCTGCTGCTGTCGCTGCCCACCTTCGCGTCCTCGCTGGGCGTCGTCATCAGCCAGATCTACGGCGGGGGCGGCAACAGCGGCGCCACGCTGAAGAACGACTACATCGAGCTGCTGAACGCCGGCAGCGCGCCGGTCTCGCTGAATGGCTGGTCGGTCCAGTACGCCTCCACGGCCGGCACCACCTGGGCTGTCACCCCGCTGACCAACCTGACCCTGCAGCCTGGCCAGTACTACCTGGTGCAGGCATTGCAAGGCGCGGGCGGCACCCAAGACCTGCCCACGCCGGACGCCATCGGCACGCTCGCGATGAGCGGCTCGGCCGGCAAGGTCGCGCTGGCCAGCGCGGTCGCGCCGCTGAGCGGCACGCAGCCGGTCTCGGCCAGCCTGGTCGACCTGGTCGGCTACGGCACCACGCCCACCGGCTTCGAGGGCGCGCCCACCGGTGCCAACCTGACCAGCACCACCGCCGCGCTGCGCGCGCTGGCCGGCTGCACCGACACCGACAACAACGCCAGCGACTTCGGCGTCGGTGCGCCCGCGCCGCGCAACAGCGCCGCGGCGCTCGTCACCTGCGGCGGCGGGACCGACCCCGATCCCCAGGCCGTCAGCATCCCCGCCATCCAGGGCACCGGCAGCACCAGCCCCTTCGCCGGCCAGCGCGTCACCACCTCGGGTGTCGTCACCCGCGTCAACAACAACGGCTTCTTCCTGCAAGACCCGGCCGGCGACGGCAACCCGCTCAGCTCCGACGGCATCCTCGTATTCACCAGCAGCGCGCCCAGCGTGGTGGCCGGCCAGCTGGTGCAACTGGTCGGCACCGTGGCAGAGTTCAACACCGGCGCGGCCGGCAATGCCGACACCGCGGCGCACACGGTGACGGAGCTCACCGGCACCAGCGGCATCACGGTGCTGGCCAGCGGCCACACGGTGGCGCCGCTGGAGATCTCGCTGCCCGAGACGGTCAACGACGACCTGGAACGCTACGAGGGCATGCTGGTCAAGATCAACGGCCCGCTGACGGCCTCGCAAAACTACTTCCAGGGCCGCTACGGCCAGGTCACGCTGTCGGCCGGCGGCCGGCTCGAGGTGCCCACCAACCGCGCCCGCCCCGGCCCCGCGGCCCAGGCGCTGGCCGATGAGAACGCCCGCCGTCGCATCGTGCTCGACGACGGCACGAGCCAGCAAAACCCCAACCCCACGCCTTACTTCGCCGCCGACAACACCCTGCGTGCCGGCGACACGGTGGCCTCGGTCACCGGCGTGGTCGACTACGGCCTGGCCACCTCCAGCAACGCCGGCTTCGGCGACTACAAGCTGCACCCGACCGCCGAGGTCGTCTTCACGCGGGACCATCCCCGCACCGCGGCGCCGGCCGATGTCGGCGGCAACGTGAAGCTGGCCAGCTTCAACGTGCTGAACTACTTCACCACCTTCCTCGACGGCAGCACCGCCGACGGCCAGACCGGCCAGGGCTGCACGCTGGGTGGCAGCGTCTCGGCCGGCAACTGCCGCGGCGCCAACAACCTCGCCGAGTTCGTGCGCCAGCGCGACAAGATCGTCGAGGCCATCGCCGCCATCAATGCCGACGCGGTCGGCCTGATGGAGATCCAGAACAACGGCCAGGTGGCCGTGCAAAACCTGGTCGCCGCGCTGAACCAGAAGATGGGTGCCGGCACCTATGCGCCGATCGCGCTGCCGGCGGCCGGCACCGGCACCGATGCGATCCGCGTCGCGATGATCTACAAGCCTGCGAAGCTCGCCACCGTGGGCCTGCCGCTCAGCGACACCGACCCGGTCAACAACCGCCCGACGCTGGCCCAGACCTTCGCGCCGGCCAATGGCGAGAAGTTCTCGGTGGTGGTCAACCACCTCAAGTCCAAGAGCTGCGGCGACGACAGCGGCCCCGACGCCGACCAGGGCGACCTGCAAGGCTGCTACAACGCCACCCGCATTGCCCAGGCCCAGCGCCTGACCAGCTTCGTGGCCGACCTGCAAGCCAGCAGCGGCAGCAGCGACGTGCTGATGCTGGGCGACTTCAACGCCTATGCCAAGGAAGATCCGATCGACCTGCTGACCTCCGCCGGCTTCGTCGACCAGATCGGCCGCTTCAACGAGTTCGGCTACAGCTACGTCTTCGACGGTGCTGCCGGCCGGCTCGACCACGCGCTCACCAGCGGCTCGCTGGGTGCCAAGGTGGCCTCGGCCACCGAGTGGCACATCAATGCCGACGAGCCCTCGGTGATCGACTACAACGTGGAGTTCAAGCAGCCGGTCTGCGCGGCCTGCGGCCCCGACTACTACACGGCCACGCCGTACCGCTCGTCCGACCATGACCCGGTGGTGCTGGGCGCCATCATCGTCAAGCAGATCTTCGGCAGCACCGGCCCGGACAAGCTCACCGGCACGCCCGGCGACGACTGGATCACCGGCGGCCCCGGCAAGGACAGGCTCAGCGGCGGCGCCGGCGTCAACGTCTACGCCTACACCGGCATGGCCGACGCGGCAGACACGCTGCTGGACTTCGTCTCCGGCAAGGACCTGGTCGACCTGCGCGACCTGCTGGCCAGCATTGGCTACACCGGCACCGACCCGGTGGCCGACGGCTATGTGGACCTGGTGCCCACGGTGGGCGGCTCGGCGCTGCGCATCGACCGCGACGGCTCCGGCGGCAAGCTCAAGCCCAAGCGCCTGCTGACCTTCAAGGGTGTGCCGGTCAGCGGCATCGACCTGGCCAACGACCTGATCGTCGTGACGCCGGCGATGCGCGTGCAGCAGCGCAGGACGGCAGCGCGCTGACCTCGGTCGCTTCGGCGACCACAACAAAAAGGGTCCCGAGAACGGGACCCTTTTTGTTTGGGGCTTGTGCGCAGGTCGGCCCGTCTCAGGGCTGTTCGCGCGCCGAGCACGCGAGGGGAGGGCTACGCCAGCGCAGGCTCCGCCAGGGGCGCAGGGGCTGTTGCCGCAGCGGGCGGCACGGTGGCCGCAAGGGCGGCCCAGAGCGCGCCGTTGCGGCCTCGGGCGAGGCGGCTGAGCAGTGCTGCATCGGGGGCCTTGCCGCGGCGCAGCTCGTTCAGCACCGCGCGCCGCTCGATCTGCGCGCTGTGGTCCGGGTGGGCCAGCATGGGTTGCAGGCTGGCCGCATCGCTGGGCAGGAAGTACGAGGAATAGGCGCGCCGCGTCTCGACGAACTCCAGCAGGCACAGCTTGAGCCAGGCGCCCAGATCGGTGCTCTGCGGCCGCTCCAGGTCGGACAGCAGCGGCGGCATGAAGGCGCCGCTGGGCTGGTGGCCGGCCGGCCAGTGCGCGAGCACGTGCATCGCCAGGTTCACGGCTGCCATCTGCTGGCCCAGCGCATAGACGGTGTGCACCATCGCCACCCAGGCTTCGGGGCTGGTGTCGCGGCCCGAGGCGATCAGGGCTTGCAGCTGGCCGCGCGCTGCCAGCAGCTGGGCCACGCGCTGGCCGCCGCTGGCTGCGCCGAAGTGCGCGCTGGCGATGGCGCCGATGGCGCCGTGGCGCTCGGCCTGCGCTTCGGTGGGCGCGGGCCAGGCGGCGTGCAGCTTGCCTTGCAGCGCCGCGAGCGCGCCGTCGGCGGCGGCAGCCGCGAGGGGGCCGGGGGCGACGAAGTCTTGCTGGCGCACCAGCCGCGGCAGCGTGGCTTGCCGGTCGGGCTTGATGGCGAACAGGTTCAGCACCGAGGCGTGCTCGGCGCTGTCCACGTGGAAGGCGACCAGCAGGTCGAGCTCCGGGTGGTGGCGGAACAGGCCGTAGCCCAGCGCCTCGAACTGGGCAATCAGCGGCAGGTTGAGCTGGCTGCCATGGCGCAGCTCGAACATCACCACCGGCGATTGGCTGGTGAAGAAGTTGTGACCGCCGATCAGCACGTTGGCCTCTTCGCCCTCGGCGTCGAGCTTGACGAAATCGATAGGCCGGTCGATCTGCGCGGCATAGGCGTCCAGCGTCTCCAGCAGCACGGTCTCCTGGGTGGTGGCGCCGGCGCCCGCGGTGTTGCCGGAGTTGAGCTCGCTGTTGGCCGAGATCGCGAAGGTGGCCTCGCGGCGCGTGTTGGACAAGCCCATGGGCACGATGGTCATGCGGCCGGCCAGGCCATTGCGCTCCATGCTGCGCGTGAGCCGGCTGCGCGGCTCCTGCGTGGGCTCGAAGGACCAGACGTGGCCGCCGCTCAGGTGCTGCGCCAGCGCCAGGCTGTAGACGCCGTGGTTGGCGCCGATGTCCAGCGCGCACATGCCGGGCTCCAGCAGCTTGGCGACGATGGCGATCTCGCTCTCGAACCAGCGCTCCTGCTCCAGCAGCACGTGGGTGGTGAGGCTGGAGAGGCGGTCGGGCGCGAAGACGGTCAAGCCGCTGTCGACTTCGATGGGCCAGACGCCGTAGGGGGAGGTCGTGGTTGTGGAGGTAGTGTTCATGCTGTTGCCGCGTGGATGACGTGCTGGCCGGGTTGCTGGTTGCCGATGGCGCCGAAGACGATCCTGAACTGCTCGCCGCCGGCTTGCCGGCAGGCGTTCAGCATCGCGTCGCAGCGGTTGGCGATGGTGTGGTGCTGCAGCGCGTGGCGGTGGCGCCGCTGCACACCCTCCACGCCCATGCGGTCGAACAAGGCCTCGGCCTCGCGGGCCGCGGCGCGCAGCGTGGCGGTCTCGAAGTCGGCCGTGCGCACGATGCCCAGCGCCTGCTGCAGCGCTGGCGCGAAGACCGCGTCGAAGTCGACCACGCGGGTCGGCACCACCGGCACCATGCCGGCCAGCAGGGCGTCGAAGACGCGGGTCGAGAGGTCGGAGTCCAGCGGCAGTATCAGCGTGCACTTGTGGCCCAGCCACTCGCGGAAGCGCTCGGCCGAGGGCTTGGCGAAGTAGCGCGAGCGGTCGCCCGAGGGCATGGTCACCATCTGTGCCTCGGGTACTTCGGCGCGCACCCGCTGCAGCAGCTCGCTGCGCCACGACCACTGGTAGTCGACGTAGTTCATCAGCATCTTGCCGCTGCGCGGCTCGGCGTGTTCGCCGAACAGGCTCGCGGCGTGCGCTTTGGACCACTGTGCCGAGCAGGCCGGCACGTGGCCGCCGTTCAGGCAGGCCGGGTTGGCGAGGTAGGGGCTGGCATAGGCGTGGCTGGGGAAGTAGATGTCCGCGCCCAGCACCGTGTGCAGGTTGTTCAGGTGGGCCACGTGGTTGTCCCACAGCCAGAGCGCGATCACCGCCTGCGGCGCCTTGGCCTTGAGGCGGAAGATGAAGGCCGCGAGGTTGCTGCCGTGGGTGGTGACCAGCACCAGGTCCAGCGCGGCCCATTGCTCGGGCGTCTGCGGCTCGACGAAGGTGTAGCCGGGCAGGGCGGCCATGTCCTCGCGCGTCTCGGGCTGGATGTAGTTCAGCACGTCGTTGCCGTCGGACATCACGAAGGTCCATGACGGCTGCGGCTTGGCGGCAAAGGCCTTGAAGCGCGCGCTGAGCTCGGCGGCCCGCTCGTGCGGCCAGGGGGTGGCGAGGGACATGGGGGCGGCGGTGCGGGGTGGGGCGCGGGCGTCAGGCGGCGGCCGCTGCGGTCGCCGCGGCGGGTTTGCGCGCCCGCATGTTCAGCGCTATGGGCCGGCCGGCGAAGCGCAGGTCGCTGGTGTCGCGGAAGTGCGGGAAGCTCTGCACCCGCTCGATGCCGGTGAAGCCCACGTTGGAGAGGTAGCCGCCGAGGAACTCCTGCGTCAGGCCGCTCTGGTGGTAGTCGTGCTCGTCCATGTGGCCGCCGAACATCATGCGCATCGCCATGAAGCGGTCGGCCATGCCGAGCTGCTTGTTCAGGATCAGCTCGGCCAGCACTTCGAGGTCGGGCACGCTGATCTCGATCTCGCCGCCCGGCTTCAGCACGCGGTACCACTCGCCCAACGTGTGCAGCAGCTCCTCGCGGTAGTCCAGGCGGGCCATCACCTGGGCGGCGTGCAGGGTATCGAAGCTGCCGTCGGCGAAGCGCGAGAGGTCCTTGGCGCGGGCCGGGTCGGCCGCGGGGGCTTCGTCGCCCAGTGCCTCCCAGCCGGGGCTGCCGGCCTTGCCGCCGACCAGCAGGCGGCGGGCGCCGTGCGCCGCCGGCGCGGGTGGGGTGGATGGCGCGGCCAGGCTGGCGGGCACGGCCGCGGCCACCTCTCCGAGGCCGTGCTCGGCATGCAGCCTGAGCAGCGTGTCTTCCAGGTTGCGGCAGAAGAGGTCGGTGTCGAAGAGGGCGTGGCTGTCGCGGTGGGCCGCCAGCTTGGCCTTCACGGCCGCCAGCCGCGGCTGGTCGGAGACCAGCGCCACGGCCAG
>DATHWJ010000197.1:0-17921 GCA_035460745.1 Ideonella sp. | reverse complement strand
GCGTTGCGGCCGACGCCAGGAACTGCTCCACGCCCGAGCCGAAGCCGAACCAGCCGGGAATGGTGAGCCGGCACTGGCCCCAGCTGAAGCTCCATGGGACGGCGCGCAGATCCTCGATGCTGCGGCTGGGATTGCGCGAGGCCGGGCGCGAGCCGATGTTGAGTTCGGC
The DNA here is from genome assembly GCA_035460745.1 of Ideonella sp. Taxonomy (GTDB): domain Bacteria; phylum Pseudomonadota; class Gammaproteobacteria; order Burkholderiales; family Burkholderiaceae_C; genus Ideonella. Next base: position 17,752 of record DATHWJ010000197.1, on the reverse strand, counting down.
GATCTCGCGGATCGGCGTCGCCTCGAAGAAATAGTCGGTGAAGCCGGGCGTGCCGTAGACCAGCGCGCGGTACGCCTTGAAGCTGGCCTCGCTGATCTGCGCCGCGGCGTCGAGGAAGGCCTTCGGCGCGGTCTTGGTCGGGTGCAGCAGCGTGGCCTCGAGCGTGGCCGCGACCAGCGTCTCGAGGTTGCGCCGGCCGATCTCCCGGTTGGCGTACTTCGAGCCGATCACCTCGCCCTGTTCGGTCAGCCGGATCTGGCCGCGCACCGTGCCGGGCGGCTGCGCGAGGATCGCCTGGTAGCTCGGGCCGCCGCCGCGGCCGACCGTGCCGCCGCGGCCGTGGAACAGGCGCAGCCGGATGCCGTGGGCCTTCTCCAGCGGGGAGAACATCTCCACCAGATCGATCTCGGTGCGGTAGAGCTCCCAGTTGCTGGTGAAGGAGCCGCCGTCCTTGTTGCTGTCGCTGTAGCCCAGCATCACGTCCTGCTCGCCGCCGCCGCGCTTGACCAGCGCGGCGATACCCGGCAGCGCATAGAACTCGCGCATGATGCGGCCGGCGTTGCGCAGGTCGCCGATGGTCTCGAACAGCGGCGAGACGATCAGGTCGGCATGGGCTTCGCCGTCCAGCGTGCCGCGCATCAGGCCGGCTTCCTTCTGCAGCAGCAGCACCTCCAGCAGGTCGCTGACGTCTTCGGTGTGCGAGATGATGTAGTGGCGGATCGCATCGACGCCGTAGCTGGCGCGGCCCTCGGCGGCGGCCTCGAAGATGGCCAGCTCGCTCTGCGCCAGCGGCGAATACTCGGCACCGCGCACGCGCAGGCCGCGGGCGTCGTTCAACATCTTCAGCAGCAGCGCGCGGCGGGCGGTCTCGTCCAGCGCCGAGTAGTCGGGCTCGATCAGCGCGGTGCGCAGCAGCTCGCCGACCACGGCCTCGTGCTGGTCCGAGCTCTGCCGCAGGTCGACGGTGGCCAGGTGGAAGCCGAAGACCTGCACCGCGCGCATCAGCGGCGCCAGCCTCGGCGCGATCAGCGCCTGGGCGTGGTGCGAGCGCAGCGAGCGCTCGATCACGGCCAGGTCGGCCAGGAATTCGCCGGGCGTGGCGTAGGGGTTCTGCGGCGCCACCGCGTGGCGCAGCGCCTCGGTGCCGGTCAGCTTGTGCAGGGTGGCCGCGAGGCGGGCGTACATGCCGATCAGCGCGCGGCGGTAGGCCTCGTCGTCGCGGTGCGGGTTGCGGTCGGGCGAGCTGTCGGCCAGCGTCTTCATCTCGGCGCTGACCGGCGCCAGCGTCTGCGAGGTGGAGAGCTCGGCACCCAGCGAGTGCACCTCGGTGAGGTAGTGGCGCAGCGCGGTTTCCGATTGGCGCGAGAGCGCCATGTGCAGCGTGGCCGCCGAGACGTTGGGGTTGCCGTCGCGGTCGCCGCCTATCCAGTTGCCCATGCGGAAGAAGGTGGCCACCGGGTGGCCGGGCAGGGCCTGCTCGACCTCTCGGTACATGCGCGGGATCTGGCGCAGGAAGGTGGCGTGGTAGTAGGAGATCGCGTTCTCGATCTCGTCGGCCACGGTGAGCTTGGTGTAGCGCACCATGCGGGTCTGCCAGAGCTGGGTCACGCGGGCGCGTATCAGCTCTTCGTTGTCCTGCCGGTCGCGCTCGGTGCGCAGCTCGTCGCGCTGGCCCACCAGCTCGGCGACCGCGCGTTCGGCGTCCAGGATGCTCTTGCGCTGCACCTCGGTCGGGTGGGCGGTGAGCACCGGCGCGATGTAGGCCTTCTCCAGCGTCGCGGCGATGTCGGCGCCGCGGTGGTCGGCGCGCGCCAGCTTCTCGAAGCAGTGGGTCAGCGAGCCCTCCTGGAAGGTGCCGGCGGCCTCGTGGTGCATGCGGCGGCGCACGTGGTGGCGGTCTTCGGCGATGTTGGCCAGGTGCGAGAAGTAGCTGAAGGCGCGGATCACGGTGACCGTCTGGTCGGCCGAGAGGTTCTTCAGCAGCCGGTCCAGCACGCGGCCGGCGCTGGCGTCCTTCTTCAGCCGGTAGGCCACCGAGAGCTGCCGCACCCGCTCGATCAGGTCGAAGGCGGCGCGGCCGTCCTGCTCGCGTATCACGTCGCCCAGGATGCGTCCGAGTAACCGGATATCTTCGACCAGCGCCTTGTTCTTCTCCACGGCGTCGTTGGCGCTGCGTGTTTTACGAGGGACAGGTGGCTTGGACGCGGTCTTCCTGGCGGGCTTGGCGGGACGGGTGGCGCTGGGCATGAAGGACTCCAGTGGACGTAACCAGATTACCAATCGGCAATCGTAGCAGCGTTGCGGTAGATCGCGATAATTCTCGAACCATGAATCAAACTTCGCTGAAGCAGGCACCACCGGCGCCCATCGTCATCGCCACCCGCGAGAGCCGGCTGGCACTGTGGCAGGCAAACCACGTGCGCGACCGGCTGGGCAGCGAGCTCGGCCTTGCCGCGACGCTGCTGGGCATGACGACGCGGGGCGACCAGATCCTGGACCGCAGCCTGTCCAAGGTGGGCGGCAAGGGCTTGTTCGTCAAGGAGCTGGAAAACGCCCTGGCCAGCGGCGAGGCCCAGCTCGCGGTGCACTCGCTGAAAGACGTGCCCATGGACCTTCCCGAGGGCTTCGTGCTGGCCGCGGTGCTGGAGCGCGAGGACCCGCGCGACGCCTTCGTCGCCAACCATTTCGCCAACCTGGCCGCCTTGCCCCAGGGCGCCTGCGTGGGCACCTCCAGCCTGCGCCGCATCGTGCAGCTCAAGGCGGCGCGGCCCGATCTGCGCATCGAGCCGCTGCGCGGCACCCTCGACACCCGGCTGCGCAAGCTGGACGAGGGCGGCTACGACGCCATCGTGCTGGCGGCCGCCGGGCTCAAGCGCCTGGGCCTGGCACAGCGCATCCGCGCGCTGTTCGAGCTCGACCAGATGGTGCCGGCCGCCGGCCAGGGCGCGCTGGGCCTGGAGCTGCGGGCCGATGCCACCGCGCTGCGCGAAGCGGTGGCGGCGCTCAGCCACACGCCCACCTGGCTGGCGACCCACGCCGAGCGCGCGGTCTCGCGCACGCTGGGCGGCAGCTGCAGCATGCCGCTGGCGGCGCACGCGCGCTGGCAGGGGGCGGTGCTGCACCTGGAGGTCGGGTTGGGCGACGCGCAGGATCCCACCCGGCCGCTGCTGCAGGCCCGCTTGCAGCGCGAGGTGCACGACACCGAGGCGGCCGAAGCGCTGGGCCGCGAGGCGGCGGCCCTGCTGCACGGGGCGGGTGGCGAGAGCTACCTGCTGGCCGGCGGGGTGGTCTCGCCCCGCGACACCGCTTGAGCGGCCATGGCGACGCGGCACGCGGCGGCGAAGACCGGTGATCGACAGGGTGGATGAGGCGGGCATCGCGGCAGGGGAGGGCCCGCTGGCCCTGGTCACGCGACCCGAGCCCCAAGCCGGGCAGTGGGTCAGCAAACTGCGTGCCCGAGGCCTGCGGGCGGAGGCGCTGCCGCTGATCACGATCGTGGCGGCGCCCGACCCGGACGCGGTGCGGGCGATGTACCGCTGCGTGGCGGCCGCGGCCATCGCGGCGGAGCAGCCGCTGGTGATGTTCGTCAGCCCCAACGCGGCGGCGCGTTTCTTCGAGTGCCTGGCCGGCCTGCCGGGCTGGCCGGCCGGGGCCCTCGCCGCGGCCACCGGGCCGGGCACGGTGGCCGCGCTGCGCTCGGCCGGCGTGCCGGGCGAGGCCATCGTGGCGCCCGCGGCGCAGGCCGCGCAGTTCGACTCCGAAGCCTTGTGGCAACTGCTGCGCGAGCAGCCCTGGGCCGGCCGGCCGGTCTGGATCGTGCGCGGCGACGGCGGGCGCGACTGGTTTGCCGAGACGCTGCGTGCCAGCGGTGCGCAGGTGGCGTTCGTGCAGGGCTATGCGCGGCGCGGGCCGCAGCTCGGCGGGCCGCAGCAGGCACTGCTGGCGCAGGCGCTGGCGCAACCCCAAACGGTGCGCTGGCTGCTCAGCAGCTCGGAGTCGGTGGGCCATCTGGGTGCATTGGCGCCCGGCGCGGACTGGGCGGCCGCCACCGCGCTGGCCTCGCACCCGCGCATCGCCGAGAGCGCACGGGCGTTGGGCTTCGGCCGCGTGATCGAGCTGCGGCCCACGGTGGAGGCCGTGGTGGCTGCGATGGGGTTGTGAGCGCTGCGCGCCGCCGTGGTGCCGCGCGGGCGGGCGGGTCGGCTCAGGGGCGGATGCGTGTCGCCCGCATCACCGTGCTGGAGCGCTTGAGGGTGCGCAGCACCTCGGCCAGGTGCAGGCGGTCGCGCACGCTGACCAGCAGCTTCATGTCGACGCTGTCGCCGGCCGACTCGTCGCCCATGTCGATGTGCATGATGTCGGCCTCGGCGCTGCTGACGGCCTGCGCCACTTGCGCCAGCACGCCCTTGCCGTTGTGCACCAGCACCTGCAGCGCGGTCTCGAAAGGGCGGGTCGGCTCCTCGGCCCACTCGACCTGCATCCAGCGCTCGCGGTCGCGCTCGTAAAGCCGCTTGCCGACGCTGCAGTCGGCCGTGTGCACCACCAGCCCTTCGCCGCGGCCCAGGTAGCCGACGATGGCGTCGCCGGGGATGGGCCGGCAACAAGGCGCCATGCTGATCGAGGCGCCCTCGGCGCCGTCGATCACCACCAGCCCCTGGCCGGCGTCGTTGTCGGTGGCGGTGTAGCGGCCCAGGCTCAGCATCACCGCGTCGGGGCGCTGGCCCTGCTCGCGCAGCAACTGCGCGATGCGCTTGGCGACGATGGTGGCGATCTTCTTGCCCAGGCCGATGTCCAGCAGCAGCTCGCCGGGGCTGCGGTTGCCGCTCCAGCGCAGCAGCGCCGGCCAGATCGAGACCTCGCCTTCGGCGACCTCGCGCGGCGGCACGCCCAGGCCCTCGGCGCGCAGCGCCTGCGTCAGCAGCTTGTCGCCCAGCGCCTGCGATTCCTCGTGCTCCAGGTTCTTCAGGTAGTGGCGGATCTTGGAGCGGGCGCGGCCGGTGCGCACGAAGTTGAGCCAAGCCGGGTTGGGCCGAGCGCCGGGCGCGGTGAGCACCTCCACCACGTCGCCGGAGTGCAGCTCGGTGCGCAGCGCAGCGGGCTCGCCGTTGATCTTGACGGCGACGCAGCGGTCACCGACGTCGGAGTGGATCGCGTAGGCGAAGTCGATCGGCGTGGCGCCGCGCGGCAGCGCCAAGATCCTGCTCTTGGGCGTGAAGACGTAGACCGCGTCCGGCACCAGGTCGATCTTGACGTGCTCGAGGAACTCGGCGGCGTCGCGCGTTTCGTCCTGGATGTCGATCAGCGACTTGAGCCACATCGCGCCCAGGCGCTGCGCCATGTCGGTCGGGTTGCCGCCCTTGGTATGGGTCTTGTAGATCCAGTGCGCGGCGATGCCGGACTCGGCCACGGCGTGCATGGCCTCGGTGCGGATCTGGAACTCCACCGCGGTGCCCAGCGGGCTGACCAGCGTGGTGTGCAGCGACTGGTAGCCGTTGCTCTTGGGGATCGCGATGTAGTCCTTGAAGCGGCCGGGCACCGGCTTGTAGAGCTGGTGCAGCACGCCCAGAGAGAGATAACAGTCGGGCAGCGTAGGCACCACGATGCGAAAACCGAAGACGTCGTTGACGTCGGCAAAGCCGGCGTGCTTCTCGCGCATCTTGCGGTAGATCGAGTAGACGGTTTTCTCGCGGCCGCTGACCTCGACCTTGAGCTTGTTCTCGGCAAAGGCCTTGACGACATCGACCTGCACGCGCGAGACGATGTCGCGCCGGTAGCCGCGGGCGCGCTGCACGGCCTTGGCCAGGGCCGCATGGCGCCACGGCGAGATGTGCTCGAACGAGAGCTCCTGCAGCTCGCGGTAGGCCTGGTTGAGGCCCAGGCGGTGGGCAATGGGGGCGTAGATGTCCAGCGTCTCGCGGGCGATGCGCTGGCGCTTGTTGGGCGCCATCGCGGCCATGGTGCGCATGTTGTGCAGGCGGTCGGCGAACTTGATCAGGATGACGCGCACATCGCGCGACATCGCCAGCAGCATCTTGCGGAAGGACTCGGCCTGGCCTTCTTCGCGGGTCGAGAACTGCAGCTTGTCCAGCTTGGTGAGGCCATCGACCAGCTCGGCGGTCGGCGCGCCGAAGCGCTCGATCAGCTCGGTCTTGGTGATGCCGCAGTCTTCCATCGCGTCGTGCATCAGCGCGGCCATCACCGCCTGCGCGTCGAGCCGCCAGTCGGCCACCAGGCCGGCGACCGCGATCGGGTGGGTGATGTAGGGCTCGCCGCTGGCGCGGAACTGGCCCAGGTGGGCCTCGTCCGCAAACTTGTAGGCGTCCCTGACCTTTTTCAGGTCGGCCTTGACCAGGTAGCCGAGCTTGTCAGTCAAGTCGGCAAAGGAGCTCACTTCGGGCGCCATCACGGCGCCGGCCGCCGACGGGCGCACCAGCCCCTGCAGCGCGGATGGCAGCAGCTCGGCGGCGAAGGAGCGAATACCCATGCTCGGAATTTAGCTTAGATGGTCAGCCGCAGCCCCCGGGCCGCACCATAGGCACGACACCGTGGCTGGGCATTGGCGAAACCAGCGTACGCGGCTGCAGCGCAAACGGCGGTGGGCAAAAACAAAACGGGCGCCTCGTGGCGCCCGTCGGGGATGTTGGCTTCAGGCAGCCGGTGCTGCCGGGACCTGGCTCAGGTCGGAACCTTGCGCAGCATCTCGATGCCGATCTCGCCGGCGGCGATCTCGCGCAGCGCGGTCACGCCCGGCTTGTTCTTCGACTCGACCTTGGCGGTGTGGCCTTGGCTCAGCATGCGCGCGCGGTAGGTGGCGGCGAGCACGAGCTGGAAGCGGTTGGGGATCTTTTCCAGGCAATCTTCGACGGTGATACGGGCCATGGTCGGGGTGTCCTGTGAGAGGAAAGGGCGGGCGGCACTTGCAGCCGGGGCTGAGCGCCGCACGGCGAAAGAAACTAGCGTGTCGGGCTGTCTTCGAGACCGGTCAGGTCCAGCGCGCTGAACACCGCGGACTTGGCCCGGCGCTGGGCGGCGTATTTCAGCCGCTGCGAATGCACGACCGTCTTGAGGTCGAACAGCGCTGTCTCGAACAAGCTGTTGATTATAACGTAGTCGAAGGAGCGGGCCTGCGCCACCTCGATGCGGGCGTTGACCATGCGCTGTGCGATCACGTCGGGCGGGTCTTCGCCGCGCCGGTTCAGCCGCTGCTCCAACTCCTGCCAGCTCGGCGGCAGGATGAAGATCAGGATGGCATAGGGGAAGAGCTGCTTGATCTGCAGCGCGCCCTGCCAGTCGATCTCCAGCACCACGTCCTCGCCGGCCATCAGCCGCGCTTCTATGCTCAGCCGCGAGGTGCCGTAGAGGTTGCCATGCACCTCGGCCCATTCGAAGAACTCGGCCCGGTCGACCATCGCGCGGAACTCGTCGCGCGAGACGAACCAGTACTCGCGACCGTGCCGCTCCTGGCCGCGCGGCGCCCGCGTGGTGTGCGAGATCGAGACTCGCAGGTGGGAATCGAGCTCCAGCAGCGCCTTGACGAGGCTGGACTTGCCGGCGCCACTGGGCGCCGCGACGACGAAAAGATTGCCGGGGGTTTCCATGCGGGGAGGGCGTTCTGGGGGTGGTGGGGCAGTCTAGCAGCGGGTTGCCGCCGGCCTGTACGGAGCGCTGTGCTGCGGGCGCTCCGAAGGGCCGGACGGCCCGTGGGGGGGAGGTTGTCAGCTGCGTTTCGAGCCTGTGGCCGGCTGCGACGGCAGTTTCACCAGCCTGAGAATCTCGCCACCGCACACCGTCTGGTTCTTCGCGTACTCGTCGGCGCTGTCGAACTCTTGCTGCGCCCGCATCAGCCGGGCCAGCTCCTGTTGCGCATGGGCCAGGATGGCCGCGGGCTTGGCCCGGTCGGGCCAGGGATATTCCAGCCTGCGAAACCGCTCCGCGATGTCGCGATAGATGCGGACGTGAGTGTTCTCGTGGTTCAGGACCCGGGCGTAGGCGCAACTGCCTTCGGGGATCTCGCTGGCCACCCGAAGCACGGGCTTGATGAAACCCAGACGCACCACGACACCCGTGCACGAATCCTGCGGGTGCACGCCCAGCTTGGTCTCCACCACCACGTGACCGATTTGCAGGCCCTTGCCCTGGCCCTTGGCCGAGGCGCCTATCGAGGTCACCTGCGCGGACGATCTCGTGTGGTCGATCTCCGGCGCGGGGAACCACTCGGCAGCGTAGCGGACGGGCTTGGCGCAGGGCGGCAATTCGGCGCACAGCGCGTTGACGCCTGACAAACCGAGGAGCAGTGCAAGGATGGCGCGCATGGAGGGGGGCGAAACCATCCATATCGACCGTGCAGCCTGTGGCTTGAGGGCCGCTGCGACTTCGGCGGCAACCGCGACCTCAAGGCCGGGGTCTTGTGCACGGTGCTGTATGCCTGTACAGTGTTTGAAAGGAGTTACCCATGAGCAACCTGCTTCGCCAGCACTACCGTCCTGCAGTCAACCGCGTGCCTGCATGGTTGTGGCGCATCTGGATCTATTGCTGAGCCGGGTCTGGTGCATGACCCCTCTGCAAAGCCCCCGAAGGCCACCCAACTCTTGCCGCAACTGCGGTGCAGCGAGCTACGGGCCCATCATCGCTCGTAGTGAAACCGGCGTGCTGCGCCCCACCGGGCGGTACCGCTGCACGGGGTGCGATCTCATGTTCGAGAGCCGGAGCGAGTGGCGCGCCGAGCCGCCCCTTCGCCGCCGGGCCGAGGGTCACAACAGCGCGGCTTGAGCCGGGCTGTTGCGCCTCACTTCGGACATGGGTCGCTGTCGTGGGTGAGTTTGCCATGGCTGCTCAGCCCGATCGACAGCCACGACGGCGCGAGCTCGTAGCCCATGTTTCAGGCGGCAAGCTCGCCCTGGGCGGCAACTCCCACGCGCGGTACGTGTCAGGCATCCAACCCGTGCCCCGAGAACAGGTCTGCCATCGTCCTGCGCAGCCAGATGTTCCCTGCATCGGCGTTGAACCTCTCGTGCCAATGCTGCTTGACCTTGTAGGCAGGAAGCGGGACGGGAGGTTCCAGCAACTGGACACTCTCCTGCGATGCCAGCGCCTGGCCAAGCAACCTGGGAACGATGACCAGGAGTTCGGTCTGCGCGACGATGCGCGCCACGCCAAGGAAGCTGGGAACCCGCAGCACGACGCGGCGCTCGACCTTGTGCTTGGCCAGCACCTTGTCGATGATGGAGTGGCCGGTGCCGGACGCGGTGACGACGATGTGGCCCTCGGCCGAGAAGGTGCGCCGGCTCAGCTTGGAGCGCACGCGGGGATGTTCAGCCGACGCCAGGCACACGAAGTTCTGTGCGAACAGCGCCTGCTGATAGAAGCCTGCCTCGAGGTTGGGCGTGAATCCGACGGCCAGGTCGACCTCGCCTGACTCGAGCCTGCGCCGGCTCTCGGCGGTGAACTTCTCTGCCTCGACACCCACCCCCGGGGCCGTCCGCTGCAACTGGTTGATCAGCTTCGGCAGCAGCACGATTTCGCTGATGTCGGTCATGCAGATCCGGAACTCGCGCCTGGCGTCGGCCGGCGCGAACGTGTTGCCCGTGCCGCGCGCCTTCTCGATGCGTACGAGCACCTCCTGAAGCTCGGGATAGATGCTCTGCGCCCTCGGCGTGGGTTCCATGCCTTGCGAGGTTCGGCTGAACAGCCGGTCGTCGAAGTGGTGGCGAAGCTTGTTGAGGGCAATGCTGGCGCTCGCCTGCGCGATGCCCAGCCTCTGCGCGGCACGCGACACGCTTTGGGTCTTGTAGATCTCGACGAAGACGCCGAGCCAGTCGAGATCGAGCTTGGCCATCTCTGTTTATATAAAAACGATATTCAGAGTATTCCGACTTTTGTCTTTACGCAATAGTGTGGAAAACGGACAGTTGACCCACATCAACGACGCATGGAGACAGACGTGACAGAAACCTCGCAGGGCGCGCCCCAGGTGCTGGTGGCGGGTGGTGGCATCGGCGGCATTGCCGCGGCGCTGGCTCTCGTGCGGCGCGGCTTCTCCGTCAAGGTGCTCGAGCAGGCGGCGCAGCTGGGTGAAATCGGCGCCGGCATCCAGATCGGGCCGAATGGATTCGCCGCGTTCGACGCGCTCGGCATCGGCGAGATCGCCCGAGCGAAGGCCGTCTACACCGACGAGATGGTGATGCACGACGCGCTCGATGAAACGCTGGTCGGCCGCATCCCGACCGGCGAGGCGTTTCGCGAACGTTTCGGCAACCCCTACGCGGTGATCCACCGGGCCGACGTGCATGCATCGCTGCTCGAAGGCGCGCAGGCCACCGACCGCATCCAGGTCGCGACCTCCACCCAGGTGCAACGCGTCGAGCAGGACGACTCCGGCGTCACGGTTGTCGATGCGCGAGGCCACTGCCACCGCGGCATCGCGCTGATCGCAGCCGATGGCGTGAAGTCGGCCGTGCGCCGGCAGTACGTCGGCGACGAGGCGCGCGTTTCCGGCCATGTGGTCTACCGCGCGGTGGTCGACAGGCGGGACTTCCCCCAGGACCTGCAATGGAACGCGGCCAGCATCTGGGTCGGCCCGAACTGCCACCTGGTGCACTACCCGCTGCGCGGCGGCGAGCAGTACAACGTGGTGGTCACCTTCCACAGCCGCGAGAAGGAAGCGTGGAGCGTGCGCGAAGGCAGCCGCGAAGAAGTGCAGAGCTACTTCGACGGCATCTGCCCACGCGCGCGCCAGTTGATCGATCTGCCCAAGGACTGGAAGCGTTGGGCTACCGCCGATCGCGAGCCGATCGGCCAGTGGGTCCACGGCCGCGTCGCGCTGCTGGGCGATGCGGCGCATCCGACGCTGCAGTACCTGGCCCAGGGAGCCTGCATGGCGATGGAGGACGCGGTCACGCTGGGCGAGGCACTGCGTGTGCACGGCAACGACTTCGCCAAGGCCTTCCAGCACTACCAGCGCTCGCGGGTGGCCCGCGCCGCCCGCATCGTGCTGTCGGCACGCGAGATGGGCCGCATCTTCCACGCCAAGGGGGTCGAGCGCCTGGTGCGCAATGAGCTGTGGAAGGGCCGCACCCCCGAGCGCTTCTATGACGCGATGGAGTGGCTGTACGGCTGGACCGCCGGCAACTGTCTTGTGGACATCCAAGGAGAACTTCAATGAGCGATCTCGGACGTTTGGAAGACTTGCCGACCGACTACGTGGCCGCGCTGAAGGCGCAGAACCTGGTGCCGCTGTGGCCCAACCTGCGGGCGGTGCTGCCACCGGGCAAGCCCCGTCCGCAGACCCGCGCCACGCACTGGCCGTATGAGGCGCTGCGCCCGCTGCTGATGAAGGCCGGGGAGCTGACCCCGATCGAGAAGGCCGAGCGGCGCGTGCTGGTGCTGGCCAATCCCGGGCACGGGCTGGACAAGATGCAGGCCAGTGCCGCGATGTACCTGGGCATGCAGCTGCTGCTGCCGGGCGAATGGGCCCCGTCGCACCGCCACACGCCCAACGCCGTGCGCATGGTCGTCGAGGGTGAGGGTGCCTGGTCGACGGTCGATGGCGAGAAATGCGCCATGAAGCGCGGCGACCTGATCCTGACGCCCACGGGCCTGTGGCACGAGCACGGGCACGACGGCACCGAGCCCGTGGTCTGGCTCGATGTGCTGGACCTGCCGCTCGTCTACTACCTGGAAGCCAGCTACCACGTCGATGGCGGCCGCCAGCCGACCAGGCCCGGCCACGGTGAACGCGCCTACACGCGCGCAGGGCTCGTGCCGACGGCCGTGTTCGAGCGCGCCGACAAGGCCTACCCGATGCTGCGCTACCCCTGGGCCGACGCGCGGGCGGCGCTGGTGGCCCTGGCCGACAACCAGCCGGCGACGGAAGCCGTGCAGGTCACCTACACCAATCCCGAGACCGGCGGCCACGCCCAGAACATCCTGGGCTTCTACGCGCTGATGCTGCGGCCGGGCGAAACCTTGAGGCTGCCGGTGCGTTCGCCCGCAGTCGTGTTCCACCTGATCGAAGGCGCGGCCCAGGTCCGCATCGAAGACCAGGACTTCACGCTGGCCGAAGCCGACACCTGCTGCGCCCCGGGCTACAGCCCCGTGACGCTGAGCAACCCGTCGGCAGACGCTGCCTTCTTCTTCATCGCCGACGAAACGCCGCTGCACAAGAAGCTCGGCGTATTCGAGAACCGCGGTTGACCCCGCTCAAAGGAGAACCTTCATGACTGCAACTTCATACCTCTGGACACCGCCCCCGGTCTACTCGCTGCCCGTGCGTGGCACGGCAGCGCGCCTGCCCATCCATCGGCTGTTCTTCGTCGGTCGCAACTACCACGCCCACGCGGTCGAAATGGGGCGCCCGGTCGACAAGTCGGTCGAGGTGCCGTTCTACTTCACCAAGGCACCCTCGTCGCTGGTCGAGTCCGGCGCGACCGTCGCCTATCCACCCGAGACCGGGAGCTACCACTACGAGATGGAGCTGGTGCTGGCGATCGGCAAGCCCGGCTTCCGCGTGGCCGAAGCCGACGCACACGAGCTGATCTACGGCTACGCCTGCGGCCTCGACATGACGCGGCGCGACCTGCAACTGGTTGCCCGCGACAAGGGCCGGCCGTGGGACCTGGGCAAGGACATCGAAGAGGGATCCGTCGTCTCGGAGATCGTACCGATGCCGGGCCAGGTGCTGACGCAGGGCGAACTTGCGCTCACGGTCAACGGCCAGCCGCGCCAGAAGTCCGACCTGAACAAGCTGATCTGGAACATCCGTGAACTGGTCGCCGACCTGTCGAAGTTCTACCACCTGCAGCCCGGCGACCTGATCTTCACCGGCACGCCCGAAGGCGTAGGGCCTGTCGTGGCGGGCGACCGCATCGACGGCCACGTGGCAGGCGTGGGCGAGATCGTCTTGCAGGTCGGCGCGGCGGAGTGACACGCGCGATGAAGCTCTACAACTTCTTCCGCAGCGGGACCTCGCATCGCCTGCGCATTGCGCTGAACCTGAAGGGCCTGGCGCATGAGTACGTCGCCGTGGACCTGCGCAGCGAGCAGCACCTGGCCGCGGACTTCAAGTCGGTGAACCCTCAAGGCCTGGTGCCGGCGCTGGTGCTGGACGATGGCCGTGTGTTGACGCAGAGCCCCGCCATCCTCGAATGGCTCGAGGAACGCTACCCCCAACCACCGCTGCTGCCCTCGGACCCCGACGCTCGCGTGCGAGTACGTGCGCTCGCGGCCATCGTCGGCTGCGACATCCATCCGGTCAACAACCGGCGCATCCTCGAGACGCTGCGCAAGCACTTCGGTGCGGACGAGTCGGCGGTGCGCACCTGGTGCGCCACCTGGATGGTCGCGGGCTTCGACGCCATCGAGGCCCTGCTCGCGGCCGACGACCGGCGCGGCGACTTCTGCTTTGGCAGCGTGCCGACCCTGGCCGACGTCTACCTCGTGCCACAGGTCGAGAGCGCGCGCCGCTTCGGCGTCGATGTGGCGCGCTGGCCCGCGATTCTCTCGATCGACGCTGCCTGCGCGGAGATCGAAGCCTTCCGCCGCGCTGCCCCGGCGCTTCAACCCGACGCCGGCTGAGTTTCACGAACCACTACGAACGGAGACATCCATGAAGACCATCCCCCCACTGCTGCTGTGCACGGCGGCGACCGTCGCCGCGAGCCTGGCCCACGCTGCCGAGCCGTTCCCATCCAAACCCGTGACGCTGGTCACCGCGTTCGCTCCTGGCAGTGGCCCGGACGCCGTGCTGCGACTGGTTGCCGAGAAGCTCGGCAAGACCTGGAACCAGCGCGTATCGGTCGACAACAAGCCGGGGGGCGCGGGCTTCATCGCGATCGACGCCGCCAAGCGTGCCGCCCCCGACGGCCATACGCTGCTGCAGCTCGACAGCGAACATCTGTCGGCGCTGCCTTACCTCTACAAGTCGCGTGGCTTCGAGACGCTGAAGACCTTCGAGCCTGTCGCGGCGCTGTTTCGCACGCCTTTCCTCGTCGCGGTAGCGAGCGACTCGAAGTTGAAGTCCATGTCGGACCTGATGGCCGCCGCGAAAGCGCGTCCCGGCCAGATCACCTTCGGTTCGTGGGGTGTCGGCAGCCCGGGCCACCTGGGTGCCGAGCAACTCGAGTCCCTGACCGACATCTCGATGCAGCACGTGCCGTACCGCGAAGTCTCGCAATTGTTCATGTCGGTCGGCGCCAACGACGTGGCATGGAGTTTCGGCAGCATCCCGTCGAGCCAGGGCGCGTTCAAGGCGGGCAAGCTGCGCTACATCGCGGTGGCGGCACCGAAGCGCCTCGCGCAGATGCCCGATGTCCCGACCATGGCCGAGTCGGGCGGCCCAGCGGGTCTGGAAGTGAACTCCTTCGTGGTGCTGGTCGCACCGCACGGACTCCCCGCCGCGGTGCGCGACAAGGTCAACGCCGATGTGCAGAAGGCGCTCGCCGAGCCGGACGTGAGAGCGCGATTCGAGACCTTCGCCTTCGAAACCATCCCGTGGTCGCCATCGGAGATCGAAAGGCAGGCGGCGCTGAAGGCGAAGGTCTACTCCGCGCTCGTGCAGCGAAAGAACATCAGCCTGGACTGAGCCGCTCCGGTCACCCATACTGGCCAGCCGCTTGCCGCACCGGTGCCAACCATGGATACGGTGGTGGTTGGCCGCGAGCGCAGGCAGCAGTGCAGCCGGCTTCATCTCCCGACGGGAGATCCGCAGCGGCGCCTGTTTCTTTTGTATCAGGCACGCCGGTCGCGCCGCACGACGCCGGCATACTGCTCTGCCATGACCGCCGCCGCCCGCCTGCTCATCGTCGATGACGAACCCGAACTGGTCGAGGTGCTCCAGGAGTACTTCACCGGTCTCGGCCATGCCGTGCTCACCGCCGGCAATGCGATGCAGGCGCGTGTGCTGATGACGGCCCAGCCGCCCGACCTGGCGATCCTGGACATCCGGATGCCCGGCGAAGACGGCTTGTCGCTGGCTCGCTGGGTGCGCGAACACTGCCCGCGCACCGGCATCATCATGCTGACCACCGCGGCGCAGGTGATCGACCGCGTGGTGGGCCTGGAGATCGGCGCCGACGACTACCTGGGCAAGCCCTTCGACATGCGCGAGCTGCAGGCGCGCGTGAGCAGCGTGCTGCGGCGGCGCGAGGCGGCACCGCAGTCGCCCGAGCACATGCCGCCCGGCGTGGCCGCCTTCGGCCGCTGCCGGCTCAACCTGGTGGCGCGCAAACTTTACGGCCCCGACGGCGCCGAGATCGCCATCACGTCGATGGAGTACGACCTGCTGCAGGTGCTGAGCAACAACCCCAACCGCGTACTCAACCGCGACCAGTTGATGGAGCACGCGCACCACAAGGACTGGGATGTGTTCGACCGTTCGATCGACCTGCGCATCATGCGGCTGCGGCGCAAGATCGAGCCCGACCCCACCAAGCCCGAGGTGATCAAGACGGTGCGCGGCGTGGGCTACATGTACGTGCGGGCCTGAAGAGACCGAGCCGGCGTGACCACGACCAGCGCGCCGCCCGCGGCCGAAAGCCGACTGTCGCGCCGCACGCGCTGGCTGATGCTGGGGTTGACGCTGCCGCTGGTGCTGGTGGTGCTGGTGCTGGCCACGCTGCAGTACCGCCAGCAGCGCGCGCATGTGCTGCGCGACCTGGCCGGCGCCGCCCGCGGCCATGGCGTGACGCTGAACACGGTGGCCAAGCAGGCGCGCGACCACGTGGCGCAGATGCGCGCCTGGTCCGAGGCTTACCTGAGCAGCCCGCCTGGCGCACCGAGCCGGCTGCGCGAGCAATTTTCGCCGCGGCTGCACGAAGAAGCACTGGACGGCTACACGCTGGACGCGGTGCCGCCCGAGCAGCGCGACCGTGTCGGCCAGCTCTTGTGGTTCACCGGCGACCCGCGCCAGCCGGCCACCGGCCGCGTGGTGCTCGACCAGGCGCTGGAGTTGTTCGGCCTGGTGCGGCTCACGCACAACGTGACGCACTACTTCCAGTGGTCGTACTTCTTCGCCGCCAGCCGAGACTTCGTCGCCATCTACCCCTGGGCGCCCAGCGCCGAGGTCATCAAGGGCAGCGGCAGGCCGTCGCTGCGCGGCAGCGTGAAGCAGTGGTTCGACTACGAGATCTTCAGCGCCGGCACACCGCAGGCCAACAGCGCTCGCCAGCCGTACTGGACGCAGCCCTACATCGACGCTTTCGGCGCCGGCGCTATGGTCTCGCTGGGCAGCCCGGTGTATGTGCAGCAGCGTTTTGCCGGCATCGTCGGCACCGACGTCAAGCTCGTCACGCTGGAAGCGCTGGTGCGCGAGATGCCGCTGGAAGTGGGGCGCCTGTGGGTGCTGGACGCTGGCGACCGGGTGCTGTCCGACTCGGCCGGGTCGGCGCCGGACACGATAGGCCACTTTGCCGCGCTGTGGCCGGCCGACGTGGACCGGCAGGCGCTGGGCAGGGCGCTGGCCACGGCGCGCGCCGCACCGGGACAGATCCAGGCCGTGGCGCGGCACACGATGGTCGCCCACCCTTTGCCGGATGCGCCCTGGACGCTGGTCTATGCCTTCCACGATGCCGAGATCACGCGGCTGCTGCTGCCGCGTTTCGTGCCCTACGGCGTGATCGTGGCCATCCTGGGGCTGAACTTCTTCGTCGCGCTGTGGCTGCTCCGGCGCGAGCTCATCGACCCGGCGCTCGCGCTGGCCGGCTACATCCAGCAGGCTTCGCAGGACCTCGCGGCTGCGGTGCCGCGGCTGCCGCGGCTGTGGCGGCCGGCGGCCGAAGCGGTGGCCGCGTCGCTGGCCACGCAACGCGAGGCCACGCGGCGGCTGCAGGAGAGCGAAGCCTTCAAGTCGGCCATCGTCGACAACGCCCACCTGGCCGTCATCACGATGGACGAAGACTGGCGCGTGGTCGAATTCAACCCCGCCGCCGAGGCCATGTTCGGCCACCGGCGCGAAGCGGTGCTGCAGCGCGAGCTGGTGGATCTGCTGCTCGCCCCGGCGCAGCGCGAGGCCTACCGCGACAGTCTGCAGCGTGCCTTGTCGGCCGACCGCGGGCCGCGCCTGGGCGACCGCCGCGAAGTCCTGGCCCAGTGTGCCGATGGCACGCTGCTGCCTATCCAGATGTCGGTCTCGATCACGCGGGTGGCCTCGGCGACCTACTTCACCGCCTTCGCCGCCGACCTCAGCGCCGAGAAGAAGGCCGAGCGCGAGATCGCCAGCCAGCGCGAGGCTTTGCGGCAGAGCGAAAAGCTCTCGGCGATGGGGGCCTTGCTGGCCGGCGTGGCACACGAGCTGAACAACCCGCTGGCCATCCTGATGGGCCGCTCGGCGCTGCTCGAACGCAAGGCGCTGGACCCGGCGGTGAAGGCCGACGCGCTGAAGATCCACGCCGCTGCCGACCGTTGCGGCCGCATCGTGCGCACCTTCTTGTCGATGGCGCGGCAGCGCCCGGCGCAGCGCCGCTTCGCGCAGCTGGGCGACATCGCGGCCGGCGCGGTGGATCTGGTGGGCTACAACCTGCGCAGCTCGGGCATCGAGGTCGAGCAGCGCTTCGACGCCGGCCTGCCCGCGCTGCACATCGACGCCGACCAGATCGGCCAGGTGCTGGTGAACCTGCTCGTCAACGCGCAGCAGGCGCTGACCGGCCAGCCCGAACCGCGCCGCGTGACCCTGCAGGCCAGCGTCAGCGGCGAACACGTGACGCTGCGCGTGGCCGACAACGGCCCCGGCGTGCCGGCGGACATCCGCGCGCGCATCTTC